>NZ_LSKQ01000253.1 GCF_001557115.1 Erythrobacter sp. CCH5-A1
TCGAGTGGGCGCTCGACAACGGCTGCGACATCATCTCGATGTCGCTCGGCCGCGCCACAGGCCCGCAGGAGCCATTCGATCCGCTCTACGAGGATATCGCATCGCAGGCTCTTGACGCGGGCTGTCTGATCGTCGCCGCGGCCGGCAACGACAGTGATCGCCGCTACCGCTATGTTGCCCCCGTCAGCTCGCCCGCCAATGCGCCATCGATCATGGCGGTCGCGGCCATCGAGGCGGACGGACGGGTCGCGCCCTATTCGAATGGTGGCGTGGGCACCGGCCGTATTGATGTGGCAGCACCTGGCTCAGGTGTCTTCTCGTCGGTTCCGCGCCCCCAGCTCTACCGAATCCTCAGCGGAACAAGCATGGCCTGTCCGCACGTGGCGGGGCTGGCTGCGCTATGGGCCGAATCCAACCCGGCGCTCAGGGGACAGCGGCTCTGGGATCAGCTTGTCGCAGCGGCTGAACCGCTCGAAGGGCAAAGCACCATCGACATCGGGAAGGGCTTGGTTAAGGCTCCTTGATGCATTATCTCTCAGGCTATGACGAAATCGGCAACACAACGGGCGAACAAGCCTGATGAGCTCACCAGCTTCATCGTGACCGTGAACGACCGCGAAGCGATCGGCAGCGTCGCGCTCAAGCTTGAGGCGCTCGGCATCGATGTCGAGCGGGTGATGAAACGGACCGGCGTTCTTGGTGGACGCGGGCCTATCAGGCTTCTTCCCAAGATCACCGCCCTGCCCGGCGTAAAGCATGCGCGCGAGGAGCATGGGTTTCAGCTGCCGCCGCTTCATGGTTCCATTCCGCAATGAGACTTGTGCGGAAACGAAACCGGAACATAATTAGAACGCTTGGATGGGCCTCACCGTCGTGATATGATGCCTTCGAAAGGCTCAGAATATGTCAATTCACGATCA
>NZ_LSKQ01000254.1 GCF_001557115.1 Erythrobacter sp. CCH5-A1
GCACGAACCCGCTTCGCGGGAGTGTCGCTGGCGGCGAGGGTGATGTAGAACGACAGGCGTAGCGCCTGATCCGAGAGAGGCAGACGATTGTGGCTCCTTCAACCAAGGAGTCGAACGATGAACGAGATTATTCCGATTGGGCCGGTCAGCCCGCTTCGCCAGCGGCTGATCGAGGATATGTCACTGCGCCGGTTCGGGCCGGAGACGCAACGCAACTACCAGCGCGATGTGGGACGGTTCGCGACCTGGCTGGGGCGCTCGCCGCATACCGCGACCGCCGAGGATGTCCGCCGGTTCCAGATTGAGCAACGGGAAGCCGGGGTGCCGGCGCCGACCATGAACAGCATCGTGGCGGCGCTGCGGTTCCTCTTCACCCACACCCTCGACCGGCCCGATCTTGCACGCAAGCTGGTCCGCACCGCGCACGCTCGCAAGATCCCGGTGGTGCTGACCCAGAGCGAGGTGAAGCGCCTGCTCGATGCGACCACCAGCCTCAAGCATCAGGCCGCATTGTCGGTCGCCTATGGTGCGGGTCTGCGCGTCGGCGAGGTCGCGGCGCTCAAGGTGCGCGATATCGACAGCAAGCGCATGCTGCTCAGGATCGAGCGTGGCAAAGGCGGGCGATACCGCAATGCCATGCTGCCAGAGGGCTTGCTCGTGCTGCTGCGTGACTGGTGGCGCGCGGGGCGTCAGCAGGGTGTGCTCCACGCTGATGGCTGGCTCTTCCCGGGACGAGGCGCCATGCTGCCGATCAGCACACGCCAGCTCCACCGTGTCGTCGTCGAAGCTGCCGAGGCAGCCGACATCGCCAAGCGGGTAGGACCGCACACGCTGCGTCACAGTTTTGCTACGCACCTCCTCGAGGACGGGGTCGATATCCGCGTCATTCAGGCGCTGCTCGGTCATGCCAAGCTGAACACCACCGCCTTTTACACGCAAGTGGCAACCAAGACGGTGCGCGCCGTGGTCAGCCCGCTTGACCGGCTCGCACTGGCGGCACCGGACAAGGAGGCGCCGAGCGGCTGAGGACCGGTGCGCGCCGCACTCGAGGTCGCCGACGTTTTCTGCGCTGCCGGGCCAGCCTATCGGCTCGCCCATGCCGGGCACCTGAGCCTGCATCAGCTCAAGGTCATGTCGGCGATCGAGCACTGCCGCACCGCCGCGCTGGGCGGGCATGTCGAGGCCTGCACCGACTGCGGACATTGGCGGATCGCCTACAACTCCTGCCGCAACCGCCATTGCCCCAAGTGCCAGGGCACCGCCGCGCGCACCTGGCTCGCCTCGCGCGAGGCCGACCTGCTGCCGGTGGGATACTTCCATGTCGTCTTCACGCTGCCTGCCGAGATCGCGGATATCGCGTTCCACAACAAGGCGCTGCTCTACGACCTGCTGTTCAAGACTGCGTCCGAGACCACGCTCACCATCGCCGCCGACCCGAAGCATCTCGGTGCCCGCATCGGCATCACCGCCGTGCTCCACACCTGGGGCTCGGCCATGACCCACCACCCGCATATCCACATGATCGTGCCGGGCGGCGGTATCGCGCCGGATGGGGAGCGATGGATATCATCCCGCCCGGCCTTCCTCCTGCCGGTGCGCGTGCTGGGCGCCTTGTTCCGCCGCCTGTTCCTCACTCGGCTGCTGGCGCTTTACGATGCCGGCAAGCTCGCCTTCTTCGGTCGGCTCGCTCATCTCGCCGATCGTCGCGCATTCCTGCGCCACCTCGCGCCGGTGCGCAAAAAGCGCTGGGTGGTCTACGCCAAGCCGCCCTTCGCCGGTCCCGAGGCCGTGCTCGCCTATCTCTCGCGCTACACCCACCGGGTCGCCATCTCGAACAGTCGCCTCCTGCGGCTCGACGAGCATGGGGTCACGTTCCGCTACAAGGACTATCGCCGTTCTACGCCAGACCGGCAGCAGGTCATGACGCTCAGCGCCGACGAGTTCATCCGCCGCTTCCTGCTGCACTGCCTGCCACGCGGGTTCCACCGCATCCGCCACTATGGCCTGCTCGCCAGCGGCACCCGCAAGGCCCACCTCGAGCGCGCCCGCCGCCTGCTCGCCCTCGCGCCGCCCACCGCGGTCGAGCCACCCACCGAGCCCCCCGATCCGCGCCCGCCATGCCCTTGCTGCGGCGGGACCATGATCATCATCGAGACCATCGAACGCCGCTATCTGCCGCGCGGCCCGCCATGTCCGATCGCACCATCCGGGAACCTTGCGTCGTGACCCGGCACGGCCCCACACCGCCAGACCTCACCGCAACCGCGCTCCCGGGGATGAGGATGTCTGCATATCATCCGCCCAGGAGCAGTCGTCCCATCGCCAAAATCGGACGGACGAGCTCCCCACAGCCGCCCTGTCACTCCAAAATCGGACGGGCTGCTCTCAAACCCGTCCGCTTATCGACACCGTCTGCAGACGCCCAGATCGGCCGTAAATCGAAATCCCCATAGCTCACCGCATGCGGCCCGCGGGTTCGGGCACCGTCGACTTTCCGACGCCTATCGGCGTCCGAAACTCTAAACGT
>NZ_LSKQ01000255.1 GCF_001557115.1 Erythrobacter sp. CCH5-A1
GGCTCGACCGGGTCGTAATAGGTGGTGGGGGTGTTGATATCGGCGCCCGCGATCCGGCGCGTGCGCTCGTCGGCGTTGGCTGCGGCGAGGTCGCGGTCGCGCAGCTCTGCGAAGCGGGCGAAGGCGGCGAGGGTTTCTTCCGAGAGGACCGCGCGGCGCTCGGGGCGTTCGCGTTCGTAGCGGCGGCGGATCTCCATGATCTTGCGGTCGATGCTCGCGCGCACCTCGGCGGCGGAGACATTGGGTCGCTCGGCCTCCCACTCCTTGCGCCACTGTTTCTTGAGCCGGTCGAGCTGCGCCTTGCTGACCGCGTTGAGGCCCTTGGGCCCGCCGCCCGCGGCAAAGCGCTCGGGCGCGCGGTTTCTCAGCATGAACATCAGGAGCCGGTCATTGTGCTTGATGCGGGTGCCGATGAGCTTGCCGTAGGAATAGACCGGCTCCTCGGTGCCGTTGAGGGCGCGGTCCATGGCGACGTCCTCGATCCGCTGGATGCCGAGCGCGAGGGCGGCTTCCCAGGCGGCGCGGAATTCCCCGGCGCCGGGCTGGCGGCGCAGGTGGTAGGCGCCGACGCTGCTCATGTCGACCGCGCGGGCGGCGGCCTCGACGGAGCCGGTGTCGGCGAGCGCCTCGATGAAGCTGCGCTGGCGCTCGGGGGTCCAGCCGTCGTGGCGCTGGTACTGGCGGGGCACGGGGGTGAAGGCGGGGAGCTCTCCTGCGGACACGGGGAGCCGGGCGGTGCGGGGGTCTTTGCGGCGGGTCATGC
>NZ_LSKQ01000256.1 GCF_001557115.1 Erythrobacter sp. CCH5-A1
GGAAGAGACGTTCCCGCCCCGAGGAAGAGAGACGAAGGCAGGGCCGGTCAGGCGCTTCAGCGCCATACCGGACCGCCCCTTCGGCCCGACGAAGGGTTAACAGCGGGAACACCTCCCATCTTGGAAGCCGTTCAGCGTGGCTGGTCGGCAGATGACGGACTGTCAGGGACGATCGCGCGGGCACCGGCGCGCATCGCCGCTCTGCGGGCGGCTCAGGCAAGCGCAGCGACAGCCTGAGCCGATCCTTGACTGGCCGGAGGATGCCGAATGCCGCGCTTTCGCGCGCATGCGCGAACTACGGCTGTAAAGCTCACGGGCGTGGGTGCCGCGTGCGCGGACCGTCAGGGCCGCGGCAGGCACACGCGGTCGGGACCGCCGAACCTGCCCGCAGGGCGGTGGCGGTGAGATGCGTCAGCGTCGTCACCCGAAGGGCCGAGACCCTTCAGGGGCTCGATGGAGCGGACCGCAGACGCGAGCCCTAGCGCAGCCAGGGCCGCGGCGCGGGGCGC
>NZ_LSKQ01000257.1 GCF_001557115.1 Erythrobacter sp. CCH5-A1
ACAAGCAGGGCACCAGCGTGGCCGTGCGCTTGTACGTGATCGACAAGATCCCGGGTCAGATCAGACCTGCAGTTTTGGCGCGGGAGACAGTTGCAGACGTCGCGTCTGCAGTTCCAATCATCAAACGCGTGACAGCCCAGCCCGACTGCGAACCGCGCGCGGTGCCGCCGAAAGCAAAGCCGGGTGCGCTCTTCAAAGCCATGCGGGCAACGCCGATCACAAAGCCCGTCAAAGCGAGGG
>NZ_LSKQ01000026.1 GCF_001557115.1 Erythrobacter sp. CCH5-A1
GTAAGACCGTATGTCCGCCTCGGTGTTTGAGGTGGCTCGCCCTACACTGTGTTTCCGAGGGTTGCTCGGGGTGACCGAGCCGATCCTCATCACAGGAGGACGAGCCATGAAACAGCATACAGATGTTTTCGTCGGGATCGACGTGGCAAAGTCGCGCAACGCTATCGCGATCGCCGAGGGCGAGCGTGGCGGTGAGGTCAGGTACTTCGGTGAAGTGGACGCCGCGTCCGATGCGATGCGGCGGGTCGTGCAGCGGATTGTCGGTAAGTACGGGCGAGCGCATTTCTGCTATGAAGCCGGACCCACCGGTTATGGTCTCTACCGCCTCATCACCGGCATGGGGTATCCGTGCGACGTCGTTGCGCCCTCGCTGATTCCGAGGAGACCTGGCGACCGGGTCAAGACCAACCGGCGCGATGCGGTAGGTCTCGCCAAGCTTTTGCGGGCTGGCGAGCTGA
>NZ_LSKQ01000258.1 GCF_001557115.1 Erythrobacter sp. CCH5-A1
TCGTCAACGAGAAGGCGCTCGCCCGGGTTCTGCGCGCGTTGAAGGCCGTGCCATGTTGAGCTTGCCGTCAGGAACCAAGGTCTATCTGGCCAGCAAGCCGGTCGACATGCGCAAGGGCTTCGCCGGGCTCAGCGTGCTTGCCAGCGAAGTTTTCCGGCTCGATCCCTATAACGGGCATGTCTTCCTGTTCCGCAGCAAGCGCGGCAACTACCTCAAAGCGCTGGTCTGGGACGGCACGGGCCTGTGCCTGTTCGCCAAGCGTCTCGAGCGTCATCGCTTTGTGTGGCCGCCGCTGGTCGACGGCGGAGTGGTGCTGACCCCTGCGCAGTTTTCGCTGCTTCTGGAGGCGATGGACTGGCGGCGAACGGTGGCGCCAAAACCCCCGCAGAGGCCTGTGCATATCTAGCGATTCGGGCGCGGTTTTCCTGCCTTCGGCTTGGTCAAGATCGCCCGTCATGTTATCCGCTGTTCATGTCTCCCACCGAACTTGATCTGCCTTCCGATCCGGACGAGCTTCGCGCCTTTGCCGAGGTGATGAAGGCGCGTCTGGTCGCCTCGGAGCAGGCGCTGGCGCAGGAGCGCAAAGCCCATGTCGCTACCCGCGATGAGCTCAGTGCCGCACGCAACGCGATCAAGCTGACCACGCTTCAGATCGAGAAGCTCAAAGCTCAGCTCGCCAAGCTGCGCCGGATGAAGTTCGGCCAGTCGTCCGAGCGCATGACGCAGCTTGCCGATCAGCTGGAACTCACGCTCGAGGATCTCGAAGCCCAGCAGGCCCATGCCGAGTGCGTCATGCGCGGGCATGTCGATCAGGACGAGGCCGAACCGCCGGAGGCCAAGCGCAAACCCAAGCGCGCGCCGCTGCCCGAACATCTGCCGCGCGATGTGATCGTGCATCCGGCGCCCGGCGCGGATCGCTGCGCGGCGTGCGGCAGTGCGGCATCCATTCTCGGCGAAGATGTCACCGAGGTGCTGGAATACGTGCCTGCGAGCTTCCGCGTGGTGCGCCATGTCCGTCCCAAGCTTGCATGCACATGCTGCGATACTATCGCTCAGGCACCTGCACCCGGTCTGCCGATCCCGCGCGGCCGCGCCGGCCCAGGCCTCTTGGCGCACGTCATCGTCGCCAAGTTCGCCGATCACCTGCCGCTGTATCGCCAGTCGCAGATCTATGCGCGCGAAGGTGTCGAGCTGTCCCGCTCGACCATGGCCGACTGGCTCGGCCAGGTCAGCTGGCTGCTCGATCCGCTGGTCGAGCGGCTCGGTGCCCACGTCATGGCCAGTCAGAAGCTCCACGCGGACGACACACCGGTCCCGGTGCTGGCTCCCGGTACGGGCAAGACGTCGACCGGGCGATTATGGGTCTATCTGCGCGACAACCGGCGATGGAGTCCGAGCGACAAGCCTGCCGCGCTGTTCCGCTACAGTCCCGATCGCAAGGGTGAACGGCCACGCGAGCATCTTGCGGCTTTTTCGGGCTTTCTGCAGGCCGATGCCTATGCCGGATTCAACCCGCTCTATGATCCCGGCCGCAAGCCCGGCGTTATCACGCCCGTCGCCTGCTGGGCGCATGCAAGGCGCAAGCTGCACGATGTCCTTGTTGCCGATCGCGGCTCTGCTGCGCGCAAGGGGCTCGGCCTCATCGCGCAGCTCTACGAGATCGAGCGGCCGATCGAGCAGGAACCTCCCCAGGAGCGTCTGCGCCAGCGAGCGGCATCGAGGCTTATCGCGCTCGATTTCTTCGCATGGGCAGATGGCGTCCTTGCCAAGGCATCGGCACGCTCGCCGCTGGCCGAGGCGTTGCGCTATGCCGTCAAGCTAAAGCCCGCGCTGCTTGCCTACACCCAGGACGGGCGGCTTGAGATCGACAACAACCTTGCCGAGAACGCGCTGCGCGGCATCGCGGTCGGGCGCA
>NZ_LSKQ01000259.1 GCF_001557115.1 Erythrobacter sp. CCH5-A1
CCGCCCCGACCCTCCCGCCCCAGATTGCCGCGTGGTTCGACGCGCGCGGTTGGCGGGTGCGGCGGCACCAGTGGGAGATGCTCGCGAAGGCCCGCGCGGGCGAGCACGCGCTACTGGTTGCCGATACCGGCGCGGGCAAGACGCTCGCCGGGTTCTTGCCGACCTTGTGCGACTTTGCCGGCGACGCGGTGCCGGGGGAGGGGCTGCACACGCTCTACGTCTCGCCATTGAAGGCGCTGGCGCAAGACGTGAAGCGCAACCTGCTCACGCCCATCGCGGAGATCGGCCTCCCCATCCGGGTCGAGACCCGCAGCGGCGATACGCCATCCGACCGCAAGAAACGCCAGCGGGAGAAGCCGCCGCACATCCTGCTGACCACGCCCGAGAGCCTCTCGCTGCTGCTGTCCTATCCCGAAAGCGCCGAGCTGTTCGCGGGGCTCAGGCGGGTGGTGATCGACGAGGTCCACGCCTTCGCCACCGACAAGCGCGGCGATCTGCTCGCGCTGTCGCTGGCCCGCCTTCATGCGCTCGCCCCCGAGGCGCAGCGCGTGGCGCTGTCGGCGACGCTCGCCAACCCCCGCGACTTCCAGGAATGGCTCGCGCCCCAGTCCGGCGCGGACGGCGAGATCGCGGCGGCTGCGCTGGTGCTGGGCGAGGAGGGGGCCGATCCCGAGGTCGAGATCCTCCTGCCGCAGGAGGAGCGCGTCCCGTGGGGCGGGCACGCCGGGCGCTGGGCCGTCCCGCAGCTTTACGAGGCGATCAAGGCCAACCGCACCACGCTGGTCTTCACCAACACCCGCTTTCTCGCCGAGTTCATCTTCCAGTGCCTGTGGGAGGCGAACGAGGATCATCTCCCCATCGGCATCCACCACGGCTCGCTCAGCACCGAGGCGCGGCGCAAGGTCGAGGAGGCGATGGCGCGGGGGGAGTTGCGCGCGCTGGTGTGCACTGCCAGCCTCGACCTCGGCATCGACTGGGGCGACATCGATCTGGTGGTGCAGATGGGCGCGCCCAAGGGTTCGTCGCGGCTGCTGCAACGGATCGGGCGCGCGGGCCACCGGCTCGATGTGCCGAGCCGCGCGGTGCTGGTGCCTGGCAACCGCTTCGAATTCCTTGAAGCCATCGCCGCCAAGGAAGCGGTCGACGAGGGCCAGCGCGATGGTGAGGCCTTCCGCCCGGGGAGCCTAGATGTGCTCGCCCAGCATGTCATGGCCTGCGCCTGCGCCGGGCCGTTCCACGAGGACGCGCTGCTCGCCGAGGTGAGGAGCAGCCTCGCCTATAGCTGGGTCGATCAGGCGACCTTCCAGCGGGTCTTGGGGTTCGTCTCGAACGGCGGTTATGCGCTCAAGGCCTATGACCGCTTCCAGCGGATCGTGCGCGACAAGGCGGGGGTTTGGCGCCTCGCCCACCCCAACCAGGCGCAGCGGCACCGGATGAACGCCGGGATCATCGTCGACAGCGAGATGCTCACCGTCCGCTTCCGGAACGGCCGCAGTCTCGGCAAGGTGGAGGAGCGCTTCGCAGCTTCGCTCTCCCCCGGCGATACCTTCTTCTTTGCCGGCATGAGCCTCGAGGTCGAGGGGGTGAAGGACATGGACGTCACCGTCCGCGCCGCCAAGAAAAGCGCCACAATCCCGAGTTATGGCGGCTTGCGGCTGCCCCTGACCACGCACCTTTCCACCCGCGTGCAGGGGCTGCTCTCCGACCGCGCGGGGTGGGGCCGTTTCCCCGACGATGTGCGCGAGTGGCTGGAGATGCAGGACTACCGCTCGCGCCTGCCCGCACCCGGCGAGCTGCTGGTCGAGAGCTTCCCTCACGGCGGCAAGCACTACACCGCCTATTACACCTTCGAGGGCTGGAACGCGAACCAGTCGCTGGGGATGCTGATCACCCGGCGGATGGAGGATCGCGGCCTGCTCCCCGGCGGCTTCGTGGCGAACGACTATTGCCTGGCGGTATGGGGGCTGAAGCCCGTCACCGATCCCGCACCGCTGCTGTCGCCCGATATCCTCACCGGCGAATTCGTCGAGTGGGTGACCGAAAGCCACCTCCTGCGCCGCGCCTTTCGCGAGGTGGCGGTGATCAGCGGCCTCGTCGAGCGCCAGCACCCGGGGCAGAAGAAGACCGGCAAGCAGGTCACCTTCTCGACCGACCTGATCTACGACGTGCTCAGGAAATACGAGCCCGACCACGTGCTGATCGAAGCCGCCTGGGCCGATGCCCGCGCGCGGATGACCGACGTGGGGCGGCTCGCCGACCTGCTGGAGCGCTCCGAGCGCGAGTTGGTGCACGTCGAGCTGGACCGCGTCTCCCCGCTCGCGGTGCCGGTGATGACGATGATCGGCCGCGAGGCGGTGCCGCAGGGCGCGGTCGACGACGAACTGCTGCTCGAAGCCGAGGGGCTGATCGCAGCGGCGATGCGGCCGGATGTGCCGCCGGAGGGGGATTAGCGGTCGGTCGTGCCGAACAGCTCCGGCGCGCAGGTGTCGATATCCGGGTCAGGCACCATCTGTTGCGCGCCCATGGCTTCGTCGATCCGGATGCTGGTCAGCAGGGGCAGCGGGTGGCCGCTGCTCCTGCCGAACTCCCCATGCTTCTCCATGCCGTTGATGCAGAACCATTCGTCATTCAGGCCCGCACGGTGGATGATGGCGAGGGTATGCGCGGCGAGACCATAGCTCGCCGCCTCGTCGGGTTCGAAGGCGAGGACGGCGCGCGGCTGGAGCGTGCTCACTTCGCCGAGCAAGACCTCGAGCTGCTGCGCGTTCACGACTTCGCCGTTGAAGCGCAACTGGCCCGAGGCTGCCAGCTCGACACGGTAAACCGCAGGCGGAGTGCCTGTTCCGATCAGGCCGGCTTCCGGCTGCGGTAACTCCACCAGCAGCGCGTGCGTGCGCGTCTGGCTCGCTGCGAGCAGGAACACCACCGCGATGAATAGCGCCACGAACAGCA
>NZ_LSKQ01000260.1 GCF_001557115.1 Erythrobacter sp. CCH5-A1
CACCGGATTCTCATCTTGATTGTCGCGCATTCTCATTCTGATTGTCGCGCGACAGGGCCCGGCGCCTTGCAACGATCCCTGGCATCGGACCCGTTGGCGCTACTGCCCTCGCCGCATCGGTAGGCGACCCCGCGCAGTTCAGGTCGGGACGACAGTTCGCAGCCTGGCTGGGGCTGACACCGCGCCAGCGATCGAGCGGCGGCAAGGAACGCCTCGGGCGGATCACCAAGATGGGCGACACCTATCTGCGCCAGCTGCTCGTTGTCGGTGCGACCGCCTTGATCCGATCTGCCAGGAGCAAGCCCGAGACGGTCGATCCGCGCTTTGTCGCGCTAGTCGCCCGAAAGCCCGCCCGGGTTGCCTCGGTTGCCATCGCCAACAAGATGGCGCGGATCGCATGGGCGATCATGGCGCGGGGCGGAGTCTTCGAGCGCGGTCATGCGCCGATGCTGGCTGCGTGAGAGATCAGGAGTTTGGCTGAGGAGATCAGCTTCACGAGGTTGTGAGAGCAAAGCGATGTGATGGAGCAAACCGGTCGGACCGGGAACAAGGACAACCCAGCGAATGGCGAAGGCGTTACAGCCTGCAAAGCCGATCGGGACCTTGTTCGCGGACCCCATCAGGGCCAGCAGTCCAAGCCGACTGCATCAACAGGCCGGACAGACGACTGCACCCGACCAAACACCAGATCATCACTTTATGCTTGCAACGCGGGAGCCATCCACAGACGCCATTCACCTTACCACCCATTGCTGGCCATTGGGCAAGCTCACAGCATCACCCAAAAGCCGACATGCAAGGTGATCGGACGTCTCTCCGAGACGTCTGTTCCGGAAACGGCTCCCGCAGGAGCCGCGGCCCGACAGGCCTGGTTCGTCGCACGCCGAGGCGGCGGCTCCAGTCGCCGACCGTGCGCGCGGCAAACAGGCCGCGAGCGGCGGGATCGAGAGCCGGCGGGGCTATCAGAAACGCAAGGCCCGGGCGAAGCCCGAGCCGCTGGAAAAGCCCCGCTCCTTATGGCCGCAGCGCGCAAGCGCGGTGCGCGGCCAAATGCGTCAGCGATCGTCACCCGAAGGGCCGAGACCCTTCAGGGGCTCGGTGAAGCCCCGGATGCGCGAAGTCCCCGCGAAGACGGGGCCGCAGCGCACGAGGCGGAATAGAGCGCGGTCCCGACCGAAGGTCGGGAGACGTGCGCTGCCAGACTCTTCTCAGCGCTACGGTTGACGAGTGTGTTCTTATAATGTTCTGACGCTGTCATGGGAAGCAAGCGTCTCGACACTGTCGCCGATCTGGTCCGGCATGGTCTCAATGCGCAGGTTGAATGCCGCAGGTGCCGCCGCGTCGTGATCATCCCGGCATCCAGGTTGCGCGATCAATGCTTCGCCAAATCGATCCCGATGAAGCTTGCCGTGGTCGCGCAGCATTTGAGGTGCAGCTGTGGTCACCGCGGCGCAAAGATCGATGCGATAGGGACAATGATCGACCGAGGGTCGTGAGACGGGACCTTGGAGGGTGAAGTCGATATCGCAGGAAGAACGGCAATCCTCGGGGATGCTGGAAGCACGCCGGCAGGTTGCAATATGGCTGCTGCGGGCTCATCGGCGGGCGGGCACCCAAGTCAGGGATCTAGTGACTCGCTTATCTTCGAGCCGAATTGCTGGATCAATGGACCGATCGTGTCCGGAACCGAGCTGGCTGTCGTCACCGTCGCTTCGATCGGATAATTGTTGCCCGCCTGGTTGAGTGCGATCGCGTGGAACCGGTCTGCCATATGGATTGTGGCTGCAACCACGGCGAGACAGGCGGCATGTGCTTCATCGGTCCGGCGGCGCTGCAGCGTCGCGAGGTCACTGACTTTCAATTCAATCGTCAGCGTCCCATCAGTCATGGTCACCCTACGCTCAATTTTCATGAAGGATCGCAGTTCGCTTCGCTGGGACTCGGCCGTCAGGACGATGGTTCCCTTCGGGCTGAGGTCGTCTGCGAGGCCGCTTCGTTTGGCGAAGGTGGGGTCCAGCGTATCGCCCCTCACATGGACCTTCAGCGTGCTGGATTGCTGTTCGTGCAACCGCAGTAGCCACGCCAGCAGGTTCGATGTCGGTGAGGCAAAATCATGGGCGGCAATCCGCCCGGAGGGATGGAATTTCGCGATGAATCGGGCGTCAACGGGCTCTGGGATTCCGAATGCGGGAACTTCGATCGAAGCGAGGTGCGGGACTTCGTGGGTTGTTTCAATTGCAGGGTCATAATCAGGATGGGTCGTGAGGATCGGGGCGTTCAAGTCGACCCCGTTCTGAATGGTGTAGATCAGCTGACATGGCGCCGGGATCGTGCTGAGTTTCCTGACATTGATCACGGCCCCCTTGAGGATCGGCGCTCTCCTTTGGCCGAAGGCGAGAAAATCCATCGCCTTGTCACTTTCGGCCATGTAGACAGGAGGCACATAGTTCGGTGCAAATCGCCGGACAAAGGCTAGGCAATCCCTGAGATATCCCTGAAGGTCGTTCGCGTAGGCTGGACCCCGCGAGGCTTCGATGTCGAGGTCGATGTCGCCGACAAGAGGATCGCCGCGCATGACGCTGCCGTAAAGGTAGACCGTGTTGATGCTGATGAGACGATCGAGATCAGCATTTATAGCCACAAATCGTTCAAGCAGCTGGTCGAGGATGGCAAGCGCCTTGGTCAACTCGGTTTTCACGACGCTGCGTGAATGGGCAACCGCCCTGCCTGTCGGGGTCAGATCGGATCGCTCATCGTCGAGCAAACCAAGCAAGCCTGCGATTTCGAGGGCATGCGATCCGTGGATGAGGGTCGGAAAGACCGAACGTAGGCCGACAAAGGAGCCGGGATCATTCGTTCTGGAAAGAGATTTCAACCCTTCCTTGATGTTCGTGACAGGCACTCCCCCGATGGCGAACTTCCGAGGGAAGGTAATCGACATGTAGCGGTTCCTCCTGGTTGCAGTCTTACTATGGGGTTTGTCGTCGTCGGTCAGGATGGATTTTTTGGCCGATCATCGCGGCGATCTTCGCCTGTCAAGCGAAGCGAGGGGCGGCACCGCGGTGCCGCCCCTGCTGGTCACAGGAACTCGACGTTCTCGGCGATGATCTCGCAGCCGTAGCGCTCATTGCCTTCGGCGTCCTGCCAGCGCGAGTAGTGGATGCGGCCCGTCACGGCGAGCTGATCACCCTTGGCCTTGTGTTGGCGCAGCGGGAGCCCGAGGCCGTTGAAGACGGTGATCTTGTGGAATTCGGCATCCTTGACCGGGTAGCCGGTCTCGGGGTCCTTCTGGACCTTGCCGTCGCGGATGACGGGACGTTCGGTCACGAGGATGAGTTCGGTGATGCGGGTGTCGCTGCGATCGCGGGCGACGGGATCCTTGGCGAGACGGCCGACGAGGTTGACCATGTTCATTGCAAGAGCCTCCTTGGTGCCGACGGCTCGTCCGCCGGTGCCCTTATCGAGCCTCGGCGGGAGAGCTGGGACACCGCGCGCCCTCGCGCGCGGGAAACCTCGGAAATCGAGGTGGTGCGGGCAGCCCGGCTTGCCGGGCAACACGGCTCGCATTTCTGCAGGTTGGCCCTAAGCTCGACCAGAGAGGCAGGGGCACTGGGCGGCGGACGTGCGGGTGGCACAGGGGCTGATTGCGTGCCTGAATATCAACCTCGCCGCGTCTCGGCTTGCTGATGCTGGCGTTGATCGCAGGACTGATCGTCCGTCCTCGCCGATTTCGGTGAACGAATAGTCCCATTGCGGCAGCCGTCCGGAACTCCTGACCCTGGCTATCTGGGGTGCCGGTCCACGAGGTTGGCGTCACTGACGCAGCCCTCATGCATGATCGGACAAGGCCCCAAGGGGGCTGCCTGTCTGCACGTTGCGCCAATCAATCCCGATCGACGGGAGCTGATCTCCAGGCTGCTATGGCATCGATGATCTTTGCCGTGAACCGCGGTGGGAGTCGTCCGGCAATGTACCCAGGCTGCTTCATCAGGGGTCTGATGTCGAATCCGGGCCAGGTGAAGCGGTTGAATTCCGAAATGACGATGGCGCTACCGGGAGCAAGGCCAGCTGTGCGCGCAATCTCATCGGGGATCTGGATGGCATTCTTGCGCCCCTCGCCCTTGGTGGTGATCGCGGCGACCAGATAGCGTGACCCTTCCACACCCACGACGACGACAAAGCGTTCCTTGACGCCCTCATCGCGGCCTTGGCGCTGCTCTTCCTGGAAGAGATAGACGTATCGGAGGATATGGCCTGCGGCGGGGCGGTCAGTCTTCCCAGCGGTCATTGGCGAGTTCGCTGTCCGAGGGCCGTGCATTGGCGAAAGCTTGGCGGTCGGCTTCGGTCATGTCGGACGAAGCGACAGCTTCGATATTCATGTGATCTGCGATCGTACCGCGCGCCGCCTGTTCGAGATGGCGGAAATACTCGCTATCTGCGATCACATGCCGCTCGCGGCCATGGCTGGTCAGGACGACCGGCTGCTTGGTCGCAAGGTCGAGGAACTCGCCGGTGTTGTTGTGAAACCGGGTCAGGGGAACCCTGGGGTGCTCATTGGCCGTCGCTGGCATGGTGGTATCTCCTCGTGGCACCCAAAATAGCAATTATTGCCAAAATAGCAAGATTTCTGTGACGACGATTGCCGCGCTAGCCGTCCACCTCTGTCGCCAGCAGATCCGGCAACAATGCGGCGAGGCCCGCATCAATCGCAAAGCCCAGAGTCCTTGCCAGGCGGCAAGCTCGAGCGATTGACCCGTCTGGAACATCGAGCGCCTTTTCAATGTGCCCAAGGGTTTCGCCAGCGCCAGGTTCACAGACCGTGTGAAGCTTGCCCGGCTCTGCGGTGATAGCAAAGGGCCAGATCATCGCGACACCGACAACCCCTTCGTCGAGAATGAGCAGAGTATCGCCAGCAGCGATAGTCTCGTCGGTCTGTACGGCGTCGTAGGCATTGCCCGTCGAGGCGAACGCATGGATCCGCCACGCGCTAAAGGCGAAGCGCTCGCTATCAGTCAGCATGGCAGGCCCCCTTCAGAAAAGGCGCGCTGCGCCGCTTCTGGAAAGGCTGCGGTAAGGTTCCGGTGGAGCGGCCCGGAGGACGCCGGGAAGAATGCGCCGGTGCTGCTCGGCCGTGTGATCCGCAGCGCGCTTGCGACAGCATCCACGACGAAACCCGCAAGCTGATCGCTCGCCGTCAGCTTGCCGAATTCAGGCGGTGCAAACCCGGCCTGATGCCAGAAGGCGATGCCGGTCTCGAGGGTCTCGAGATAGCAGGCATGGCTGCCGTCATTCTGGTCATTGTCGATGCTCGCCTCGACCGTCCGGTAGGTCCCGAAATCATGGGCGTTAGCCTTGATCCGCAGATTGATTCCGGCGGGCGGAGGCCCGGCAACCGCGATCAGTGCAGCCCTGTAGAGCGTGGCTTCCGCCGTATTCACAAGGTCGAAGTTCGGGGTGTGGCCGATCTGCGCGCAGTCTTCGTTCCACGGAGCCCCGCCAAGATCGAGAGTCCAGTTCGTGTGTGCCATTCAAGCCTCCTTTGCTTGAACGGCACCTCCCCCTTCTCTCTCGCAGGCAGAGTTTCCGCTGAAGGTCGGCTCGGCTTGCAAGCACCGGGCAAAAGAAAAGGCCCGCCCGCGACAAATGTGCGGACGGGCCTTCCCGATGTGACCGGCGCGGGTCGCGGCACCGGTCACGGGGGGCTTGTGCCGGTCAGGCGTCGACGCTCGCGCGCGTCTTGCCCTTGGGTGCCGGAGCAGTGCTCTCGCCCAGACCGTGGCCGGTGGCAGCGGCGCTGTCAACGCCGCGGTCGCTGGCCGGTTCGTCGCCGGTGGCGGTGAGCGGCGGCAGGGCGCCTTCGCTCTCGCTGCCGAAGCCGTCGAGCGAGGCCTTGGGCTTCGAACGCCGCCAGGCGACATTGAAGCTCCCATCGTTCTGCTGGAACATGGCGACCGGGATCGGCGCCGAGAGGCTGGGATCGTCGATCTGGCCCGAGAGGAAGCATTCGCCGGTCTCGTTCGACGAGTATTCCCAGAGCGCGCCGATCTTGACCCAGCTGCGGCGGTCCGCCGAGAGCGCCATGAGGTCGAACTTGGGTGCCCGCTCGTTGGTGGATTCGAAGGCCCGCAGGGCGACGGTCGCGCTGAAGGTGAGGGTGGTGATGCGGCCGATGTGAACGCCTTCTGCGTTGGCCTTGAGGGTGCCGATGTTCATGTCGAAGTTCTCCTGATGCCGTCCGAACCCCTTGTCCGGAACACCTTCTCCCATCCCCCCTCTCCTCCGGGCCTCTGGCCCGGCCCGTGCGCCAGCCACCGCAGGCGCGCGTCATCCTGTCCAGCCCGGAGGGCTGAGGAGTCTCGATAGTTGGATTGGAGCTGAACCAGCCCTGCTTCGAGCCAAGCGCGGTCTGTACCGACCTAAGCTTCGGGCTCGGACCCATCCTTGATCTGGTTGAGGCGCGCCATGAACGCCTTGGCTTCCAGCTGATTGGGTCCATCGCGCGTGGCGAGGCAGGCCATCCTGTCGATCTCGAGCTGTGCGGCAAGACTTGCCTCGATATGGCAATAGGGCTCGAGCGCGCGGATTGCGTCAACCGCGCGGGGCAGCTCTCCGAAAGCGGTTCCGACCCATACGAGTTCCATTTCCTCCCCGTCTTCGTCAGGAGCGCTCAGAACCTGCGCGAAATAGGTCTGAAGCGGTCGGTCCCATCCGACATAGGCACTGGCAGCAGCAATCCCGTCACGAAGCGGTACTTTGTGCCTGCTCATGCGCTCGTTACCTCCCCACCCTTAACTGGGCCGATGCCCCGCGGCGCACTGACATGTCAGCCCCTGAACTCATCAGTAGTCCGCTGGCCGCATCAGCGTGATGACGCGCCGTGTCATCGCTGGATTGGCCGGATCCTCGGACCCAAATGCCAGTTCGGTGTCGTAATAGATCCTATGCAGGTCGGATCGGCTATGCCGTTGTTCCGTCAAACCTCACGGAGAACGCTACATGCAGAACTCGTCGTCAGATTACTGCCCCAAGACTTCTGTCATTGTCAGCGTTGAGCTCAGCAAGCGCAACTGGCTTGTTGCCTCTCTCTCGCCAGGAGCGGCGAAGCCTTCGCTGCGGACAATTCCTGCCGGGAACAGCA
>NZ_LSKQ01000261.1 GCF_001557115.1 Erythrobacter sp. CCH5-A1
AGTCGGCAAAGGCGCGCGCCTTGGCGCTGGCGAGGCGTCCGCTCGGGAACAGCGCCCACAGGTCGATCGGGGGGAGCGCCCAGTCGGGCAAGACCTCGACCACCGCGCCGCTGGCGAGCTCGTTGGTGAACATCCACTCGGACGCCACTGCGAGCCCCATGTCGGCGAGCACCGCGGCGCGCAGGCCTTCCGCCGCTGTCACCCGCAGCCGCCCGCCGACGCTGACCGAGGCCTCGGCCCCGCCGGTGTGGCGGAAGGTCCAGGGCGCGGCTTCGTAGCGGGTGTAGACCACCGCCTGATGCCCAGCGATCTCCGCCGGGCTGGCGGGCGTGCCGGCGCGGGCGAGATAGGCCGGTGTCGCCACCAGCAGCCGCCGCCCTGCCGCCAGCTTGCGCGCTGTCATGCTCGAATCCGGCAGCGGCCCCATCCGCAGCGATACATCGACACCTTCCTCGACCATGTCGATCACCCGGTCGTCCATGATCACCTCGAGCGCGAGTTCGGGATGCTCGGCCATGAAGGCGGGCAGGCGCGGGACGATATGGAGCCGCGCGAAGGTCGTCGCCGCCGAGATCCGCAGCCGTCCGGTGAGGCCCTTGCCCGCACCGCGCGCGGCCACTTCGGCCTCGTCCGCTTCCTCCAGCGCGCGGCGGGCGCGTTCGTAGTAGCGCTGCCCCGCTTCGGTCGGCGAGAGGCCGCGCGTGGTCCGCGTCACCAGCCGCACCCCGAGCTGGTCCTCGAGCTGCGCGATCATCTTGGACACCGCCGGCTGGCCGACATTGCCCTGCCGAGCGGCGGCCGAGAAGGACCCCGTGTCGATCACCCGCACGAAGGTCGCCATTGCATGGAAGCGGTCCATCTTCATTCCCCCCTGGAAT
>NZ_LSKQ01000262.1 GCF_001557115.1 Erythrobacter sp. CCH5-A1
ATGCGGGAGAGAGACGCACAGGGCCGACGCTTGGGTGGGAGGATATGCCGGGAGTGGGGGGGTAGGAAAGGGGGAAAGGAGTTCAACCACCGTCTACGCGCAGATTCTCTTGAATCTGCACGATGTTGGCTAACGCTCCGATGGGCAGTGAAGAGAATGCGCTCCGCCACCGGAATTGGCCATATTTTTCAGACCTAAGATCATTAGCAAAACTCTCAAGTTTCGATGGCTCCGCGAGGTCGAGAATACCCATCACTGTGTCAGGCAAATGCGCACCTTGCGCTCGAACAAAAACTGGATAAGCACCGCTGTGATCAACGGCGTAAATATTAGAATCCGGCCACCACACTGATCCATTCAAACGGCGAAGACAGTAAAGGAATAGCACAAAATCGGCCTGAAGATACTCCCAGAATTCTAACGGCACTAGATTTGTGACATCTTTAATCACGTCAGCTTGGACGGAAACCCGATTCAATTTTAACCTGGCGTTTCTGTGATAAAGAGAATCAAGATGACTACTTAATTCTGTGAATCTTACACTCCTAGCGGTGACACCCCCATGCTGCATCAACACGAAAGAACCTTTAAGTAACTGCTCGGTTAAATCAAACCTGCCAAATCTGAGAAATACTGCAACAATAGAAACAAATAAAAACTCTGAGAAAAATTTGGTGGCGTCAGCACCCCAAGTCGTTGATCCCTTTCTAAAATTCGACAAACTGGCCTCAAAAAAATTCCTCACATTCTCAACATGTTGAACACTAAATCGGCCTGCCTCCAACTCATCTCGGACACTGATAATTAATTGACTTAAAATTGGCGGCATAGCCATGATTGTATCTAAGACAATTTGATCGGCGGCATCATTGTTCGCAAGATCCAATGTGAAATCGGAGTGGGAGGAGGCAGCTTCCCGCCATAATGAAGAGAATTGAGCGTCCGCAGTCTTTGCTTGATTTTTCTTGCTTGCAATCGGACTCAAACTGCTTGGGGTAGAAATGAGCTGATCATCTAGGAACGCCGGTCGACTACCGACTTCCGGGACAACCCGCAGAGGTTTATCGAATATCCACCGCAGCAGCAGCTCAAGATTCTCGGCATATCTATCATCGTCGCGAAAATCGATATAAATCCGATTAGCTACAAAACTCGGCAACAGAGCATTTCCCAAATCATCACTAGATCTAGTTAAGGCTACGAATTTCGTTTGCCCGACATCTCCATAAATCTTCTTTGTTATGATCTGGGACTCAATCCCCACCCCTCCAGTTCTGGAATTTGCACGCTCAACATACTTCTTGTCGCATATCAAAGCGACCTTATCGATATTCTCATCCCTTACCATTTGCTCCATGAACGAGTGAGCATCCTGACCTTCTTTAAGGTACCACTGGTCTATTATCGCCTCTACACCGTTAGCCCGGAGGTCAGTACCGAGTTGAATCACCCATTCAACATGGGAAGAGTCGGTCCAACTATATGAAATAAATAGCTTTGGCTTGCGCGCTTCATTCGCGGTCAATTCCGTCATGGGCATGTACTCGCGTCGGAGGATAACTGAGCAAATTTGGTGCGAGAAAATTCTTGAATCAATTGCTTACTCTCGTGAATTGCACAGATTCTGCCGCTCGCAAAAGCGAAAGTTAGAAGTGGAGCGCAGCCCTCTTCGTGTCTTCGTTTGAGGCATTGCGGGGCCTCGGGATGGATGCTGGGGCGCGTTCAGCATGACGGGGGTGTTCGCCAGCAGCCTCGCCTGCCCCTCCACCACCTTCGGTGGTCCCCCTCCCCTTGCAGGGGAGGATAACGCTCTTGGCGACTTGGCGGCTAGGCGCGAACCACTAGCTTCTTGTGGTCGGATATGCTCGCTTTAGCACAGTCTAATGTTGATAAACTCAAGGCTTGCGAGTGAACTTGGCGGTGAGGCTTTGTCCGGTGGTCGTTGCGCTCGTGTTCGATCGCGCAGAGCGGATCGCAATCGACGAACCAGATGCCATCACTATTTTTGCGGACGCGACGAGGCTGTAGGTGTCAAAATTCGCGTCGCTTCGCTCCACTATTTTGGCTCCGTCGATCCACAATTCGAGCCGTGCTGATTGCCCGCCTCCAGTTTTCTTTCCCGCGAAAGTGGCGGTGACCTCAACATCGACGTCGAAGTGGATCGGCCCGACCTTGATAATGTCAATTTCTTGGCCACCGAAAATGTGTGATTGACCTGCGGCAAGCCTCTCAAGTTCATGCGCCATAGGACTGCTCCCCCAGTAGTTCAAAGGCTGTTTAGGGAAGAGAAGTATTACTTAGGGCAAGTATCGCGTCAACCTATTGTATGTCTTCCCGCCCCGGCTTGAGCGCCTCCCCTTTCCCCTGCGGT
>NZ_LSKQ01000263.1 GCF_001557115.1 Erythrobacter sp. CCH5-A1
GTGTTGGTGGCGGGGACGGCGCTGGCCGCCGCGCTGGCGCTGCCGCAAGCCGCAGCGGCGCAGGTCGTGCTGGACGAGATGGTGGACGAACCGGTGCCGCCGCCATTGGATACTGACGCACTCAACAGGCAGGCTGCGATTGACTTAGCCGCCGCCAACACCAGCACCTTTATCCTGAACACGCCCGCCTGCAGCATTTTTCAGTTTCGCGCCGAAGGGCTGCGTGTCGTCAATACCCTAGGCAATGCGTTCGCCTTCGGCAGCCATCCTTGCGATGCATCCGGTGGGGTGTTGGCAACAACGACCACATTGACTGGTGAGCATCGCCAGTTTGACACGACGATCATCCGCACCATCGACAATCGCCTTGGCCAACCGGGCGAGGTCGAGGTGCGCGGGCTCGCGACGGGGCAGGCCCCCTTGCGCATCACCGCGACCTCACTGGCGCAGGCGCGCACCGGTTTGCTGACCGATGCCCGCACTGCCACCGGCAGACGCTATTTCGCCGGAACCGCAATCCAGACCGGCGGCGGACCCGAGGTTGTTACTGACCGCGTTATCAGCGAACGATTGACGCGGCGACAGTTGGTATTGCTGGGCTTTGTCGAAACCGTCGGCCCCGCTTCAATCCCTTTCGGCCAGCTCAACCAATGCTCCACGGCCACATCCCTGACAGGGTGTGTCGGTGGTGCAACTTACGATGTACCGTCGGGCTTCACGAACACCAGTCTTGAGCAAATGCGCATCCTCACCATCACCCAGCAGGTCGAACGCACCATTACCGGAGGCACCACCTTCTTCGATGTCCCGCTCACCGCGCTGCCCACCGGCGCGATCCATGCAGCCGCCCCGCAAACCGGCTTTGGCGCGAGCGGGCGATTCTTGCGGCGGCTGACCGATGGTCCGGGCGAAGGCGCGGCGCGGCGCGAGGCGTTCTGGGGGGAAGCCTATGCGCGCGACGGCAGCTTCGATGCCAGCGCCGCGCTCGGCCGGGTCGAAGGGCAGGGGGAAGGGCTGGTGCTCGGCCTGCTGCTCAACCCGGCCGAGCACATCACGCTCGGGATTGCGGGCGAATATGGCACCGGAGCGCTGGCGATCCCCGATCCGCTGACCCCCGAAAGCGCCAATCTGCGCCAGCTGCTGGTGGGCGTGCATGGCCGCGCGGCGTTCGGTGCGGTCGAACTGAGCGTCGCTGCCAGCTACGGCGGGCTGCGGGTGCGCAGCAGCGGCGCGTCCGAAGCCGGGGCGGCGCAGGCGGAATATGATGGCGACCTGTTCGGCATCTCGGGCGAGGCGGGCTACCGGCTGACATTCGGGCCGCTCTCGCTGCGTCCCCATATCGGCGCGGCCCATCTGCGCTGGGACCGCGCCGCCTTCAGCGAAACCGGCGGCCTTGCGCCGCTCACAGTGGCCGAGGACGATCTCGTGCAGACCCGGCTCTGGGCCGGAGCCGACGCGGCGCTGGCGCTGGGCGGGGAGGGCAGCCGCTTCACCCTCAGCGCCTATGGCCGCGTGGTTCGCGCCTCGGGCGACCGGCAGAGCGTGGTGACGACCTTCGATCCGCAGCTCCCCGGAATGGGCTTCGCGGTGGCGGGGCCAGCGACCGCGCGCACCTCGGCAGAACTGGGCGCGGCGCTCGATTGGCGGGTGGCGACCCGCGTGACGCTGGCGCTGGGCTATGACGGCCGCATCGCCGACAATCAGCGCGATCACGCCGCGCGCGCGGCGGTGCGCGTGGCGTTCTGACGCGCTAGATCAGACCCTTGGCGCGTAGGCTCACATGCCCCTCACGCCCGATGATGACGTGATCGTGGACGGTCACGCCCATATGCCGCCCCGCCTCGGCGAGGCGCTGGGTGATCTGGATGTCCGCCCGGCTCGGCTCGGGGCTGCCCGAGGGGTGGTTGTGGACGAGGATCATCGCGCTGGCGCCCACATCCATCGCGCGGCGGATCACCTCGCGCGGATGGATCGCGGCTTCGTCGATGCTGCCGTCGCCCACGTGGTGGTCCTCGATCAGCCGGTTCTTGGTGTCGAGATAGAGCACCCGCACCCGCTCGATGGTAAGGTGCGCCATGTCGGTGGTGAGGTAGTCGATCAGCGCCTGCCAGCTGGAGAGCACGGGCTTGCCCATGATCTCGCCACGCGCCATGCGCCGTGCGGCGGTGGCGACGGCTTTCAGCGCGGCCGCCGAGTTCTCGCCCACGCCTTTCACGCGCTGCAAGGCCTTGGGGTCGGCGTTCATCACCCCGGCAAGGCTGCCGAACTGGGCGAGCAGCGCCTTGGCGAGCGGCTTGGTATTGCCGCGCGGGATCGCGGCGAAGAGCAGGTATTCGAGCACCTCGTAATCGGCGAGCGCCTCGGCCCCGCCGGTCAGCAACCGGTGCCGCAGCCGCGCCCGGTGTCCGTCGCCCGCGGCTTTGCCCGCGTCCCAATCGGGAACCGCGCCGTCGAGAAAATCGAAACTGTCTTCAGCTTCCGGCAATGCGACCCTCCGGAAAAGCGTTGGGGTTGGCGTGTCTCATTGCCTTTGGAAGGGGATACGCGCAAGAGTTGGAGACGATGCGGCAAGCTGAGGCTGAGACGGAGGAGGGGCCGCAGGACGGCGGGAGCGGGCGCGTGCGGCCGCGTCGGCGCCGCGGCGTACGCCTTGCCTCGGGCGTTGCGGTGCTTGCGCTGGTGGGGGTTTCGGCCCTCTGGATCAGCCGTGAGCGAATCGCCCAGGACCTGATCGACGACTACCTCGCCGCGCGCGGCGTGCCGGCGACCTACGACATCGTCAGCCTCACGCCGCAATCGCAGGTCATAGAGAACCTCGTGATCGGCGATCCGGCGCGGCCCGATCTCACCGTCCGGCGGATGGTGATCGAGACCGGCGTGGGCTGGACCGGGCCGAGCTTGCGCCGCGTGACGGTGGACGGCGCGCGGGTGTTCGCCAGCTACCGGGGCGGCAAGCTGAGCCTCGGCAAGCTCGACCCGCTGGTGTTCACCGGCTCCGCCGAGCCGCCGGCGCTTCCCGCCATCGACGTGGTGCTGACCGACGCGCGCGGGCTGCTCGAAAGCGATTACGGGCGCGCCGGGTTCAAGCTCGAGGGGCGAGGGCGGCTTGATGACGGCTTCGCCGGAACCCTTGCCGCTACTGCGCCGGGAATTGGCACGCAGAATTGCCGCGCGGCGAGCGCCACGCTTTACGGCAAACTCGCGACTGCCAATGGCGCGCCCGTCTTCGATGGACCGCTGCGCCTTGCCGACCTTGCCTGCGGCGGTGCCACGCTGGCGCGTGCCGACATCGGCACCAGGGCGCGGCTCGCGCCCGGCTTTGCTGCCGCGACCGCCGATTTCCAGGTGGCGGGCGGGGGCGTGCAAGCAGGCGATGTTGCAGCCGCCGGGCTCGGCGGCAGCGCCGAACTGGGGTGGTCCGAGGGCCGCTTCGCGCTGGGCCACGATCTCGCGCTCACCGGCCTCGTCGCCCCGCAAGGCCGCCTCGCGCGGCTCGCGGCGACAGGCGATTGGCGCGGCGCAGCGGACGGGTCGAGCGGCCAGTGGGAGGGCACGCTGCGCGGCGCGGGCCTCGCGCCTGCCGGGGACCTTGCCGCAAGCCTTGCCGCGATCGAACGCAGCGCGGCGGGCACGCTGATCGCGCCGTTGGCTGCCCGCGCGCGCACCGCACTCGACGCGGCGCTGGGCGGCGCGAGTTTCCGCGGTGATGCCATCATCCGCCACCGGGGCAGCGAGGCCTCGCTGGTGGTCCCCGAAGCGGGCCTGACGAGCGCGCGCGGCACGAGGGTGCTGGCGCTCTCGCGGCTGGGGGCGAAGCTGGGCGCGGGCGGCGTGAGCGGGCTGGCGGGCAATCTGCTCGCGGGGGGCGAGGGCCTGCCCTCCGTCAACGGCCGGATCGCGCAGGAGCGGGGCGGGGGGTGGACCGCGCGGCTCGCCATGGCCGATTACGCCGCCGGGGCGAACCGCCTCTCCATTCCGCGCCTGACGCTGCGGAGCGGCGCGGGCGGGGCGCTCGCATTCGAGGGCCTCGTCAAGGCCAGCGGCGACCTGCCCGGCGGAGCCATCAACGACCTCGACGTGCCGCTCGAGGGCACGTGGTCGCAGGCCCGCGGGCTCGCGCTCGGCACGCGCTGCACGCCGCTGCGATTCGCCAGGCTCGCGCTCTCAGGACTCACGCTTGATGGCCAGCGGATCACGCTCTGCCCCGAAGGACGCAGCGCCATCCTCGCTTACGATAAAACCCTGCGCCTTGCCGCCCGCACCGGAGCGCTCACGCTGGCGGGCAGCCTCGGCGAGAGCCCGGCGAGCATCGCGGCCGACGGGGTCATGCTGCGCTACCCGCAACCCTTCGCTCTCGAGGGCCTCGCCGCGCGCATCGGCACCGGGGACAGCGAGGTGCGCCTCTCGGCCGCCAGCCTTACCGGCAGATTCGGCGAGGCCATTGCGGGCGATTTCGCCGGGGGCGCGGCAAGGCTCGCGGCCGTGCCGTTCGATCTCGATTCGCTCGCGGGGGGGTGGACCTATGCCGATGGCGTGCTCGGTCTTGCAGGGGCGAGCTTCGTTCTGACCGACCGGCCCGCGGCGGACCATCCCGAGCCGCGCTTCACCGCGCTGGTGGCCAATGGCGCGGCGCTCCGGCTCGAAGACAACCGGATCACCGCCGATGCCCGGCTTGCGCACCGCGAATCGGGCCGCAGCCTGGGCGAGGTCACGATCACCCATGATCTTGATACCGCCGCCGGCGGCGCGCGCTTCTCGGTGCCCGCGCTGGTGTTCGACAAGGGCTTCCAGCCCGAAGTCCTCTCGCCGCTCGCCAAGGGCGTGGTCGCGCTCGCCGATGGCACCGTGACCGGAAGCGGGCGGATCGACTGGCGGGGCGACGCGCTGACCAGCAGCGGCACTTTCGGGAGCAGTGGTCTCGATTTCGCCGCTGCCTTCGGACCGGTGCGCGGGCTGGGCGGCGAGGTCGTCTTCACCGATCTCCTCAACCTCACCACCGCGCCCGACCAGCGCCTGACCATCGCCGCGATCAATCCCGGGGTCGAGGTGCTGGCAGGAACGGTTCAGTTCGAGGTCAAGGACGGCACGCTCCTTTCATTGGAGGACGCGCGCTTCCCCTTCATGGGCGGCACCCTTTCGATGCGTCCGCTGGTGATGGATTTCAGCAAGCCCGAGGAACGCCGCTACGTTTTCGACATCTCCGGGCTCGATGCGGCGAAGTTCGTCGCGCAGATGGAGCTCACCAATCTCTCGGCCACCGGCATCTTCGATGGCACCGTGCCCGTGGTGTTCGACAAGGACGGACACGGGCGCATCGATGGCGGCGTGCTGATCGCGCGCGAGGGTGGGGGGAACGTCGCCTATATCGGCGATCTCACCTACGAGGACCTCGGCACCATGGGCAATTACGCATTCTCGGCGCTGCGCTCGCTCGATTATCGCCAGATGCGCGTGGGACTGGGCGGGCAGCTTGATGGCGAGATCGTCACCAGCTTCGAATTCGAAGGGGTGCGCCAGGGCGCGGGGACCAGCCGGAATTTCGTCACCCGCCGCCTCGCGAAGCTGCCGATCCTGTTCAAGATCAACGTCCGCTCCGAGAATTTCTACCAGCTGGCAACGATGATCCGTTCGTTCTGGGACATCGATTACCTCGGCAACCCGGTTGATCGCGGGCTGCTGAGGGCCGAGGACGGCCGCTTCGTCCCCGCCAATCCCGCCCGCCCCACCTTGCCGGGGCCTAAAGCGCCCGTTCAACCTGCCGAAAGCGAAGACAAGCGATGATGCATCACGAATTGACCGCGCCCGGGCGCGCTGCCACATCTCCGGCCAGGGCACGGGGAAGCGGAGCGCAGATGGGGCGGCACATGACAGGACGGGGCCGGGCGATGATGGCCGGAGCGGTTATCCTTTCGGCGGGCCTTGGCGGATGCATCAACATCGCCGCGCCCGAAAAGCCGATCGTGATCGAGCTCAACATCAACATCCGGCAGGAAGTGATCTACCGGCTCGCGGAAGACGCGGCCAACACGATTGAAGAGAACCCGGACATCTTCTGACAGATGCCCGGCGGTCTGGAGGAAAGCTGATGCCGAGTGCCAAATCCGCAAGTCTGGCCGTGCTGGCGGCCATCGCCGTGCTCGCCGCGCCCGCGCTTGCGCAGCGCGATCCGGGCTTCGATGCCGCGCGCGCCGCGGGCAAGGTCGGGGAGCGGGTCGACGGCTATGTCGGCATCGTCGGCACCGAGACGCCCGAGCTGCGCCGGATCGTCGACGACATCAATATCCGGCGCAAGGCGGTCTATGCCGAGCGGGCCCAGGCCAACAATGCAACGATCGAGGAATATGCCCTGACGATCGGCTGCCAGCAGATCCTGAAGACTCAGCCGGGCGAGAAGTATCAGGCGCCTGACGGTTCCTGGCAGACCCGCACGGCCGCACCCCCGGCCCGCCATCCCAAGTGCCCCTGACCTTTGTGCAGTTGCACAAAACTCTCGGCCCGCGATGTTGACACATATCTAGCCCCCTTCTAAGGGGGCGGCGCCCTCGGCGGGCACCTTGTTGCATGTGGCTTGGCCTTGCGTTTAGAGGCGATGGCATGAGCGACGAGAAACCCGCCCGAGAACCCATTCACGAGGATGCGCGGATCGACGCGCTCGAAGCGCGGCTCAGGGCCGCACGCGAGCGCGAAGAGCAGCGCAACCGGCCGCAGGTGAAGGGTGTCGATGCGAATTACCGCAGCGGCAACCGCGCTCTGGCCAGCCTTCTGGGCGGGATCATCGGCGGCCTGGTGATCGGCTTTGCGATTGACGCACTCGCCGGTTCTGCGCCCTGGGGCCTGTTAGGCGGTCTGTTCCTCGGAACGGCATCGGCTTTCAGAAGCATTATTCTGAGCGCGAATACGCGCCCCGAAGGCGAGGCCGAAGACGGGACACGCGAGGGATAGACCCCCGCCTGATCCGGCCGAGGCCCCCCTCGAGGGGCGCGTTTGATGTAACCATTTGGGGATTGTTCGATCGTGGCAGCCGAAGAAGGCAAGGTCGATCCGATGAAGCAGTTCACCATCGAGCCCCTGCTGGGGTCCGATTGGCAGCTGGGCGACGGTATCAACATCGCGTTCACCAACTCCGCGCTGTGGATGGCGATCACCGCCGTCCTCGTCTGGGTGTTCGTCGCCGGCGGTATGCGGCGCGAGCTGGTCCCGGGCCGCTGGCAGATGGCGGTCGAGACGATGACCGGCTTCATCGACGACCTGCTCGAAGCCAACGTCGGCAAGGCCGGGCGCAAATACGTGCCCTACATCTTCACGCTGTTCATGTTCATCCTGTTCGGCAACCTCCTCGGTCTCGTGCCGGTGGGTCTGATCCCGGGCATTCACGCCTTCACCTTCACCAGCCATTTCACCGCCACCGGCGTGCTGGCGATCATGAGCTTCGGAATCGTGCTGATCGTCGGCTTCTGGAAGCATGGCCTGCACTTCTTCTCGCTGTTCTGGCCCGCGAACACCCCGGTGCTCCTCGCCGCGCCGATCAGCCTGATAGAGCTCGTCAGCTTCATGGTCCGCCCCTTCAGCCTCGCGCTGCGCCTGTTTGTGGCGATGATGGCCGGACACGTGCTGCTCAAGGTGCTGGCAAGCTTCGTCATCGCCGGCGGCGGCGCGGGCCTCGGCCTCGGCGTGCTGGTCGGCGTGCCGAGCTTCGTGCTGATGGTGGCGATCAGCGCGCTCGAGATTCTCGTGGCCGGCATTCAGGCCTACGTCTTCGCGCTCTTGACCTCGCTCTACATCAACGACGCGGAAAACCTTCACTGAGAGCCTTCGCAGGCGCTCTTCACTACCCACGACAACAAACAGAATTTCAACGGAGTTTAATACCATGGACGCACAAGCTGCAGCTCTTCTCGGTGCCGGTCTCGCGGCGATCGGCGCTGGCCTCGCCGCGCTCGGCGTGGGCAATGTCTTCGCCTCGTTCCTCGAAGGCGCGCTGCGCAATCCGGGTGCTGCCGACGGCCAGCAGGGCCGCCTGTTCATCGGCTTCGCGGCTGCCGAACTTCTCGGCCTGCTGGCCTTCGTGATCGCCGTCCTGCTGATCTTCAGCTAAGACGGAACGTGGCCTCGCGCCGGGCCGGGACCTTACGGCTCCCGCCCGGGCGGGCCGATCACGCGGCGCTCGCGACCAAAGGTTCATCATGCCTCAGATCGATCAACTCTCCGAAACCCTGACCAGCCAGGTCTTCTGGCTGCTGGTGTTCTTCGGCCTCACTTTCGTGGTCGTCGGCCTCGGAATGGTGCCCAAGATTCTCGGCACGGTGGAGATGCGCGACAACCAGATCGCCGGCGATCTCGCCGCGGCTCAGGCCGCGCGCGATGCGGCGACCGCCGAGGAAGAGGCGTGGCGCAAGCGTGAGAATGCCAACCGGGCAGCGGCCCAGGCGCTGATCGGCGAGGCCAAGGCCAAGGCGGCCGCCGCCAGCGCGGACAAGCTCGCCAAGGCGCAGGTCAAGCTCGACGCCAAGCTCGCCGAGGCCGAAGCCGCGATCGAGGCAGCGCGCACGAGCGCCATGGCCGAGGTTGAGGGCGTTGCCGCCGACGCCGCGCGCGACATCGTCGCCCGCGTCGCCGGTGCCAAGATCAATGCCGCCGCCGCTAAGGCCGCGGTCAAGAAGGTGATGGCGCATGGCTGACATCCTCATGCTGCTCGCCAGCGGTGCCGAAGGGCATCATGCCGAGCCGAGCGTTTTCGGGCTCGACACCTATCAGTGGGTCGCGCTCGCCATGGCAGTGCTGATCGGGGTGTTCCTGTGGAAGAAGGTTCCCGGCGTGATCACCGGCGGGCTCGATGCCAAGATCGCCGCGATCCGCGCCGCGCTCGATGAAGCCAAGACCCTGCGCGCCGAGGCCGAGGCCCTGCGCGCCGAATACGCCGCCAAGATCGCGGGCGCCGAGAAGGATGCCGAAGCGATGCTGGCCGGCGCCCGCGAGGAAGCGGACGCGATCCTCGCCAAGGCCGAGGCCGACAGCAAGGTGATGGTCGCCCGCCGCCAGAAAATGGCCGAAGACAAGATCGCCGCTGCCGAGCGCGCCGCGATTGCCGAGGTCAAGGCCCGCGCGGTCACCGCCGCCGCCGCCGCTTCCAAGGCGCTGATCGCCAAGGCGCATGACGGCGAGGCCGACCGCAAGCTCGCCGACGAGGTCATCGCCTCGCTTTGAGCGGCGCCGTTAGAGCAACACCAAGGGGCGGTCCTTCGGGGCCGCCCTTTTCGTTTGCGCCTCAATTGCCCGGCACGAACACCACCTTGCCGACGAGCTCGCGCCGCACCATCGCTTCGAAGCCCTCGCGCCAGCGCGAAAGGGGGAGGGTGCGGTCGATAGCGGGGAGTATCGCGCCCGCTTCGGCGAGGCGGGCGATGGCGCGGGTGATCGCTGCGCCCCGCTCGGAAAAGCGGCGGGCGTATTCCCCGGCGCGCAGGCCGACGATGCTGAACCCCTTGATCAGCGGGATGTTGGTCGAGATATCGGCAATCCGCCCTGAGGTGAAGCCGACCACCACCAGCTTGCCGCCGAAGGCGACGCAGCGGGTCGATTCGTCGAACACGTCGCCGCCCACGGGGTCGAACACGATTTCGGCCAGCGCGCCGTCCGTCAGCTCTGCCACACGGTCGCGGAAGCGCCCCTCGGCCGTGATCACCGCCTCGGGGCGGGCGAGGGCGGCGATGGCTTCCGCCTTGGCGGGTGAGCCGGTGGTGGCAATCACGCGGGCGCCCAGTGCGCGGGCGAGGTCGCACGCGGCAAGGCCGACGCCCCCGCTCGCGCCGTGAACCAGCACCCACTGGCCCTCCTGCAAGTCGGCCAGTTCGACGAGGCCGGTGAAGGCGGTGGAATAGGCCGCGCCCATCGCGGCGGCAGCAGGGAAGTCCATCCCGGCGGGTACGCGGGAAAGCTTGCCCGCCGGAACGCAAGCGATCTCGGCAAAGGCGCCGGTCTTGTTGCCGCCCATCACCCGGTCGCCGGGGGCAAAGCCGCTGTCGGGATCGGCCTCGATCACCTCGCCCGCGAATTCGAGACCGGAGGTAAAGGGCACTTGCGGTTTGAACTGGTATTCGCCGCGGCTCATCAGCAGGTCGGGAAAGTTGAGCGAGGCCGCGCGCACTCGCACCTTCACCTCACCCGCGCCGCGTGCCGGCTCCGGCACGTCGGCGAGCGCCACGCCCGACAGGTCGCCCGACAGGCGTTCGACGACGAGCGCCTGCATCAGCCGAAGATCGACAGGTCGAGCGGTTCGGAGGGGCCCAGCCACACGACGTAGCGGGTGTGATCGGCAAGGTCATTGCCCGACAACCCGTGAGCGAAGATCGTCAGGCCGCCGCGCTCGTGCATGGCCCACAGCATGAACTGTGCGAAGGTCTCGGGCGACATGGACAGCTGGCACGATCCGCGCGGGTGGGGGCCGATCGGCGCGAGGTGGAAGTGCCCGACCGCGACTTTGAAGTGCGCGCGCGCCCGCTCTGCGAAGGCCTCCGCCTTTCCGACTTCTTCGGCGTCGTAGTAGATATGGGCGTGAAAGCCCCGGATCGCTCCCGGGTTCTGCATGGTTCAGAATGTGTCCTTGGCGGCGCGCAGGGCGGCGAAGGTTTCGTGCGGAGCAGCGCCGCCCCACTTCGCCATCAGCGCGGGATCGTCGGCGCGCAGGAAGGGGTTGGTGGCGAGTTCGCGCTCCAGCGTTGTCGGCACGGTCCATTCGTCCCGCGCGCGCTTGGCCGCGATCTCGTCGGCATAGTCCTGGAGCGCCGCGTTGTCGGGATCGGCATGGAGCGCGAAGCGCGCATTGGACGCGGTGTATTCGTGCGCGCAGTAGAGCAGGGTTTCGGGCGGCAGGGCCTTGATGCGCGAGAGGCTCGCCCAGAACTGCCCCGGCTCGCCCTCGAACATCCGCCCGCAGCCCAGCGCAAAGACCGAATCGCCGACGAAGGCGATCCCGGCCGAGGGGAGGTGGAAGGCGATGTGGCCGTTGGTGTGGCCCGAAACGTCGATCACTTGGGCCTCGGTCCCGCCGATCGTCAGCACATCGCCGTGGGCAAGGGTGCGATCCAGCGGGAACTTGCCCGCAACCTCGGCAGGCCCGAGGATCGTGCAACCGGTCGCGCCCTGGATCGCCGCATTGCCGCCCGCGTGATCCGGGTGCCAGTGGGTGTTCCAGATCTGCGTGATCTTCCAGCCCTTCAGCTCCGCCTCGAGCAGGTAGGCCTTGGCGTCGGGCGTATCGATGGCGACGGTTTCGTGGCTCTCGGTGTCGTGGACGAGATAGCCGTAATTGTCGCTGAGACAGGGGAACTGGTGGACGTGGATCATGCGGGTGACACTACCCCCGCGACGCCCGATAGGAAAGGCCCGCCTGCTCGGGTGAGCAGGCGGGCCTCAATTCCAACTCGGATCAACCGAAGGCGCCCGCCCTCAGGGCTGGGCGCCCCCCGATCACTCGCTGCCCTTCTTGAGGGCCGCGCCGAGGATGTCGCCGAGCGACGCGCCGCTGTCGGACGAGCCGAACTGCGCCACGGCTTCCTTCTCTTCGGCGATCTGACGCGCCTTGATCGAGAAGTTCGGCTTCTTCGAACGGTCGAAGCCGATCACCATCGCATCGACCTTGCTGCCGACCTGGAAGCGGTCAGGGCGCTGTTCGTCGCGGTCGCGGCCGAGGTCGCTGCGCTTGATGAAGCCGGTCGCGCCATCTTCGCCGACCTGCACTTCGAGGCCGCCGTCGCGCACTTCGAGCACGGTGACGGTGACGGTCTGGTTCTTGCGCAGGTTCGAGCCGGTCGAGGCCGCTTCAGCCGAAGGCGCGCCCTTTTCGAGCTGCTTCATGCCGAGGCTGATGCGCTCCTTCTCGACGTCCACGTCGAGCACGATGGCCTTGACCATCTCGCCCTTGCGGTGGAGCGCCAGCGCGTCCTCGCCCGAGATGCCCCAGGCGATGTCCGACATGTGGACCATGCCGTCCACATCGCCGTCGAGACCGATGAACAGGCCGAATTCGGTGGCGTTCTTGACTTCGCCTTCGACTTCGCTGCCGACCGGGTGCTTCTCGGCGAACTCGTCCCACGGGTTGCGCTGGGCCTGCTTGAGGCCGAGGCTGATGCGGCGCTTGTCGCTGTCGACCTCGAGCACCATGACTTCGACTTCCTGCGAGGTCGAGACGATCTTGCCCGGGTGGACGTTCTTCTTGGTCCAGCTCATTTCGCTGACATGGACAAGGCCCTCGATCCCGGCTTCCAGCTCCACGAAGGCGCCGTATTCGGTGATGTTGGTGACCTGGCCCGACAGCTTCATGCCGACCGGGTACTTGGCGGCAACGCCATCCCACGGATCGCTTTCGAGCTGCTTCATGCCGAGGCTGATGCGCTGCGTTTCGGCGTTGATGCGCACGATCTGCACGGTCACGGTGTCGCCGATGGCGATCACTTCGCTCGGGTGGTTGACGCGCTTGTAGCTCATGTCGGTGACATGCAGCAGGCCGTCGATCCCGCCGAGGTCGACGAAGGCGCCGTAATCGGTGATGTTCTTGACCACGCCGTCGATGATCTGGCCTTCGACCAGGTCATTGATGAGCTCGCTGCGCTGTTCGGCGCGGGTCTCTTCGAGCACTGCGCGGCGCGAGACGACGATGTTGCCGCGGCGACGGTCCATCTTGAGGATCTGGAAGGGCTGCGGCACGTCCATCAGCGGGGTGACGTCGCGCACCGGGCGGATGTCGACCTGCGAGCCGGGGAGGAAGGCCACGGCGCCGTCGAGGTCGACGGTGAAGCCGCCCTTGACGCGGCCGAAGATGCGGCCTTCGACGCGCTTGCCTTCGCCGAATTCGCTTTCCAGCTTGTCCCACGCGGCTTCGCGGCGGGCGCGGTCGCGGCTGAGCATGGCTTCGCCATCGGCGTTCTCGACGCGGTCGACGAAGACTTCGACTTCGCCGCCGACGGTCAGGCCGTGGTCGTCATCGCCGCGGGCGAATTCCTTGAGGGAGATGCGGCCTTCGCTCTTGAGGCCGACGTCGATCACGGCAAAGCCGTTCTCGATCGCGGTGACGGTGCCCTTGACGACGCGGCCTTCGAAGCCGTCTTCGCCGGCGCCGCCGAGCTGTTCGTTGAGGAGCGCCTCGAAATCGGCGCGAGTGGGCATTTGACTTGCCATAGTGACGTAACGTCCTGTTTCGTTGTGCTACCGGCCACCGGTTTTTCCGGGGTCTTTCACCGCTTCCCGTGCACCATTGCGCGGGCTGGCGGGGCAAGAGGCAGACTTCCGCGCGCAGCCCCATGCTGACGTGCGGGTTCCTTCAACCGTTGCTGATTGCGAGAACGGCCGGGCGCCTAGGCGAGACCTGCCCGAAATGCAAGGAGAAACGCCCCCGGGCCTGCCCGCCAGCAGGAGCAGGAGCGCGGCTGTTGGAGACAATGAGACACTGCAAAATGCCGAAAATCTCACCGCGCCTTCGGCCCGCCGGCAGCGGCGCGATCGGGCGGGTGAAGGGCGGGCAGGTGAACATGCGGGCACCATGTCGCAGCGCGGACGAGTAGGAAAACGCTTTTATTCCAACCCCGCCTGCCGCCGCACCGCCGTAATTGCCGCGGCGATAGCCTCGCCGCGGCCGAGTGTCGTCGTGTCGAGCACTACCGCGCCCGGAGCGGCCATCAGCGGGGCATCGGCGCGGGTAGTGTCGCGTTCGTCGCGGGCGGCGATGTCGGCCTCGATCACGGCGAGATCGACCGCGATCCCGCGTGATTGCATTTCCAGCCAGCGCCGCCGCGCGCGCTCGGCCGTGCTGGCGGTGACAAACAGCTTCACTTGCGCCTCGGGCGCGATCACCGTGCCGATGTCACGCCCGTCGAGCACCGCGCCGCCCTCTTGCAGCGCAAAGGTGCGCTGGCGCTCGAACAGCGCGCGGCGCACACCGGGGTGCACCGAGACTCGGCTCGCATAGCCGCCCACTTCCTCGGAGCGCAGGACGTCGTCCTCCAGCAGGGCCTCGGGGAAGTCGCAGGCGGCGAGCGCCGCGTGCGGATCGTCGGGATTCCCCCCCGCCAGTTGCAACTGCCGCCCGACCGCGCGGTAGAGCAGCCCGGTATCGAGATGCGGCAGGCCGAAATGCGCGGCGAGCGCCTTGGCAATGGTGCCCTTGCCGGAAGCTGTGGGACCGTCGACTGCGATGATCATGGCCGAGCGCCGTGGCAGCACGCGGGGCGCTTGGCAAGCGGGGCGGGTCGCCGGTTTACCCCTCCTTCACAGCGCGCGGGCTATCGCGGCACCGCGCGACATGGGCGCGACAGGAGGGCCGGGCGATGCGCTGGGTGATGGGGCTGATCATTGCAGCAGGCGTGCTCGGCGGGGCATGGCCGGGCGCGAAGTTGCTGTGGGATATGGAGACCAGCGCATCGCCCTTTGGCGTGGTCCATGCCGACGGCTCGGTGCAGCAGGCCGAGATCGGGCCCAAGAGCTTCTGGCCGCAATGGGCGCCCCGGCCCGAGGGGGCACGCTTCACCGTCCGGGCCCATTTCGGCCCGGCCGCGACCCAGCCGGAGACGGGCTATGCCGAAATCGGCGGCTTCGAGGATGCGGCGGCGCTTCAGGCGGCCTATGCCCAGAAGCTCGCAGCGGCGGGCTGGGAGGTGCGCCCGATGCACCTTACGGTTGCGCTGCCCGACATCCCGCCGCGCAGCGCGCGCCTGTGCCAAGTCGTGGCGCGCAAGGACGGCAACACCCTCATGCTTTCGGTCACGACCGACACGCAGGGGCTGAGCCGCCTGCACTGGACGCGCGGCGCGATGCCGCCGACGCAGGGGGCCGAACAGGGCCGGTGCCGCTAGCGCGGCTCCCGGCCGGTATCTCCGCGCGCCCGCCATGCGCGCACGAGGCCGAGGATCGCGATCGAGGCCCAGAAGAACTCCAGCACCAGGCTCGCCCAGTTGGTGTGATAGATCAGCGAGACCGTCAGCAGCGCGGCGCCCAGCAGATTGGTGCCGTGGAGCATAAACGGATTGGTCGCCTTGGCGAGCGTCAGATAGGCATAGGCGCCGATGATGCAGGCGGTGCCGGCAAGGCCGACGAGGCTCGGCCAGTCGAGCGGGGTGTTCATGGCTTATTCCAATCGCGCTCGGCCTTTTCGACCACGTCGCGAACCTTGGCCGGCGCCCAGTCGCTGCGCAACCAGATGACGAGGCCGGCGAGGGGAAGCATCGGAACCACCAGGACGATTTCCCAGACCTCTACGGTCTCACCCTTGGTGAAATAGCGATAGATCAGCATTCCCGCGATGCCGAGTGCGAACAGGATCGTGTAGACTGCGACCTTTCTCTTCACGCCGCCGCCTCTGCCAGCAGCCCCATGAAGGTCGGGAAGCTGGTGTTGATCGGCGAGATGTCGTCGACCTCCACGCCGCCTTCGCTGACCAGTCCCGCCACCGCCATGCTCATGGCGATACGGTGATCGAGCAGCGACTTGACCCGCGCATTGTCGGTGCCGCGCAGGGGATCGCCGCCGGTGCCGTGGATGGTGAGGCCGTCCTCGTGCTCTTCGACCCGCGCGCCTGCCGCCGTAAGCGCGGCGGCCATCGCGGCCAGGCGGTCGCTTTCCTTGACGCGCAGTTCTTCGAGGCCGGTGGTGCGGGTGGTGCCGCTGGCGAGGGCGGCGGCGACGAACAGCACCGGAAACTCGTCGATCATGGCGGGCGCGATGGCCGGGTCGACTTCGACGCCGCTAAGCTGGGCGTGGCGCACGCGCAGATCGGCGACCGGCTCGCCGCCCACTTCGCGGGGGTTCACCTCGATGATATCCGCGCCCATCTGGCGCAGCACATGGACGAGGCCCGCGCGGGTCGGGTTGAGGCCGACGTTCTCGATCGTGAGGTCGCTCCCGGGCACCAGCGTGGCGGCGACCATGAAGAAGGCGGCGGAGGAGGGATCTCCGGGGACGGTCACGTCCATCGGGGTGAGTTTCGCCTCGCCGTGGATCGCGATCACGGTCTCACCGTTCTCCTCGCCGACCTCGAGCCGCGCGCCGAAGCCGGTGAGCATCCGCTCGGTGTGGTCGCGGGTGGGGACGGGCTCGATCACGCGGGTGATGCCGGGGGTGTTGAGCCCGGCGAGCAGCACCGCGCTCTTCACCTGCGCGCTCGCGACGGGCAAGCGGTAGGTGATCGGCACGGCGGGCGAGGCGCCGCGCAGCATTAGGGGGAGGGTGCCGCCGGAGCTGGCCTCGAAGGACGCGCCCATCAGCGAAAGCGGGTCGATCACGCGCTTCATTGGACGGCCCGACAGGCTCGCATCGCCGGTGAAGGTCGCGGTGATGGCATGGCTCGCGACAAGGCCCATCAGCAGCCGCGTCGAGGTGCCTGAATTGCCCATGTCGAGCGCCTGTTTCGGCTCGAGCAGGCTGCCTACGCCCACGCCGTCGACCACCCAGCTGCCATCATCCTGCCGCGCGATCTGCGCCCCGAAGGCACGCATCGCGGCGGCGGTGGCAAGCACATCCTCGCCCTCGAGCAGCCCCGTGATGCGGCTGCGGCCCACGGCGAGGCCTGCAAACATCAGCGAACGGTGGCTGATCGACTTGTCGCCCGGCACACGGATGCTGCCGGTGAGCGGGCCGAGAGGAGCAAAGCGACAGCTGGTCATAAGGCCGCGGTCTTTGACAGCGCCCCGCGCTTCTGGCAAGGCGCGCCGCGCGCCGCGGCCCGGGCTCTTGATAAAGCGCTTGCCGCGCCCAATTTTTGCGCCCAAGCGCCCTACGATTTTTGCAGCTTATGTCTCCGCTCCGGCCAAGGGGCGGGTTCGAATTGAGGAATGACAATGGCCAAGCCCGAATGGGGAACCAAGCGTACCTGCCCGAAGTGCGGCACGCGCTTCTACGATCTCGGCAAGGAAGACCCGGTCTCCTGCATCGAATGCGGCGAGACCTGGACGCCTGAGCCGGTGCTCAAGTCCAAGCAGCCGATTCCCTTCGAGGAAGTCGAGAAGAAGGTCGATGTCGACGCCGACGCCGATCTGGGCGGCGACGATGATCTGGGCGATCTCGAGGACATCGAGGACATCGACGAGGACGGCGATTCGCCCGACAACGACGTCGACCTCGGCGGCGACGACGATCTCGGTGTTGCCACCTCGGGCGATGACGAAGACGACGAGAGCTGATTTTGCTCTTGCAAAGGGAGGGCGGCCCATCTAATGGCCGCCTCCCGCGAGCAGGGCACCCGCCCTGCCTCGCATGATGACTGGCTCGGGGCCTTAGCTCAGCTGGGAGAGCGCAACACTGGCAGTGTTGAGGTCAGCGGTTCGATCCCGCTAGGCTCCACCAGTCACCACTGATAAAGTCGAAAGGCGCATCCCCCAAGGGGACACCTTCCGCAACGCTGGCCGACGAGGTTTCGTCCGCCGGCGTTTTTCGCATGATGCGCACGCGGCCAGCGGCGCGAGGAGAAGTGAGCGATGTTCGACACGCTGTCAGATCGGCTTGGCGGGGTCTTTGACCGCCTCAAGGGCCGCGGCGCGCTGCGCGAGCAGGACGTGCGCGATGCCATGCGCGAAGTGCGCATCGCGCTGCTCGAAGCCGATGTCGCGCTCCCCGTCGCCCGCCGCTTCATCGATGCCGTCACCGAGAAGGCCGTCGGGCAGGATGTCCTGAAGTCGGTCACCCCCGGCCAGATGGTCATCAAGATCGTCCATGACGAGCTGGTCGAGACGCTGGGCGGGATGGAGGTCGAAGGCCTCAGGCTCGATGCCAAGCCCCCGGTCGTGATCATGATGGTCGGCCTGCAGGGCTCGGGCAAGACGACCACCACCGCCAAGCTCGCCAAGCTGATCCGCGAGCGCCACGGCAAGAAGGCGCTGATGGCCTCGCTCGACGTCAACCGTCCGGCCGCGCAGGAGCAGCTGGCGGTGCTGGGCGGGCAGGTCGATGTGGCGACCCTGCCGATCATCCCCGGCCAGCAGCCGGTCGACATCGCGCGCCGGGCGATGGAAGCCGCGCGCTTGCAGAACTTCGACGTGCTCCTGCTCGACACCGCCGGCCGCCTCCATGTCGACGACGCGCTGATGGCCGAGATGAAGGCTGTCGCCAGCGTTTCGGCGCCCAACGAAGTGCTGCTGGTGGTCGATTCGCTCACAGGGCAAGACGCGGTCAACGTCGCGCAGTCCTTCTCGGGCGAGGTGCCGCTGACGGGCGTGGTGCTGACCCGCATGGACGGCGACGCCCGCGGCGGCGCGGCGCTTTCGATGCGCGCGGTTACCGGCAAGCCGATCAAGTTTGCGGGCACCGGCGAGAAGCTCGACGCGATCGAGCCCTTCCGCCCCGGCTCGGTCGCCGACCGCATTCTCGGCATGGGCGATGTCGTCAGCCTGGTCGAACGCGCGGCGGCGACGATCAAGGAGGAAGAGGCCGAAAAGCTCGCCCGCAACCTCGAAAAGGGCAAGTTCGACCTCGACGATCTCGCCATGCAGCTGCGCCAGATGCGGCAGATGGGCGGCCTCGGGATGCTGGCGGGCATGATGCCGGGCATGAAGAAGGCCAAGCAGGCCATGCAGGCGAGCGGCATGGACGACAAGGTGCTGATCCACATGGAAGCGATCATCTCCTCGATGACCGCCAAGGAGCGCGCCAATCCCGACTTGATGAACGCCAAGCGCAAGAAGCGCGTCGCGGCGGGAAGCGGGACCGATGTCCAGACCGTGAACAAGGTGCTGAAGATGCACCAGGAAATGGCCCGCGCAATGAAGCAGATCAAGAAGATGGGCGGCCTCAAGGGCCTCGCCGCGATGTTCGGCGGCGGCATTGGCGGCGGCGGCCCGATGGGCGGCATGGGCGGCCTCGGCGGTCCTCCGTCGGGCGGCCTGCCGGGTCTCGGCGGCCCCGGCCCGATGGGCGGCCTGCCCGGTCTCGGCGGGCCTCCGCGGTTCAAGAAATAGTTTCAAGTCAGTCAGTTCAGTTCAAAAGTTCAATTCTCTCGAAAGGTAACTACTCATGTCGATTTCCATCCGACTCTCGCGCGGCGGTGCCAAGAAGCGTCCCTATTACCGCATCGTCGTCGCCAACAGCCGCAGCCCCCGCGACGGCAAGTATCTCGAGCAGATCGGCACCTACAACCCGCTGCTCGCCAAGGACAGCCCCGAGCGCGTGAAGCTGGTCGAGGACCGCGCCCGCTACTGGCTCGGCGTCGGCGCGCAGCCGACCGACCGCGTCGCCCGCTTCCTCGATGCCGCCGGCATCAAGGAGCGCGCGGCCCGCAACAACCCCAAGAAGGGTGAACCGGGCGAGAAGGCCAAGGAGCGCGCCGAAGAGCGTGCCGCCAAGATCGCCGAGGCCGAAGAAGCCGCGCGCGCTGCCGAGGAAGAAGCCAAGGCCGCTGCCGCAGCGCCTGCCGAGGAAGCTCCGGCTGAAGAAGCGCCTGCCGCTGAAGAAGCCGCCGCCGAAGAGCAGGCCGAAGGCTAAGCCATGAGCCCCAAGCCCGTCACCCTTGCCGCCATCGCCGGCGCGCACGGGGTGGCGGGCGAGGTGCGCCTCAAGCTGTTCGGCGAGGGCATCGCGACCCTCGCCAAACAGAAAAGCTTCAACGACGGCGCGCTCACCCTCGTGAAGGTTCGCGAGGACGGGAAGGGCGGGGCCATCGCCCGCCTCGCCGAAAGCACCTCGCGCGCCGATGCCGAAAAGCTGCGCGGCACCGTGCTGACCGTGCCCCGCGAGGCGCTCCCTCCCTTGGGCGAGGGCGAGTTCTACCATGCCGACCTGCTCGGCCTGCCGGTCGTTACCGACACCGGAGACGCGATCGGCACCGTGCTCGCGATCGAGAACTTCGGCGCGACCGACATTATCGAGATCACCCTCGATCCGGTGCCTGAAAAGGGGCCGAAGACCTTCATGGTTCCGATGATCCCCGCAGCAGTAATCGAGTGGGACGACAAGAGGCTTGTGATAGCGGCGGATTTCGCCGATAATTGAGGGCGTGAGTTCGCCCTTCGACGAGACTCTCTGGCAGCGCATCGCCGACCACCACATCGGCCCGGCGGACGCTTCGCTTTCCTTCGCCGCCCGCCTTGCCCGAGAGAACCGCTGGACCCCCGCCCACGCCGAGCGCGTGATCGGCGAATACAAGCGCTTCTGCTATCTCGCGATGACCGCCGGCCACGAGGTGACGCCGTCCGACGCGGTCGATCAGGCCTGGCACCTCCACCTCACTTACAGTCGCGATTACTGGCAGACCTTCTGCCGCGAGGTCCTCGGGCGCGATCTGCACCATGGCCCGACGCAAGGGGGCACGGTCGAGCGCGACCGCTACTACCGCCAGTATGCCGCCACCCTCGCTGCCTACGAAACCGCCTTCGGCCACGCGCCGCCCGCCGATATCTGGCCGGGTGCGCATCGGCGTTTTGCGGTCGATCCGCGGGGAGTTCGCGTTAACCTTTGGCATGATATCGTTCTCGAACGCCGGGTCGCGCTGGCACTAGGCCTGTTCCTCGTCGCCGGGGGATGGCTCGCAGGAAGGATAACGTGATGGAGCTGTTCTCGTCCTGGACGGGCAGCGATTTCCTGCTGTTCTATAGCGTCTTGCTGGGCTTTGCCGGCGTCAGCGCATGGTGGATGCCCGGCCTTCTGCGCGAGCCCGGGCGCCGCGCTGCCCTCGATGATGTCGACAGCATCGCCGTGCTCGTCGGCGGGCCGACGCGGCTCGCCGATTCGGCGCTGGCCGAGCTTTACGTCCACGGCGGTCTGGTCGGCGGCGAGAAGGGCAAGCTCGCCGTCACCCGCTGCGAGGCGCCGGTCTCGCCCGCGGCGAAGACGCTGCTGGCGGCGGGCGAGCAGCTCTCGCGGGCCGATGCGAAGAAGGCGCTCGACACCCATGCCGATGTGGTCGCGGCGCGGCTCCAGCGCGCGGGGCTGTTGCTGCGCGATGCCGATTATACGCGGCTGCGCTGGCTTTCCATCGCCCCGTTCGCAGCGCTGTTCCTGCTCGGGCTCTACCGCGAGCGTGCGGGGGACGCCTTGGGCGAGCCGACGGGCCTGCTGGTGTTCCTGCTGATCGTGACCTTCGCGCTGGCGCTGATCCGCTTCGTCACGGTCGACCCGCGCACGTCCGCCGGGATCGAGGCGGTGCAGCGCCTGCGCGAGCAGAACGGCCGCTTTTCCCGCGCGCCCATGCCGGACGAGGCCGCGATGGCGGTCGCGCTGTTCGGCACCTCGGTGCTGGTCGGCACCCCGTGGGAGCCGGTTCACGCGCTGCGCAGGCCCGAGGGTGACGGCGGTGGATGCGGCGGCGGCGGCGGCGACAGCAGCAGCGACGGCGGCTCGGGCTGTGGCGGAGGCGGCTGCGGCGGTTGCGGAGGCTGAACCTGCCGCGTAAGTGGCGGGCATGACCAAGCTCCCCGTCGCCGTTGTGCAAGCCGCTCCGATTCCGCTCGATTTCCAAGGAGGGATCGACAAGGCCTTGCGTCTGGCGCGGGAGGCGGTGGAGAGCGGCGCGAAAGTCGTCGCTTTCGGCGAGACCTTTCTGGGAGGCTATCCGCTGTGGCTCGACGAGGCCCCGGGCGCGGCCTTGTGGGATCATCCCGGAGCCAAGGCGCTGCACCGGATCATGCTCGATCAGGCGGTGGTGCCGGGTGACGAGCGGCTGCTGCCCTTGCAGGAACTCGCCGATGCGAGCGGCGCGGTCATCTCCATCGGCGCGCACGAGCGGGTGCGGCGCAGCCTCGTCAACAACCAGCTGACCTTCCGGCCCGGCCTGCCGGTGCTCGATCACCGCAAGCTGGTGCCCACCCACGGCGAGCGCCTGATCTGGGCGCGCGGCGATGGTTCCACCCTGGGCGTCCATCAGGCCGAGTGGGGCCGCCTCGGCACGCTCATTTGCTGGGAGCACTGGATGCCCTTGGCGCGCGCGGCGATGCACAACCTCGGCGAGGATGTGCACATCGCCGCCTGGCCGACGGTGCGCGAGAGCCACCAGATCGCCTCGCGGCACTATGCGATGGAGGGGCGGTGCTTCGTGCTGGCGGCGGGGCTGGTGCAGACGAAGGGCGATCTGTTTGACGGGCTGGAGCGCGTGGGCGGGAATGCCGCCGCTCGGGAACTGCTTGAGGCGATCCCCGCCGAAGTCCTCAACCGCGGCGGCTCCCTGATCGCCGCCCCCGACACCCGCGTGATCGCGCAAGCGGGCGAGGGGGAAGAGACACTCTTCGCCGAGCTCGATCTCGCCGAGGTGGCAGAGGGGCTCACCAACCTCGATACCGACGGGCACTATGCGCGGCCGGACGTGTTCGAGCTGACGGTGGATAAGCGGGCGAAGGATGGGATCGTATGGTCCTGAGCGCAGCAGCAGCACCGGCCCCTGGTCTTTCGGTCACAGTCGCACCCGCCGCCGCAGGGCCGTCCCTGCTGTCCATGGTGACCGCTATCGGCATTATGATGCTGGTCGCGGCGCTGATCTCCTGGCTTGCGGCGCGATACCTCATCTGGGCGATGGCGCCGCGCGGATTCTGGTTGCGTGTCGCCGTGGCGGGGGGCTTGCCGGTAACTATCCTGATCCTGCTCTTGGTAGCGGTTGGGATCTGGCAGGCACAGGACTATAAGGCGGCAGTGGCCAGCCTGGCGCGGGTGCCGCTCAGAGGCTGGGCAATGCTGTTTGCCATGCTTGTGACAGGGATGGGCGTGTCGTGGCTGACAGCGATGCGCCGCAAGCGTCGGGACCGGCAACAGACTGATGCCACTCTCAGGGTTTTCCAGTGACCTTCGCCGCCACCATCCTCACGCTCTACCCGGAGATGTTCCCCGGGCCGCT
>NZ_LSKQ01000264.1 GCF_001557115.1 Erythrobacter sp. CCH5-A1
GGACGGCGGGCCGATCCGGCCGCCGTTCTTGCCGTAGAACATCGCGGTGCCCCCGCCGAGCGCGACGTCGAACTTCGCTTCGGCGAGCTGGAGCGCGATGTCCTTGCAGCCCTGCCCCTGCTGGGCGGCCGGGATGTTGGTGTCGGCCTCCCAGTCGCGGTCGGCGGTGTGGGCATAGACGGCGGCCGGGGTCGCGTGGGTGATGCGCGTGGTGGTGACGATCCCGACCGCAAGGCCGCGCGCCTTGGCCTGCTCGCCCAGCGTCGGCAGGCTGTGCGCCAGCGCCTCGCTGCACACGCCCCTCGTGGCCTCGGGCCCGATGCCGAGCACGCCGATGCGGGTCTTCAAACCGGTGTTCATCGCGCTCGCCGTGCCCGCGCTGTCGGCCACCTGCGCGTTGGTGTTGTAGGTCTTGACCAGCGCCACGTTGGGGAATTTCTCGAAGCTGAGCTGGTTTTCCTCGCCCGTCTCCCCGCGTTTCTGCCCGTCATAGATGCGCGCGGCGGTGATGGTGGAAATACCCATGCCGTCACCGATGAACAGGATCACGTTCTTCGCGCGCGGCTCTTCCGGCGGTTTGGCGCGGCGTTCCTTGGCAAGCACCGGGCTGGCGGCGGTCGAGGCGAGGAGCAGGGCGGCGAGGAGCGTGCGGGTGATCATGGCGGGTCTCCGGGTCATTGCCCTGCCCTATCGCGCCGCCGTTTGACGATAAAGTGAAAGCTAGAAGTTTCGCGCGCGGCACCCTAAGTCCGCCCGATGCTGACCGTCGCCACCTGGAACATCAACTCGGCCCGCCTGCGTGTCGGCCTTATCGAAAAGCTGCTGACCGAGGCCGCCCCCGACATCCTGTGCCTGCAGGAGATCAAGTGCGAAAGCCACCTGTTCCCGGCCGAGGCGCTGGCGGCGCTGGGCTACACCCATCAGGCGGTCAGCGGGCAGAAGGGCTATCACGGCGTCGCCACCGTCTCCCGCGTGCCGATCCGCGAAGTCACCCGCCACGACTGGCAGGACAATGGCGAGGCGCGGCACATCGGGGTCGAAGTGGTGGGCAAGGACCTCCTCGTCGAGAACGTCTACATCCCGGCGGGCGGCGACATTCCCGACCGCGATTTGAATCCCAAGTTCGGCCAGAAGCTCGATTTCCTGGGGCGGATGACGCGCTGGGCCGACACGCTCGACAAGCCCACGCTGATCGTCGGCGATTTCAACATTGCCCCGCTCGAAAGCGACGTGTGGAGCCACAAGCAGCTGTTGAAGGTCGTCAGCCACACGCCGATCGAGGTCGAGACGCTGGGGCGGTTCCGGGACGCGCACGGCTGGGTCGATCTCGGCCGCCAGCACATTCCCGCGCCGGAGCGCTATTACTCGTGGTGGAGCTATCGCAATCCGGGCTGGCAGGAGAACGACAAGGGCCGCCGCCTGGATCACATGTGGGCCTCGCCCGAGGTGGCAAAGCAGGCGCGCGCGCACCGCGTGCTGGAAGACGCGCGAGCGTGGGAGCAGCCGTCGGACCACGTGCCCCTGATCACGGAGTTCGACCTCTGAGCACAGGACCCTCACCGGCACGCCGCGCGGCGCAGGCCGTGGACGCCCTGCGCCACGGCTGGCCGCTGGCGTTCGAGGGTGGCCCGGTCCTGCTTCCCGTGGAGACCGCCGCTGCCCCGCAGGCGCGCGCGCCGCAGATGCTGATCTCCGCCGCGCGCGCCGCGACATTAAAGCTCGCCAATCAGAAAGAGGCCGCCGTTCCCCACGCCCCGGTGCTGATCGCGGGCGGCGATGCCTTTACCCTGCGCGACGCCCTGCCCATCGCCGATCCGGCGCTGGACCTCGGCAATCCCCTCAAAGGCCCGTTCAAGGCGGTGAGCCTCGACTGGGCCGAGACCGCCGCGGCCGCCTTGGAACTCGCCCGGATCGCGGGCATCCTCCCCGCCTTCATGGTGGACGCCGAAGCCGCAGGCGAGGCGCTCCCCGTCAGCCTCGGCGATCTGGCGGCCTACGCGAACGCTGGCGCGCTGAGGATCGTCACCCGCGCGCGCCTCCCCGTCAGCGCCTGCGAGGATGCCGAGATCGTCGCCTTCCGCTCCAATGCCGACCTGCGCGAACATGTCGCGCTCGTCATCGGCCGTCAGACCGGCGACCGCCAGCCGCTCGTCCGCCTGCATTCCGAGTGCCTGACGGGCGACATCCTCGGCAGCCTCAAGTGCGACTGCGGCCCGCAATTGGACGCCGCGCTCCACGCGATGGCGCACGAGGCGCGGGACAGCGGCGGCTGGGGCGTCCTCCTCTACATGCGGCAGGAGGGGCGCGGGATCGGGCTCATCAACAAGCTGCGCGCCTACCGGTTGCAGGATCAGGGGTTCGACACGGTCGAGGCCAACCAGCGCCTTGGCCTTCCCGACGAAGCGCGCGATTTTCCCGTGGCGGCGCGGATGCTGGAGCTGCTGGGCGCGCGCGACATCCGCCTCCTCACCAACAACCCGGCGAAAGTCCGCGCGCTCGAGGCGGCGGGGATCACCGTCAGCGAGCGGGTGCCGCACCAGCTCCCCGAGAACCCCCACAACGCGCGCTATCTGGCGACCAAGCGCGACCGGTCGGGGCATTTGCTCACGTGAAGACCGTCAGGATGGCGCGCCACCCATAGCGCCACCCTACCGCGAATGGCGCATGGCGAAGGCGGGATAGCTGTCCGTGTCGCCGCGGCGAATCTGCGCTTCCATCAGGGCGATCGCGGTGTCGACATCGGCACTGTTGGCGCCTGCCTCCTGCGCCAGCTTCAGGCCGTGATAGAAGGTCGCGGGATATTCGGTGGTGTATTCGTAGACCCGCGGATCGTTCACCGGCTTGTCGAAAGCGTGCCACGGCTGGCGCGCAATGTCGGCCGGCAGGCCCACGGCCTGCGCCATCTGCCGCCAGTCGCTGAACCAGCGCCCCTCCAGCCGCGCGGGCAGATTGAGGAAGCAGAACGGCCCGCTCGCGAGGAAGCGCCGCGCCTGGAACCGCTCGGCAAAGGCGGTCTGCAACTCCGACCAGCGCGGATCGCCATGCAGGCGCCGCCCCCAATCGAGCGTATAGGCGATGTAGTTGACGATCATTCCGGTATAGACGCCGGGCCGCTGCCCCGTGCGGATCGAGGGCCAGAAGGTCGGATTGGGCTCGCTGTCGTAGGCGTCTTCTTCCCAGAACATCCCCAATTGCCCCATCCCCGGTACGCCAAGCGCCTTCACCGCGCGCTCGAGGTTGGCGACAAGGATCGCATCGAAACACGCGACCTCCGGCAGCCAGTCCTGCGGCGGCATGGAGCGGAGCAGGGCATAGGCGAGCAGCAGATCGCGCATCGACCACGCCCAGTCGCGGCCCTGCCCCTGATCGACCAGCTTGCCGCTGGCCCCGCGATAATCGGGGGTGACTGTGTTGAGCACGGCGCAGGCGGAGAAGACCTGCTCCTCGACGAAGAAGGGGTGCAATTCGGAAAGCAGGGCCGGAATCAGCGACGGGCACGGGCGGTGGGCGTTGTCGATGTCCCAATCGAACTGCATCCCCGGACTGACCGAGATGATCCGCTCTTCGGGATAGTTCTGATAATATTGCTGTAATTTCAGCGGAATATTGGGCGTGTCGAGCAGCAGCGGCGCGCCGTCGGCCCCGCGCACATGCCACGGGATCGACGCCGCGGTCAGCCCGTAATTCATCGAGACGCGCCGCATCTCGGCGCTGCGTTCCATGATGTAGCGCGCCTGCCGGTGGACGATCGGCCCCACCTCGTCGCGCAGGCCCGTGGTCCCCATGCCCGGCGTGAGCCCGCCCTTGTCGAGCGGCACGTAGTCGGGGACCGGGTCCATGTAGGACCATTCCGACGGGGCCTGCAGCTTGGGCCCGATGCCCCAGGGCAGCAGCATCCCGTAGGACTGCCAGCGATTGAGCTCGCGGTCCGAGACGGGCCAGCTGCGCGATGCGGCCACCCAGCGCTGGAAATCGCCGTGGCCGTAGAGCGCATAATCGCGGCCGAAGACGCTCGCCCGGTAGCTGGCGGCGGGGGTCTCGGCCGCCAGGTTGTTCCAGCGCTGCCGCTCCACCACCACCACATCGAACGGCTTGCCGTCCACCGGAGAGGCCGCCTGCAGATACCAGATCAGCGCCCAGGGCCCCTTGCGCAGGAATACCCGCACGGTGTGGTGCCCCGCCTTGTGCCACTCGGCAGCAGGATCGTCGGCGGTGAAGATCGTGTCGCCAAGTCGCACGGGCGGCGCGGCCGCCGCCTTGGCGGGATCGCGCGGGATGGCACTCCCGCGGGGCCCCACCTGCGCCTGCAAGAGCGTCGACGCGGGACCGGACGACACAAGACCGGGCGCAACGATCGCTGCTGCCCCACCGGCCATCATCAATCGGCGCGACATCATCCTGGGTGTCCTCCGTGGCGCATCGGCTCCGTTCCGATGCGGCGGCTTTCCCACAGCCGGCATCCTGCGGTCAAACCGCCGGCACCGCGCGTCCCACCTTGGAGCGACTGACGCCCCGCCGCTTACCCGAGCCGCATGCCTCAGCGCTGCTCGTACTGCCTGATCCCGCCCGCGATCCGGTTGCCCTGCATCACCACGCGGCTCGCGGTCCAGTCGGCAAGGAAGGCGCTGCTGCGGGTCAGGCCGGGGACGAAGCGGGCCTCGTTGTTCTCGACCCTGAGGCCGTCGGAGGGGTGGAGCAGCTCTTCGGCCCCCAGCGCGATGAAGGCGGAGAAATTCTCCTTGTCGCGGCCCTGCACGAACCAGTTGTCGGCGATCCGGCCGATGCTGCCCGCAGGCAGGTCGATCATGTAGTTGGTGCCTTGGCCGTTGGCGTCGTCGAAGCTGTTGCCCTCGATCACCACCTGCGCCGCGCGTGCCTTGAGGTAGTGGCCGCCCGTGCCTCGCTCGAACCGGCTCTCGCGCACGGTGAGCGCGCCGTAATTGCCGATGTAGATCGAATGCGCGCACCCGGCCGCGTTCTCGCAGGTGCCCAGCCCCGCGAAGGTCGAGCGGGTGATGAAGATGCGGCCCTGCGGGTCGTTGGCGGTGAGGATGCCCTGCTGGCTGTTCTCGAACCGGCCATAGGCGACATTGAGCGCGCCTTTCTCGAGCCGGATGCCCGCCCCGTTGCCGTCGGGTACGCGCAGGCCCGTAAAGGTGATGCCGCGGATCTCCGCGCCGACCCCGCGCAGCACGAAGGCGGCCTTGCCTTCGCAGGCGCGGCCCGCGAAGGTGACGCTGCCGGGCTGCGGCGCCTCGTAGACGATGACGCCAGCCTCCTGCACCGCGCATTGGCGGTAGGTGCCGGGCTGGATGCGAATCGTGCCGCGCCCCGGCCCGATGGCGTTGACCGCTTCCTGCAGGGTACCGAAGCTCTGCCCGGTCTCCACCACGGTGAAAGCCTCGGGCACCGGCTGCGCGACCAGCACCGCGGCGGGCACCAGCGTTGCCGCGGCGAGCGCGTTGAGCGCGAAGGAGGGCTTGCGGGTCATGACGCGCGCGATTCTACCGGCCATTGGTTAAGCCACCATTTGCCGCTTGGCGCCGTTGCCGAATTTGCCGCTTGGCGGCAGGGGGCAGGCATGGCTAAACCCTCCCGCGAACCGGGACGGGGGCATGAGCCCCGCCGTGCCCGCTCATTCGAGAGGAGAGACCCGACCCATGCGCAAGATCGCATCCCTTGCCGCCCTCACCGCCGTCAGCCTGACGCTCGCCGCCTGCGGCAGCGCCGATGATGCCTCGACCGAGGCGAGCGCCGATACGGTCGAGATGCCCGCCGACAGCGCATTGGAGCCGGTGCGCGACGAACCCGTCGCCGACCCCTCGGCCACCGCCACCGACGCGCCCGAGCCCGAGGTGCCCGAGGCCGGCGCGACTGCCGCAGGCGATGCCGCGGCCGCGGTCGCGGGCAAGGCGCTCGAAGCCGCCGGCGAAGGCGAAGACGCGGGCCAGTAAGCCGCCGCGATGCCCCGCGCCTTGCCCCGCGCCCTGCCGCTTGCCCTCGTGCTGGCCCTTGCGCTTGCCGCCTGCGGGAGCGAAAGCGCGCGCCCGCCCGGTGCGGTCAGCCCGGGCGAGGCCAAGGCGCTCGACGAGGCGGCGAGCATGCTCGACCAGCGCCGCCTCCCGCCCGACGCGCTCCCCACCGATGCGCCGCCCGAAACCCCCGCGCCTGCCGAAATGACAGGCGACGCCGCCGAGGCCCGCCGTTAGGCGGGCGAGGCGCCCTCTCACAAGGATGCCGACACGATGAACGCCCCCGCCAACCTCTCCGCCCCCGCCAATCCCGGCATGGACGAGGAAACCTTCGAGCAATTCGCCGAGCAGCTTGCGCGCTATGTCCGCGAACGCCTGATCCCCGCCGAACCGCAGGTGATCGCCGAGGACCGCATTCCCGAGTCAATCATCAATGAAATGCGCGAGATGGGCCTGTTCGGCCTCTCGGTGCCCGAGGAATATGGCGGCGCGGGGCTCAACATGACGCAATATGCCCGCGTCGTGAACATCATGGCCTATGCCGCGCCCGCGTACCGTTCGATCTTCTCGATCAATGTCGGGATGTTTGCGAGCGCGCTGAAGAACGGGGCGACGGACGCGCAGAAGGCCGAGTGGTATCCGAAGATCGCGGAAGGGCGGATCGCCTGCTTCGGCCTGACCGAACCGGGGTCGGGGAGCGATTCAGCCGGGCTTGCGACCACCGCCACGCCCGATCCGGACGGCAACGGGTGGATCCTCAACGGCACCAAGCGTTACATCACCAACGCCCCCCACGCCGATGTCGCGCTGATCATGGCGCGCACCAGCAAGGAAGCGCTGCCAAAGAACGCGCACGTTTCCGCCTTCCTCGTGCCGATGAACGCGCCGGGGGTTTCGACCGGCTCGCCTGACAGGAAGATGGGGCAATCGGGCTCGCACATCTCCGACATCATGCTCGATGATGTGCGCGTGCCGGGCGACGCGCTGCTCGGCGGGGAGACCGGCAAGGGCTTCGTCTTCGCGATGAAGAGCCTCGACAATGGCCGCATCAGCGTCGGCGCAGCGGCGACCGGCTATGCGCGGCGCGCTCTGGACTCGGCGCTGCGCTACGCCAATGAACGCAAGGCGTTTGGCGAACCCATCGCCAATTTCCAGCTGATCCAGCAAATGCTCGCCGACAGCGAGATCGAAATCTACGCCGCCGAAGCGATGATGAAGGACGTGACGGCGCGGGCTGACCGGGGCGAGAACATTCTCGTCAAGGCCGCCGCGTTCAAAGTCTTCGCCTCGGAGATGTGCGGCCGCGTGGTCGACCGCGTGGTGCAGGTCTATGGCGGCGCGGGCTACCTCGCCGAATACGACGCCGAACGCTTCTTCCGCGATGCGCGCATCTACCGCATCTACGAAGGCACGACGCAGATCCTCCAGCTCCAGATCGCCAAGCACATGCTGCGCGAGTGGAAAGAGAATGGTTGAGGCGCCGATGCCCACCCCATTGCAGCTAGGTTCGCTGCGCTCACCAAGCTTCATTCCCCTCCCGCAAGCGGGAGGGGCGCGAGACTTGCGAGCTTGCTCGCTAGTCGCAGCGGGGTGGGCCTCGGCGACCGATGTATAACCTCCTCAACGACCTCTCCATTGTCGAAGTCTCGAGCTTCGTCGCCTCGCCCACGGCGGGGCTCTACTGCGCGCAACTGGGTGCCGAGGTTATCCGGGTCGACCACAAGGCGGGCGGGCTCGATTACAATCGCTACATGCTGACGCGCGAGGGTCGCTCGCTGAGCTGGGAGAACTTGAACCGCGCCAAGAAGTCGGTCGCGCTCGATCTGCAATCGGGTGAGGGGCGCGAATTGCTGGTCGAGCTGGCGGCCAAGGTCGGCCAGTGCATCACCAACCTGCCCGAGCAGAGTTTCCTCAGCCATGCCGCGATGCAGGCCAAGCGCGCGGACATGATCTCCCTGCGCGTCATGGGCTGGCACGACGGGCGGCAGGCGATGGACTTCACGGTCAACGCCGCCGCCGGATACCCGCTGATGTGCGGGCCGGAGGAGTGGGACCCGGCGACCGCCCCCCCCGTCAACCAGGTGCTGCCCGCGTGGGATTTCATAACCGGGGCCTATGGCGCCTTCGCCATGCTCGCCGCGCTGCGCCACCGCGACAGGACCGGCGAGGGCAGCGAGGTGCGCCTGCCGCTGGGCGACGTGGCGATCGGCACCATGGCCAACGCCGGATTGCTCGCCGAAGTGCTCTATCGCGGCGGCGACCGGGAGCGGCTGGGCAATGCCATCTGGGGCGCGTTCGGGCGGGATTTTCGCGCTCGCGATGGCGTCAGGTTCATGGTCGCCGCGCTGACGGCCAAGCAGTGGAGCGGGCTGGTCAAGGCGTTCGGGGTCGAGGACGGCATTGCCGCTTTGGAGGCCGAAGTCGGCGTCCGCTTTGCCGACGGCGACACCCCGCGCTTCCGGCACCGCGCCGCGCTCTTCGCGCTGTTCCAGAGCGCAGCGGACGGGATGGATTACGCCGCCCTCGAAGCCCGCATGACGGCGCAAGGCTGCACCTTCGAACGCTACCGCACCGCCTACGAAGCGGCGAATGATCCGGTGCTGGTGGCGGGCAACCCCCTGTTCGGCCCCGCCCCCGCTAACCCCTCCGGCTTCGCCTATCCCGCGACCCGCAGCTTCGTGAACGTGCCGGGACGCGAAGCAGGCGACCCCGCGCCCGCGCCCTACCTCGGCGAGCATTCCGAACAAGTGCTGGCCGAGAAATTGGGGCTTTCCTCGGGCGCGATCGGCAAGCTGGTCGATGCGGGGACTGTGGCTCTTTCAGACAAGGACAAGACATGACCAGACGCGCCGCCATCTGCACTCCCCTGCGCACGCCCGTCGGCAAGTTCCTCGGCGGCCTCAGCAGCCTCAACGCGGGCCAATTGGGCGCGGTGATCCTCAAGGCGCTGATCGAGCGCTCGGGCATCGATCCGGCGCGGGTCGACGACGTGGTGTTCAGCCAAGGCTACGGCAATGGCGAGGCGCCCGCGATCGGCCACTGGAGCTGGCTCGCGGCGGGCCTGGCCATCGAAGTTCCCGGCTTCCAGCTCGACCGGCGCTGCGGATCGGGCGTGCAGGCGGTGGCGACGGCGGCGATGATGGTCGAGACCGGGATGGCCGATGTCGTGGTGGCGGGCGGGGTCGAGTCCATGTCCAACGTCGAACACTACACCCTCGCCGCGCGCGGGGGCGTGCGGATGGGGGACATGGTGCTGCATGACCGCCTCTCGCGCGGACGGGTGATGAGCCAACCCATCGAACGCTTCGGGGTCATCACCGGCATGATCGAGACGGCGGAAAACCTCGCCAAGGATTACGGCATTTCGCGCGAGGAGGCCGATGCTTTCGCGGTCCGCTCGCACCAGAACGCGGCGCGGGCGTGGGCCGAGGGCAAGTTCGCTGAGCAACTCGTGCCCGTCACCATCCCGAGCCGCAAGGGCGATCCGGTGGTCTTCGACCATGACGAGGGCTATCGGACGGACGCGAGCATGGAAACGCTCGGCAAGCTCGCCCCCATCGATGTGAAGCGCGACCCCGCCGCCATCGTCACCGCCGGCAATGCCAGCCAGCAGAACGACGCCGCGGCCGCCTGTCTGGTGGTCGCCGAGGACAAGCTGGAGGAATTGGGCCTCCAGCCAATGCTGTGGTTCGGTGGCTGGGCGGCGGCAGGCTGCGATCCCTCGCGCATGGGGATCGGGCCCGTGCCCGCGGTCGAGCGCCTGTTCGCGCGGCGCGGCTATAGCTGGGACGATATCGGCCTCGTCGAACTCAACGAGGCCTTCGCCCCGCAGGTGCTCGCCGTGCTCAAGGGCTGGGGCTGGTCGGCGGACGATTCGCGCCGCGACATGCTCAACGTCAACGGCTCGGGCATAAGCCTCGGCCACCCCATCGGCGCGACCGGGGGCCGCATCCTCGCCGACATGGCGCACGAGATGCACCGGCGCGGGGTGCGCTACGGGCTCGAGACCATGTGCATCGGCGGCGGTCAGGGCATCGCTGCAGTGTTCGAGCGGGCGGAATGAGCGATTTCGGCGCCTGGATCGGGCGCGAGAACCGCGCCACGGATCGGCTGGACGAGGCGCTGGCGGCGCGCTGGCTCGCCACCTTCGACCTGGCGAGGCCCGATCCGCCGATCATGCCGCAGGGCATCCACTTCGCGCTCAGCACCCCGCAGGCCCCCACTGCCGCGTTGGGCGAGGATGGCCACCCTGCACGCGATGACAGCCAGCAAAGCTTCCTGCCGCCATTCCCCATGCCGCGCCGGATGTGGGCCTCCTCAAAGATCGCCTTCCATGCCCCCATCGCCATCGGCGCGGTGATCGAGCGCCGTAGCCGGATCGCCGGCGTCAGCGAGAAGGAAGGCGGGTCGGGCCGACTCGCCTTTGTCGACGTCGAGCATGTCACCAAGGCCAATGGCACCATCGCGGTGATCGAGACCCAGACGCTGGTCTATCGCGAGGCCGCCGCGCCCGATGCGCCGCTGAGCCCGCCGCCGCCGGGCGAGGGCAGCTTCGATCCCTCGGACTGGGATGCGCAACGCACCCTCACCCCCGACGCCCGGCTGCTGTTCCGCTACTCGGCGCTGACCTTCAACACGCACCGCATCCATTACGATGCGCCCTATGCGGAAGGGGTCGAGCGCTATCGCGGCCTCGTCGTCCACGGCCCGCTGACCGCGAGCCTACTGCTGCAACTCGCGGCGCGCGCATTGGGAGAGAACCGCCTGCGGACGTTCAGCTTCCGGGGCCTCTCCCCCGCCATCGCGGGCGAGCCGCTGCATCTGGTGATGCGCGCCAAGGACGAGGGCTACGAGCTGGCGGCATTTGCGGCAGATGGCCGGCAGGTGACGGCGGCGAGCGCAGACCTCTGACCCTCGTCATTGCGAGGAGGGTCGAACCTGTTCGACCGGACGAAGCAATCCATGACCGGACCTCGAAGTGGCTGGCTTCGGCCCATGGGTCGCCGCGTCGCTGCGCTCCTCGCGATGACGATCAGATTTCGAAATCGGGAATCGGCTTCAGCTCCTTGAACTTCTCCTTCGCGGGCTTGCGGCCAAGCTCCGGGAAGTCGATCGCCTCGGGCTCCTCATGCGTGTCGGGCACCCGCGAGAGGAGGTCGCGCACCAGCGTCAGCCGCCCGCGCCGCTGGTCGTTGAAATCCACCAAAGTCCACGGCGCGTGTGCGGTGTGGGTCGCCTTGAGCATCGCCTCGCGCGCCTTGGTGTAATCGTCGTATTTCTCCCGCGCGGCGAGGTCGATCGGGGAGAGCTTCCAGCGCTTCAGCGGATCCTCCAGCCGCTCACGCAGCCGCTCCTCCTGCTCCGCCTGATCGGTGGCGAGCCAGTATTTGAACAGCAGGATACCGTCATCGACCAGCAGCTTCTCGAAGGCGGGCACGGCCTTGAGGAAGGCCTCGACCTGCTCTGCGCTCGCATAGCCCATCACCTTCTCGACGCCCGCACGGTTGTACCAGGAGCGGTCGAACAGCACGATCTCGCCCGCGGTGGGCAGGTGGGCGACATAGCGCTGGAAATACCACTGTCCGAGCTCCGCCTCGGTCGGCTTGCCCAGCGCCACGGTGCGGCACTGGCGCGGGTTGAGGCTGTCGCGCACCGCGGTGATCGCGCCGCCCTTGCCCGCGGTGTCGCGCCCCTCGAACAGCACCACCACCCGCGCGGCCGTAGCCTTGACCCAGCGCGCCATGCTGACCAGCTCGAGCGTCAGCGGCTCGAGCGCCGCTTCATATTCCTTGCGCTTCATGCCCATCCGGCAACCCTCCCGTTTGTCCTTGCCGGGCGAAAGTAGTATCACCTGCAACCATGGCGACTCTCGCAGACCCCCGACCCGATTTTGCCACCCTGCCGCAAATGGCGGCGGAAGTCTTCACCGCGCCGCTCGCGCGCCCGGCGCATGTCGGCGAGGACTGGCTGGAGCCGGCGCAGACCGCCTATTCGGCCGAGGATCACGCCGTGTGGGACGATCTCTTCGCCCGCCAGATGGAGGTGCTTCCCGGCCGCGCGTGCAGCGCCTTCATGGCGGGCTTGGAGAAGCTCGATCTCGGGCGCGGCGGCATTCCCGAATTCGGGCAGCTGTCGGAGGAGTTGGGCGCGCTCACCGGGTGGAGCGTCGTGCCGGTGCCGATGCTGATCCCCGATCACGTGTTCTTCTGGCACCTCGCCAACCGGCGCTTTCCGGCGGGCAATTTCATCCGCACGCGCGAGACCTTCGACTATATCGAGGAGCCCGACGTCTTCCATGACGTGTTCGGCCACGTGCCGATGCTGACCGACCCCACCTATGCCGATTACATGCAGGAATATGGCCGCGCCGGGTGGAAAGCGATGCGCTACAACCGGCTGAAGGCCTTGGGCGCGCTCTACTGGTACACGGTCGAATTCGGGCTGATCGAGGAAGCGGGCGAGGTGCGCGCATTTGGCGCCGGAATCCTGTCAGGGCCGACCGAGGCGCGCTTCGCGGTCGAGGCCGAGAGCCCCAACCGCATCATGCTCAACGTCGACCGGGTGATGCGCACCGATTACGTCATCAGCGACCTGCAACCGACCTATTTCGTGATCGAGAGCTTCGCCGATCTCTACCGCCAGACGGTAGAGCGCGATTTCGACCGGCTCTATCGCAGCCTGCCGGCGGGCTTCACCTATGCCAACTCGGCGGTGATCGATGTCGACAATGTGCTGCACCGCGGCACGCAGGAGTATCACCTGCGCGGCGGGCGGGGGAGCGGGGCTACTCCGGTCTAAATATCGAGGCCGCAGGCCTCGCAAGGCCGAATGGCCGCCCGCGCTTATGCGAGGAAAGCCAAGGCGGACGGACGTCCGCCGCCCGGCGTCTGAGGGCGAAACAAATTACGCCTTGGCGCGACGCCGCGTGAAGATCGCGTGGTAGAGCACCAGCGCCGCAACGGTTGCCGCCAGCGCGACGCCGAGGCCGAGGAACGAGAGGCTGCCGATCATCGTCCCCTCATTGGCGATCTCGCCGGTCACGACCGAAACGATCATCCCCAGCCCCACCTGACGCAGGATGCTGCCCGGCGCCTCGGTCCGCGCGAGGATCGAGGCCAGCCAGCCCAGAGTTGCCCCCAACACGATCAGCACCAGCAACGCCATTTTGTCCGAAGTCTCCGAGAGGTCGCCCGCCTGACATTTTCGTCAGCGCGGTTCGCCTTCCTAACCAGCGGCAGCGCGGCTGGTTCCAGAAAAGTGCTTCTTTGCGGGCCACCTTCGGTGACGCAGACAGCGAACAACAACTTAAGCCAGCGTCAGCCACGCAAGGCCCGCAGCGCCGAGCACAATGCGGTACCAGGCGAAGGGGGCAAAGCCGATCTTCGTCACCACCGCGACGAACAGCTTCACCACCACCAGCGCGGTGACGAAGCCCACCGCCGAACCGATCGCGATCAGCTGCAGGTCATCGCCCGTCAGCCCGCTGCCGTGCTTGTAGAGCTGGTAGACGGTCGCCCCCGAAAGCGTCGGCACGGCGAGGAAGAAGCTGAATTCGGCCGCGGTCTTGCGGTCCACCCCGAAGGCCATCGCGCCGAGGATCGTCGCGCCCGAACGGCTCACCCCGGGGATCATCGCGAGGCACTGGACGATCCCGATCAGGATCGCGGTGCGCAAGGGGACGCCCGACACGCCGGGGCCTTCCGCGGGCGGGTTGGCCCAGCGCTCGATGGCGAGGATCGCGACGCCGCCCACGATCAGCGCCCAGCACACCAGCACCGCATTGCCGAGCATCGTCTCGATGATGTCGCCGAAGGCGAGGCCGAGGATCACCGCCGGGAAGAACGCGACCAGGAGGTTGCGCAAGAAGGCAAGCGCGCCCTTCTCGAAGCCGAACAGGCCCTTGGCCACGTCCCAGAAGGTGCGCCAGTAGAGCACCACGATCGCAAAGATCGCGGCGGGCTGGATGGCGATGTTGAACACCTCCCACTGGCTCTGGTCGAAGCCCAGAAATTCGGTGGCGAGGATGAGGTGCCCGGTCGAGGAGACGGGCAGGAATTCGGTCAGCCCCTCGAGGATGCCGAGCAGGATTGCAGCCAGGGTGTCGGTCATGGGCGCACCGCTTCGACGAGGGTGGCGGCCAAGTCAAACGCAAAAGGCCCGCTCCGGCGGAGGAGCGGGCCTCTGAGGCGCATACTGCCCGGCCCGCCGAAGGACGGGCCGCAAGCGCACGGCGCGAGCCGCAGGTGCTCAAGCAAGCAGGGCTTGAAACAGCACCGGGGACCTGCCCGCGGAGGCGGGCAGGCAACCAAGGGTCATCACCAGATGCGCACGCGCTGTTCGGGCGGCAGGTACATCGCATCGCCCGGCTTGACGCCGAAGGCTTCGTACCATTCGTCGAGGTTCCGCACGACGCCGTTGACGCGGTATTCCTCGGGGCTGTGCGGGTCAGTGCGCAGGCGGTTGCGGTAATTGTCCTCGCGCTGGGTCGAACGCCACACCTGCGCCCAGGCAAGGAAGAAGCGCTGGTCGCCGGTCAGGCCGTCGATCACCGGCACGTCCTTGCCCTTGGTCGCGATCTTGTAGGCGCGGTAGGCCATCGAGAGCCCGCCGACATCGCCGATGTTCTCGCCCAGCGTGAAGCGGCCGTTGACGCAGGTCTTGCCCGCGTCGAACGGGCAGAAGGCATTGTACTGCGCGACCAGACGGTCGGTCAGCCCGTCGAAGGCCTTACGGTCGTCGTCGGTCCACCAGTTGCGCAGGGTGCCGGTGGCATCGGACTTGGAGCCCTGGTCGTCGAAGCCGTGGCCGATCTCGTGGCCGATCACCCCGCCGATCGCGCCGTAATTGACCGCGATGTCGTTGGTCAGCGCGAAGAACGGCTGCTGGAGGATGCCGGCGGGGAAGACGATCTCGTTCTTCACCGAGTTGTAATAGGCGTTCACCGTCTGCGGCAGCATACCCCATTCGGTGCGGTCGACCGGCGCGCCAAGCTTGGCGATATTGTCCGCCCGGCCCCAGCGGGCCGCCGCCATGCGGTTGGCGATCGGGTTGCCCGGCGTGATCGCGAGCCCCTCGTAGGTCTCGAGATTGGGGCGGTAGCCGATCTTGGGATCGAAGCTGGCGAGCTTGGCGCGGGCCTCGGCCTTGGTGGCCTCGCTCATCCACTTGATCTCGGTGAGCGATTCGCCGAGCGCGAGGCGCAGGTTGGCCACGAGCTCGTCCATCGCCGCCTTGTTTTCGGGCGGGAAGTAACGCGCGACATATTCCTTGCCGACCAGCTCGCCGAGCAAGCCCTCGGTCTCGCCGATCGCCCGCTTCCAGCGCGGGCGCTGTTCGGGGGTGCCGAGCAGGGTCTTGTTGTAGAAGGCGAAGCGCGCATCATCGAAGCGCTTGGGCAGGACCGGTGCATGGGCCGAGAGGAACTCCTTGGCCATCCACGCCTGCAAGGTCGCCGGCGCGGTCTCGCTCAGCAGCGCGAACATGCCCGGCAGGCCCGTGCCGATCTTGGCGAGGGTCGCATCGCCGATCTTCTTTGCGGCGATCTCTTCGGCCGTGGGCGGCATCAGGCTGACGAGGAAGCCCGGGCTCTGCGCGATCCCGATCTTGGCGAGCATCTGGGCGACCGGCACCTTGCCGCCGATCGCGGTGAGTTCCTGCGCGGTGAGCAGGTTGTAGGTGAGGTCGCGGTCGCGGCGCACTTCCCGGTCCCAGGTGACTGTGCGCGCGATCCGGTCTTCGAAGGCGTAGACGGATTCGGCCGCGGCGACCGGATCCTGATAACCCGCCTCGCCCAGCAGGAAGGCGAGATAGGCCTTGTACTTTGTCTGGACCGCTTTGCCCTTCTCGGTGGTGTCGAGATAGTAGTCGCGATCAGGCAGGCCGAGCCCGCCGAAGCCGACGCTGGCGATCTGGCGGTCGGGCTGCTTGGCGTCAATCGTCACGAAGGCGCTGAGCGGGCTGGGAATGCCGGGCTCGGCCCACAGCATCGCCAGCTGGTCGAGCGTGGTCGCGCCGTAGATGCGCGTGAGATAGGGGTAGGTCGGGACAAGGCCCGCCTTCTCGATCCCGTCGGTATCGAGATAGGCGCGATAGGTTTCGAGGATGCGTGTCTGGTCGCCCGAAAGGGTGGCCGGGTCCTTGGCGGACAGATCGTCGATCAGCGCCTTGACGTCGGCGGTGCTCTTCTCGCCGAGCAGGGTGAAGGCACCGAGGCGGCTGAATTCGGGCGGGAGCGGGTTGGCGTCGATCCACTTCTTGTTGGCATAGGCGTTGAAATCGTCGCCCGGCTTGATGTCGGCGGCGAGGTAGGCCGGATCGAAGCCCCACTTGCCGAAGCTGATGGTGGGCAGCGCGGGCGCGGCCGCGGTTTCGGCGCCCTGCAGGGTATCGGCCTGCGCGTCATGGACATGGTCGTCGGCAAAGGCGGGGTTCGCCAGCGCGAGGAGGCTCGCGCCGAGAAGGGCGGCGGTCTTGTGGATCATGTGCGTCTTCGGTCCCTGTGAAGCGGCGACAGGATGTCGCATGGCGTAACAGTAACGTCGCAAAGCCCGAAGGGTTGCGCTTCGTCGACGCGCAGCGCGGTTCGTCGAATTGTTTGGCGGCCACCTGCGGTGGCGTAGACCTCCCGCCAGTCCGCGTCAGCAAACCGCGAAAACTACGCCGCGTCGGCGGCGAATTGCAGCCTGGCAAGGCGCGCATAGAGCCCGCCCGCCTTGGTCAGCACCTCGTGCGTGCCCTGCTCGACGATCCGGCCCTCGTCGAGCACCACGATCCGGTCCGCCGCGCGCACCGTGGCGAGGCGGTGGGCGATCACCAGCGTGGTGCGGTTCTGCATCAGGCCTTCCAGTGCCTGCTGGACGAGCTGCTCGCTCTCGGCATCCAATGCACTGGTCGCTTCGTCGAGCAGCAGGATCGGCGCATCGCGCAGCAGCGCGCGGGCGATGGCGACGCGCTGTTGCTGCCCGCCCGAAAGCTGGGTCCCGCCCTCGCCCAGATGGGTGTCGAGCCCCTGCGGCAGCGCGCGCAGGAAGCTTTCGGCATTGGCGGCGCGGGCGGCCTGCCAGATCTGCTCGTCGGTCGCGTCCCACTTGCCGTAGCGCAGATTGTCGCGCGCATTGGCGCTGAACAGCACGCCCACCTGCGGGACCAGCGCGATGCGCGAGCGGATTTCGGCGGGGTCGGCGCTGGTCAGCGGCACGCCGTCCAGGCGGATGGTGCCTCCTTGCGGGTCGTAGAACCGCTCGACTAGCTGGAAGATCGTCGACTTGCCCGCGCCAGAGGGGCCGACGATGGCGACCGTTTCGCCCGGCTCGATCTCGAGCGTGAAGTCGCGCAAGGCCGCCGCCTCGGGGCGTGCGGGATAGCGGAAGGTGACATTGCGGAAGGACAGGCTGCCGCGCGCGGGTTCCGGCAGGCGCTCGGGCCGCGCGGGCGGCGCGATTTCGGGGCGGGCCTCGAGCAGTTCCGCCAGCCGGCTCGCAGCGCCCGCGCCGCGCAGCAGATCGCCATAGACCTCGGTGAGCGCCCCCAGCGCGCCTGCGACGAGGCCGCCGGTCAGCACGAAGGCGGCAATGGTGCCGCCGCTGATCTCGCCCGCCGCCACCGCCAGCGCACCGCGCCACATCACCAGCACCACGCCGCCGAAGACGAGCATGATCACCACCGTCGTCATCGCCGCGCGCAGCAGGATGCGGCGCTTGGCGGTCTCGAAGGTGCCTTCGACCACGCTGGCGAAGCGCTCGCCCTCGCGCCGTTCCTGCCCGAAGCTCTGGACGATCTTCATCGCCGAGAGCACTTCGGTGACATAGGCGCCGACGTCCGCGATGCGGTCCTGGCTGGTGCGCGAAACCGCGCGGATCTTGCGCCCGAAATAGACGATCGGGATCACGATCGCCGGAATGCCGATCAGCAGGCCGAGGGTGAGGGAGGGCGCGAGGTAGACCAGAAAGCCGATCCCGCCGATCCCGGTCAGCGTATTGCGCAGCGCGACCGAGACGGTGGTGCCCACCACGTTCTCGATGATCGCAGTGTCCGAGGTCATCCGGCTCGAGATTTCCTTGGGGCTGTTGACCTCGTAGAACCCGGGCGAGAGGCGCAGCAGGTTGTTCTGCACCTTCAGGCGGATGTCGGCGACCACGCGCTCGCCGATCCAGCTCACGAAATAGAACCGCATCGCCGTGCCGAGGCCGAGGATCGCGACGATCATCAGCAGATACTGGAAGGCGTGGCCGATCTGCGCCGGGTCCGCCCCGCCCGCAAAGGCGCTGTCGATGATGACCTTGAAGCGGTATGGGATCGCCAGCGTGGCCGCCGAGGTGATGACCAGCGCGATCAGCGCGAAGGTGATCTGGCGGGGGTATTCGAGCGCGGTGCCGAACACCATGCGCAAGGGCGCAAGGCTGCGCGACTTGGGCGCAGGCTCGACCGGTCCCGACACCACCGCCACCGCCGGTTCGGGCATGGCGTCGGAGGTCTGGGGCGCGTCGTGCGGGGGGTGTTCGCCGTGCATGGTCGCTGGCCTCTAGACCCTTGCCGCGCCGATTTCACGTGCAAAAAGCGGGTAGCCCGCGCGCATACCCGGCAAGACGGGCGGGATTGTGCATTGCACAATGTCCGCCGAGCGGCCATCTTGGCTCCAAGCGGCATCCGCTCACGAGGCGCCGCACCCGTTCGTTTCGCGTCATGAGGTCCTCCCATGCTCTACTTCGCCTACGAGATGCAGCGCAGCTGGATGAACAGCGCGAGCGCCCTCGCCTCGATCGGGTCCGAGATTTTGTCGAACCCCGTCAACCCCTTGGGCTATACCGGCTTCGGCCCGATGGCGGCCAGCGCGCTCGATGTCTTCGCCCATGCGACCGCCAGCTACGACAAGCCCGAGTTCGGCATCCGTGAAATCGCGGTGAAGGGCCAGTGCTATCCTGTCTCCGAATCGACCGTGCTGCGCCGCCCCTTCGGCGACCTGAAGCGCTTCCGTGTCGAGGGCCTCGGCAAGGATCGCCCGCGCCTGTTGATCGTCGCCCCGATGAGCGGCCACTACGCCACGCTGCTGCGCGGCACGGTCGAACGGATGCTCGAAAGCTGCGAGGTGTTCATCACCGACTGGGCCGATGCCAAGATGGTGCCCGCCGATCGCGGCGACTTCGACCTCGATGACTATATCGACTATCTGATCCAGTTCCTCGAGCACATCACGACCAAAAACGACGGCCGCCGCGCGCACATGATGGCGGTGTGCCAGCCTTCGGTTCCCGCCTTCGCGGCGACCGCGCTGCTCAATCTGCGCAAGTCCCCCGCCGCGCCGTTGACGCTGACCATGATGGGCGGCCCGATCGACACGCGCGAGTGCCCGACGGTGGTCAACAACATGGCGATGCAGCGCCCGATCGAATGGTTCCGCCAAAGCGTGATCGCGACGGTGCCCTTCAAGTACCCGGGTGCCGGCCGGCGGGTTTATCCGGGCTTCATGCAGCTTTCGGCCTTCATGAGCATGAACCTCAGAAGCCACATGATGAGCCACTACGAGATGTTCAAACACCTCACTGCAGGCGACGAGGCCAGCGCGCAGGCGACCAAGGATTTCTACGACGAATACCGCTCGGTCTGCGACATGACCGCCGAGTTCTACCTCCAGACGGTGGAGGAGGTGTTCCAGAAGCACTCGATCCCCAAGGGCGAGTTCCGCCACAAGGGCGAGCTCGTCGACATCACGCAGATCACCGACACCGCACTCCTCGCCATCGAGGGCGAGCGCGACGATATTTCGGGCCTCGGCCAGACCAAGGCGGCGCTCAAGCTGACGCCGAACCTCGCCGAAGAGAAGAAGCGCTACTACATGGCCGAGGGCGCGGGGCACTACGGCATCTTCAACGGCAGCAAGTGGCGCACCAAGGTCGCGCCGGTGGTCGAGGAATGGATCGCCGCCCACCCCGGCTGAGCGAACCGGGCGGGCGGAGGGCCACTCCGCCCGCAGCCGGTCAGATGATCTCCTCCTGGTCGACTGCGAAGGGTTTGCCCGGGAAGGGACGGCGCGAGCCGAACAGCACGTCCACCGCTCCGCTGGGCGCGCGGAAGGGATACAGCTCCCCGTTGGGCCGCACCGGACGGGGATTGACCGCATAGGTCAGGATCGCCTTGCCGTTGTAGTCCATGATCGAGATGAAGGGCGCATTCACTGCCAGCCCCGGCCCCCGGCCGCCGAAACCGCCCTGATTGAACGAGACCGAGCCGGTGACCGGATCGACCAGACGGCTGTCGGTGAAGCTGTACTGCACATCCCCCGTGGGCCAGGCGAAGGTGATGCGGCGATCACCCCGGCTGACCAGCCACAGGTCGTCCGAAGCCGTCGAGGTGGCGTTGACCTGCGCGAAGTTCGGGTTGCGGCCCGCGGAGAAGGCGAACAGCGGGGTCGCCGACACCGTCTTGCCCACCGGCGAGGTCGGGAAGGTCAGCCCCTGCACATTGAACCCGCGCACCGTCCCGTCCATCGTCGCGACATAAGCCCGACTGCGGGCGAGATAGCGCTCGGGCTCGGCGCCCGACCAGTCCTCGCGCGGGGAGCGCCGGACGTACTCGAAATAGTCGAGGCTGCGGGTGTTGATGTAGCCGTTGGCCATGATCCCGGCGCTGACCCCAGTCGGCTGGGCGACGCTGAGCGTGGTCGTCACCACCGGGCGCTGGCTGGGCACGGCGGTGAAGCTGAACGGGAATTTCGCCCCGTCGGTCAGCGAGGCGTCGAGCGTGCGGTTGAAGTTGGCCTGCGTGGTCAGGTAGAGATCGCGGTAGTGCTGGTAGAGCGGCGTCATGTCGACGAAGCTCACCCGCCCTTCCGCGCGCGATGCGACCACCGCATAACCGCCCGAGGCCAGCTGGTGCCACATGACATCGCCCGCCGGATAGACCGGGTTCACGCCCCGCCACAGGTCGCGCACCGACTGCCGCGACAGATCGCCGCGCGCCGGATCGTCATTGTCTCCGAAGCCGCGGGTGTTCTGGAGATAGAGGTTGTTCGACACGTCGATGCTGGTCGGCGCGGCGAAGGGCAGGTCGACGAAGCCGAGCAGCTTCATCCCCCGGTTGGTCCACGCCCCCGGCGTGCCCCAGTACCAGCGGGTGTTCTGGGTCTGAGAGGGGCTGCCGACCGCCATCTGGCGCGGGCGCAGGGCGATGAAGGCGAGCTTGCCGGTCACGGTGTTGGTGTCCCAGACGCTCACCACGAGGAACTCGTTGTAGGGAGTCACCGCCATCGCCGTCGGGACCATGCCCGCAGGCAGGCGGATGCCGGCCGGGTCGAAGAACTCGGGCGCCGAGTTGCCGACGACCGTCGGAAGGATGGTTCCGTCCCGGAAAGCGGCAAAGCCGATCTGGCTCGAATTGGCGCGGCCGCGGGTGATCGCGGTGGGCACCAGCGGCAGATCGGGTCGGCGGCTGGCGACCGCTTCGCGCACCTGCGGATTGGCGCGCGCGGCGATGTTGTTGCGCACCCAGAAGTCGCCGTCCCATTGGCCGAACATGCGCATGCACAGCCCGCCGGAAGGTTCGAAGACAAGGCCGTCCGCCCCCTTGAAGTTGCCGATGCCAAAGCGGAAATCGGCGTCCTGCGGATTGTCCGGCAGATAGGCGAAGGCGCCGCCGACCAGCCACGCGGGGCCCTCCATGCCGCGCGCCCGCGCTTCCTGGTCGCTGCGCGGCAGATCGGCAGGCGCGGCACATTTCGCGCGCTCGGCGGCATTGTTTTCGGCAAAGGTGCCGAACGGCCACAGCCCGAACCCGCTGGTCTGGTCCGGCCCCCACAAGGTGGCCGCGCTGTTGGTGGCATTGCCGAAATCCGCCGCCGTCGGCCCGAGGCGGTAGTCCATGATCGCGGGCGTGTTGTAATTGTTGGCGACGCGGATGTACTCGTTGCGGTTGATCGTGCCGTCATTGTTGAGGATCAGCTCGCGCCACTGCCCGATCTGGCGCCTGTCTCTTATACACATCTGACGCTGCCGAC
>NZ_LSKQ01000265.1 GCF_001557115.1 Erythrobacter sp. CCH5-A1
GCCCAGACCCGCCCCGCGCCGCCTGAAGGAACCCGAAAATGAAGAACGCCACCCGCCTGCTGTTCGCCGCCTATGTCAGCCAGATCGCGATGGTCAACGGGCTCGCAGCGCCCGCCGACCCGTCGAACGGGCTGAAGAAGTTCAACGTCGCGCCGAACGTCGAACAGAAGCTGGAAGACCGCATCCAGAATTCCAGCGAGTTCCTGCAGCTGATCAACATGACCCCTGTGACCGAACAGTCGGCGGCGGTCCTGGGCGTCGGCGTGACTTCGACGCTGGCCGGTCGCACTGACACCAGCGGCGGAAACCGCCGCCAGCCCCAGGGCATGGGCAACCCCGACGACAAGCATGAATATTTCTGCCGGAAGACCGATTACGACTGGTCGATGCGCTATGCCCTGCTTGATGCCTGGCGCCATCGCCCCGACTTCGAAACCCTGCTGCGCGACAGCATCCTGAAGCAGCAGGCGCTGGACCGCATCATGATCGGGTTCAACGGGACCAGCGCGGCGGCGACCACCAATCGCGTCGCGAACCCGCTGCTGCAGGATGTCAATATCGGATGGCTGCACAAGATCCGCACCGATGCGCCGGCGCAGGTCATGGATGACGGGAACCTGACCGTCCTGTCGACCGGCGCGAACAACGCCGCGCTGAAGGCGATCTACGTCAGGTCGGGCGTGACCCTGTTCGACGCCCAGGTCGCGAACAGCGCGGTCAATGCGAAGGCCGATTATTCGTCGCTCGACGCGCTGGTTCTCGACGCGAAGCGCGGCATTCATGAACGGCACCGCGGCGACACTGACCTTGTCGTCATCGTCGGCCATGACCTGCTGGACGACAAGTATTTCAACATCGCCCAGAAGACCGGCGACACCGCGACCGAACAGGAAGCGACCGACCGTATCCTGATGTCGACGAAGATGCTGGGCGGGCTGCAGGCCATCCGTGTCAGCGGGTTCCCCGCGAACGCGATCCTGATCACGAAGCTGTCGAACCTGTCGATCTACTGGCAGGAAGAAACCCGCCGGCGCAGCCTGACCGACGAACCCGAGTTCGACCGCATCGCGAACTACGAATCCGTCAACGAAGCCTATGTCGTCGAGGAATACGAAATCGCGGTCCTGGTCGAAAACATCGTCATCGGCGAAGCGCCCGCGCGCCCTGCGCCCTGACCTGACCGCGAGGCGCGGGGGCTGACCCGCGCCGCTTCGAAGGTCGCCGGCGGGCCTGTCTCACCCGCCGGCGATTTCCCCCAGCACAAGGAAGCCCCGCCAATGACCAGCCCTTTCCTGATGAACCGCCAGCGCCGCCTGGCTGCCCTGGCCGGCGAAGCGACCGCAATCGCCGCGCCCGCCGCTCCCGATGTCAGCACCGCCGCCGGCCAGGAATATGCCGCCCTGAAGGTTCGCCTGGATGACAACCTGCGCCAGCTGGCCGATGTCGAAAGCCATGAAGCGCGCAAGCCGCTGAAGGCCGAGTTCATCAGGGAATTCGCCCCCTGGGTCGATGGCATCATCGCCGCCGACGCACCTGTCCAGGACGAAATCGTCCTGACCTGCATGGTCTGGGCGATCGATGTCGGCGACTTCGCCGAAGCGGTTCGCCTGGGCGAATTCGCCTTGCGCCACGGTCTGCAGATGCCTGATCGATACAAGCGCAGCGTCGCCTGTTTCCTGCGCGAAGACATTGCCGAAATCGCCCTGAAGGATGCCGGCACGGTCGACCTGCAGCTGCTGGTCAAGATCGAAGACCTGACCGCCGGCGCCGACATGCCCGACCCCGCGAAGGCGAAGCTTCACAAGGCGCTTGGCCGCGCCTGGGCGGCAAAGGCCGACGCCTTCGACCCGACCGACGAAAACGCGCCCGCCGGCGGCAAGGCTGCCTTCACCGAAGAAGCCCTGCAGCAGCTGCGCCGCGCCCTCACGCTCGACAGCAAGGCGGGCGTGAAGAAAGACATCGAACAGCTGGAACGCCGCCTGCGCGATCTGCAGGCTGCCAGCGAACAGAACGCCGCCGGCAGCGCCGGCGCATAGGGACGCCCCACGGCGCTGGGGGGCGATTGACCCGATCGGCATGGCTTCGGCCATCGCCCGCCGGTTCAATCTCACCCCCCACTTGCCGGCGGGGGAGAGCAAGGGGCCGACATGGCTGGAATCACCGCGCCGCCTGACAATGCACCGCCGCCGGCGGGCGAACTGGTCGAAGCCGATGGCTGGTTCCCCGCGATCGACACCGCCGAAGTCCGCGCGAAGGTCCGCATCGGCGACGGGGCCGTGACCGCCGCCCGCCTGACCGAAGCGGTCGTCGCCGGCATCCTTTCCGGCCTGCGCGCCCTTTCCGACTGGCGATCGATGCATGCGACCGCCGGCGTCGCCAGTCTGGCCGGCGTGACCGAAGCCCAGGTCGCGGGCATAAACCTGGCCGAATTGCTCTGGGGCCGCGTCGTCATGTTCTACGCCGCCGCCGAACTGGTCGATGGTCACACCGATGTCGCCGCGACCGATGACGCGCTGGACCGCGAAGACGAAAAGCGCCTGACCGCCGATCACTACCGCCGCAAGGCCTATGAAGCGGTCGCCGATCTTCTGGCGATCGGCGCGCCCGCCGACGCGACCGTCGACCTGGGCCGCAACAGGGTCGACCTGCTTTGATCGCGGTCGCCCAAGATGGCGAAACGCTCGACGCGCTCGTCTGGCGCGTCCTGGGCAGGACCGCAGTCCTGACCGAACGAACCTTCGCGGCCAATCCAGGGCTTGCCCAGCTGGGGCCGACGCTGCCTGGCGGGACGCGGGTCGACCTGACCGAAATCGTCGAAATCGCGATCGCCGCGCCCGAACAGCGCCAGATTGTCAGCCTCTGGGATTGACCGATGCAAAAGCCCGCCAGCCTTCGCGCCGCCCTGACCGCCGCAATCCCTGAAATCCGCGACCAGCCCGATCGCCTGGTCATCTGGGTCGAAGATGGCGCGGTTCGCGCGCGGCAGACCGAAACGCATGGCTTCGCCTTCGAATATCCGCTGTCGGTCCTGCTGCGCGAAGTGTCGACCGACATCGCCATCGTCGCGCTGGCGATCAATCGCTGGCTGCGCCGCCATCAGCCCAGCCTGCTGGCCGGCGGGTCGGGCGATTCCTACAAGTTCGAAACCGATGTCCTGGACAACAAGACCGCCGACATCCTGTTCACCATCGACCTTTGCGAGAATGTCGCGGTCGAGCCCCAGCCCGATGGCAGCTGGTCGATCGACTATCTGGTCGAGCCCGACCCGCTGTTCGATGATGCCCAGCCCATGCTGCCCGACATCGGAACCCCGCCGCTGACCGCGGTCGAAGCCATCGTCGGCCACTGATGGCCGGTTATGACGATGACGCCCTGGCGGGGCTCGACGACTGGCTGGGCGGCATCCTGGCGGGGCTGTCACCGGCCAAGCGCAAGCGCGCCGCGATGAAGCTGGGGCAGGCGCTGCGCCGGTCGAACCTTGCGCGCATCCAGGCGAATGTCGAACCCGATGGCGCGGCGATGGAAGAACGCAAGAGCCGCCTGGACCGGCGCGGGCGCGTTACCCGCGCCGCCGGCGGGAAGATGTTCCGCAAGCTGCGCCTGGCGCGTCACTGGTCGATTGATGCGCGCCCCGACAGCGTCGAAATCAGCCCGAAGGGCCGGTCGACCATCGCCGAAACGCACCACTTCGGGAAGCGCGGCTTCGTCGGGCGCGGGCCGGATGGCCGCAAGGTCTTCACCCGCTACCCGCGCCGCCGGCTGCTGGGCTTCGGCGATGGCGATGACCAGCTGGCGATCGACATCGCCGCGCAGCTGTTTGACCCGTAGCTGAAGGCGAGAGGCTAGGCGGGTCGAAGCCCCTTTCACCCGCGCGCGCACTTACGCGCGAAGGCGCTGTTCGGGCATCGCAGGCCCATGACCGCCGCCGCAACATCCGTTGACCTGTCGCGCCTGCCGCCGCCCGATGTCGTCGAAGTCCTGGATTTCGAAACCATCCTGGCCGAGCGCCGCGCCGACTTCCTGGCGCGCTATCCGCAATTCACCGCCAACGTCGAAAGCGACCCTGTCGTCAAGGCGCTGGAAGTCGGCGCCTATCGCGAACTGGTCCTGCGCGCCCGCATCAATGATGCCGCGCGCAGCGTCCTGGTCGCCTATGCCGGCGGCGCCGATCTCGACAATCTGGCCGCGCTGTTCGGCGTGACCCGCCAGCAGATCGCGCCCGCCAATCCCCAGACCGGCGCGCCGGCAATCTTTGAAGATGACAGCGCGCTTCGCCGCCGCGTCCTGCTGGCGCCCGACAGCTTCAGCGTCGCGGGACCGGCCAGCGCCTATGTCTTCCACGCCCTAAGCGCCGATGCCGATGTTCTGGACGCGAGCGCCATCAGCCCGCGCCCTGGCGAAGTGACCGTCACCATCCTGTCGCGCAGCAGCGCCGGCGGCGCGCCTGCGCCCGAAGTTCTGGACGCGGTCGAAGAACTGCTGTCGAGCGATGGCATCCGCCCGCTGACCGATCTTGTCAGGGTCGCCGGCGCGGCCAGCGTCGCCTTCGACATCGAAGCGCAGCTGGTCCTTTACCCTGGACCCGACCAGGCGCTGATCCTGGGCACCGCCAACGCTGCGCTTGACCAGCTGCTGCAGTCGAACCGTCGCCTGGGTCGCGACATCACCCGATCGGCGATCATCGCCGCGCTTCATGTCGGCGGCGTCCAGAACGTCATCCTGAATTCGCCGGTTTCCGATGTCGCGGTCGACCTGACCCAGATCGCGAATGTCGGGTCGCGCGCGGTCAGCGTCGCGGGCTTCGGGTCATGACCCTGCTACCCCCCAACGCGACCGCTTTCGAACGGGCGCTGGATGCGGTTGAAGCCGACAGGCTGGGCGCGCTGCCGGTTCCGATCGGCGATGTCTGGTCGCCCGAACGCTGCCCCGCCCAGCTGCTGCCCTGGCTGGCCTGGGGCGTGTCGATCGACATCTGGGACACCGCCTGGCCGGAACAGGTCAAGCGCGACGCGATCGCCGGCGCAATCGAGGACCAGCGCCGCAAGGGAACGAAGCTGGCCGTGCGCCGCGCTCTGGACCGCATCGACCCGCTGATCGGCGTGACCGAATGGTTCGAAGATCCTGCGAACCTGGAGCCCTTCACCTTTCGCCTGGACCTGCCCGACCGCAATACCAGCGAAATCGAATATGACAGCGACACCATCGGCCAGCTTCTGACCGACATCGCCGCGGTCAAGTCGCTGCGCGCCCATGTCATCGCGTCCTATCGCATCTATGCCCAGGCGCAGATGGGCGTCGTTTCCGGCGTCACCTTCGTCGCCTTCGCGCGGGTCGAAGCCGACGCTGACCTGACCGCCGCCGAAGACCCTGTCTGGCAGTCCTACCTGCAAAGCGAAATCGGCGAGCCGCTTCGGGCCGAAGCCGGCGCCTTTCTGGAGTCCGCCTGATGACCTTCCCCCTGACCATCACCACGGCAGGGCTCGATGCCCTGGTCGACGCCCAGACCGGCGTGACCGCCGCCATCCAGGTCGACGAAGTCGGTTTTAGCGACCAGGTCTTCACGCCCGCGCCGACGCTGACCGCGCTTCCTGGCGAAGTGAAGCGGATTGCCAGCGTGTCGGGCGCGGTCATCAGCGAAACCATCATCCACATGACCGCGCAGGACTCGAGTCAGGACGCCTATGACGTTCGCGGCTTCGGGCTGTTCCTGGCCGATGGAACCCTGTTCGCGGTCTATAGCCAGGCCGACCCGATCGTCTCGAAAGCGCCGATCCTCAACCTGCAGCTGGCCTTCGACATCGCGTTTCAGGATGCCATCAGCGGCGACATCACCTTCGGCGATGCGACCTTCCTGTTCCCGCCGGCGACCGAAACGGTCAAAGGCGTCGCCGAAATCGCGACCCAGGCCGAAGTCGACGCGGGCCTGGACGATGAACGCATCGTTACCCCGAAGAAACTGGCCGCGATCATCGCCGACATAATCGGCGGCTTCACCACCGCGACCGAATCGGTCGAAGGCGTCATCGAACTGGCGACCCAAGCCGAAACCAACGCCGGAACCGATGACCAGCGGGCGATCACCCCGCTGAAGCTGGCGGCGCGGCTTGTGCCAGTCGTCCAGGCAATCATCGACGAAGCCGCAAACCGCGCTGCCGCGATTACCGCTGTCCAGAACCAGATCGCCGCCGAAACCACCGCGCGCCAGGGCGCCGACAGCAGCCTTTCGGGCAACATCAACGCCCTGGCCGCGCGCACCATTACAGGTTCCGGCCTCGCCACCGGCGGCGGGGCGCTGACCGCGAACCGCGTCATCGCGGTCGCCGCCGCCAGCGCCGCGCAGGTCATCGCCGGCACGGCGGCGCTGGCGGCGATCACGCCCAGCGCGCTGGGTCCGTTCTCGAAAAGCCTGGGCGCAAACGGTTATTGCACCATCCCGACCGCCGACCCTGCAAACACCCTGCTGCTTCAATGGGGCCGCTTCGTCGCCGCCCCGAACGGCGTCACCACGGTCAGCTTCCCGATCGCCTTCGCCGAAGCCTTCGCGGTCGTCGTCGATGGCACCAGCGACAGCAACACCAACCGCCAGGACAATTACCCCGCCCTTCGCGATGGGTCGATCACGCAAGTCGGGTTCCAGGTCTTCAGCGCGAACGACATCAGCGACGGGGCCAACTTCATCGCGATCGGAAGGATCAACCTGTCATGACCATGTTTTTCGCGATGGTTCCCGATGCCAGCGGCGACCTTCAGCCCGCGTTCTTCCTGCGCCAGTCGCAAGCGCCCGCCGGCGCGGTCGCCATTTCCGGCCGGCGTCACGCGCAGCTGGTCGAAGCCCTGGCCGAAGGGAATGCGATCACCAGATCCGCAAAAGGCAGCCCGAAGATCATCGCCCGCCGCGTCGACACCGGCGCGCAGCGCGCCCAGCTGGTCGCCGCGATCAAGCGCGAAGCCGCGCGCCGCATCGACCAGGTCAGCCCGATCTGGCGCCAGATGAACGACACCCGATCGCCGAGCCCTGAAGGCGCGCGCCGCTTCGCCCAGATCGATGCCATCCGCGACGCATCGAACGCGATCGAAGCGCTGCTGGCCGATGTCGCCGCCCGCGACCTGGTCGCCTTCCCCGTTTCCGACAATCCCGCCTGGCCGGAGTTCGATTGATGCCGAAGATTAGCGGCCTTCCCCAGACTGGACCGATCACCGGCGCCGAACAGCTGGTCGTCGTCCAAGGCGGCGCGACAAAGCGCATGCCACTGGGCGCGTTTCTGGAAGACACCGTCGAAGCGGTCACGGCTGAAGCGACCGACGCAAAGAACCAGGCGCAGCAGGCTGCAGCCGATGCGGGCGAGGTTCTTGCCGATGTCGAGGAAGTCGGCGCAGCGCAGATCGCGGCAGTCGGCAACGCCGGCGCGACCCAGCTTCTGACCCTGGAAAGCGCGGTCAGCGCCGGCGCGCTGGCCGTGTCCCTGCAGTTCCATAACCAGGCCGAAATGGTCACGTTCAAAGACCGCCTGGCAGCCCTCGCGCGCGGCGCGACCCCTGCTGTCGCGCTGGCCGCGCGCATCCGCAATTCGGGCTGGGTTCTCGAAGTCGATGTCGCCGAAGCCAACGCTGGCGGGACGTTCAACGCGGGGCTGATCGAACTTATCAGCTATGACAAAGGCTTCGACCGCAACGCGCAGGCGGTCATCCGAACCCGCGTCCTTCGCGCGACCCGCGCCATCCGGCGCCCGCATCCGAACCAGGCGCAGGGCTTCCAGACCATCGCCGGCGGGATTGCGACCTGGCGCCTGTCGCTCGATCGGCAGATGTTCGCCAGGGCGAAAGCCAACACCGGCGGGCAGCTGGTCAATTCCGGCTTCGACCCGATCCTGCGCCTGAACGCGGGATGGTATTCGGTCGGCGGCAATGCGGCACCCGTCCAAGACGGGATGCGCGTCGCAAACAATTCGACCGAAGCCTATCCCAACATCGCGCTACGCAACTTCCTGCCGCCCTATCGCCTGCTGGGCGCGACGGGCCGCTTCGAAGTTTCTGGGAACAGCATCCACCCCGCCGAGGGTCGAACCCTTGCGGCGGCGCGATGCGACATCAGGGGGCTGACCAGCGGCGTCACGCGCTCGCAGATTGTCGCGGCGATGACCGCCAGCACCGCTTTCCCGAAGCGAACCAACGCTGTCCCCGTCTTCGCCGCGCAGATCGACATGACCGCTTTCACACAGGGCGAGGAAGTCGAAGAACGCTGGCGCGGCTATCCCTTCATCGGCGACACCCCGATCGACAGCCAGGGCGGTTCCTATCTGGCTGGCCAGTTCTGCAACTATCAGCACACGGTCAACCATGCCGGCACGTTCGGCAGGGTCTTCGCGGTCGTCAATCCGGCAACTGGCAGCGACACCACCGGCGCCGCTTCGACTGTCAGCGAAGCCGCCGCGCTCGCCACGCCCTTCCTGACCGAGCGCGCGGCACTTCGCGCGGCGCTGGCGCTGAACGTGTCGACCTATGGCCGCAACAATCAAAGCGGCATCGAAATCTGTTTCAGCGACACCACGCACACCCTGACCCTGCAGAAGAACGTCACCGGCACCGGCACCGCGGCGAACTTCGATGCGTCCGAAATCGGCAGGGGCGGGACATGGTGCATTTACCGCCCTGTCACCGGCGCGACGAATTGCCGCCTGCAGCGCGATGTCGGGTTTGCCGCGGGGCGCACGGTCCCGCGCCGAACCTGCCTGCGCGGCTTCGCGGGAATTGATCTGATCGGCGTCACCAGCGGAACGCCCGCCTTCCTGGATGGGGGCGAGGTCAATGGCTTCACCTACGGGCAGGAAATCTGGTTCGACAATTCGCCCTTCATCGACGCACAGGGCACGGCCAGCACCGTCATCGGGATCTGGCAGGGCGGCATGATCTTTATGACCAACTGCGCCCAGCCCGCGCTGGGAAGGAACGCCTTCGGTTTCGGCGTAGTCCCGAATGAATATCTGCTGTTCCGCGACACTGACATCGTCGCCGTGCACACGTGGCCGGCGATCTACGCCCTGGGCGGGGTTTCGACCGATGTTTCGGCGGGAGGCGTCCTGATCGAAACCACACCGGCCATCACAAGCAAGCCCGCCCAGGACAATATTGTTCTGGTCGGCGTGACCATCCGCAGCAGCAATGCGGGGAATTTCCCCGTCAGGTATGGGTCGAACAGGACGCTGACCGCGGTCGGCGGGCTGAACATCCTGGTCGAAGTCTATGGCGCCACCGGCCAGGGAACGATGAATCTGGCTGGGGATGCCATCAACATCGCCCAGCGGAACTTTTTCTTCGACTATGTCACCCTCGTCGGCGGTCGCCTGAATGTCGGTTACGAAGAAAGCTTCACGATGACCGATAGCGGCGACGCTGAAGAACAGCTGAAGAAGATGATGATCTTCAGGCGGTCGGCGCTGTTCGAAATGAACACGAAGACCGACCTTCATCAGAACGTGGGCGCCCGCATCCACACCTGGAACGTCGCCCACCGTGTCGGATGGGAATACATTCGCGTCCTGCAGGCCGCATCGGAAGGCAGCACGGCGCCAGGCAACGGGGCATGGGCGGGCGAGGCCTGGCCGGCATCGATCGCCTACATTGGGCCGGATGCGCGCGCGCAGTTCACTGACTGGCGGGCGAACCACCGCGCGCCGGCAGTCACCGGCACGGGCGGCGGCAACTACATGCCTGTCGCCGGTTCGGTCCTGCTGGGGGTCATTCCTGCAAATGACGAAGCCTGTCCGATCGACCTGGTCGGCAATCCCCGAAACGGCGCGGTCGGCGCCCTAGAGCGCGCGGCATGATGTCGCGCGAACCCCTGCCCAGGAGTCGCAGCTGTGCATGAACTGAAGATGCAAACCCTTAGCGGCGCGCTGGCCGGCGTGTCGGCGATCATGGGCTTCGCCGCGCCCTGGCCGCATGTCATCGCCGGCCTGTTCTTCGCGATCGCGGGGGGCTTCGTCGGGATGACTGTTTCCCCTTCGACCGAACGCCTCGCGCTGCCGCTGACCGTCATCGTCGCCCTGGTCATCGGCATCTTCGCGGGGCTCGCCCATCCGCACTTCGCCGGCGGCGGCGCGCTGTTCGCCTGGATTTCGGCGCTGCCCATCCAGCTGGTCATGGGCGTCGCGGGGCTCGCCTCGCCCTGGCTCGCCCGGCGCGCCGCTGCCGGCGACATGTCGCTTCCCTGGAAAGGCGGTTCGAAATGACCTGGCTTCTGACCTTCGCCGATCTGGCGCTGGCGATCACGCTTTTCTGGCATTCGGCGAACAGCCCGAGCCGCGACGCGGTCCTGCGCGCCATGCTCTACGCCTTCGCCTTCAGCCTGACATCCTTCGGCGCCGCGCGCTTCCTGTCGCTGACCGGCGCAGCGCCGGATGCATGGCGTTGGATGGTCGACCTGGGCCATGTCGCGCTGATCGCCTTCGGCGCCATGTGGGTCGCGCGGGAAACGGGCCGGATGGCCAAGCTGAAGGGGAACTGATCATGACCGACTGGAAAGCCATCCAGCGCCGCCTTGCCCAGCTGGGCTTCGAACCTGGGCCGGTCGATGGCATCCCAGGGCCGCGAACCGACGCCGCCCTGGTCGCCTTCAAGCGATCGCGCGGTCTGCGCCCTCGCCCTTTCGTCGGGCCGATCACGCTGAAGGCGCTGTTTGGCGCCGATGCCCTGCCGGTCTTCGACGCCGGCGTCCCCTGGATGAACGAAGCCGCCAAGCATCTGGGGCTTCACGAAACCCGCGACTTCGCCCGCCTTGCCGCCTGGCTGCGCAGCGACGGGAAGACGCTGGGCGACCCGCGCAAGCTGCCCTGGTGTGGCGACTTCGTCGACACCGCGCTGCGCCTCACGCTGCCAGATGAACCGCGCCCTGGCGCGCTGGGCGTGAACCCCTATCTGGCGCGGAACTGGCTGCTGCTGGGCGAGCCCTGCGCGCCCGCCTTCGGCGCCATCGTCGCCTTCTGGCGCGGCAGCCGCGACGGGCTTTCGGGTCATGTCGGGTTCGCCGCCGCCTGGGATGCCGCGCGCGGTCGCATTCTGGTTCGCGGCGGGAACCAGTCGAACAGCGCCAGCGACGCATGGCTGGGCGCCGATCGCCTGCTGGGCTGGCGCAAGCCGAAGACCTTCACCCTGCCGCTGCCGCCCTTGCCTGGCATGTCCAGCGCCGGCGCGCAGCTGTCGACGAACGAAGCCTGAAGGGAGCGCGATCGATGCCTGGCTGGACCCAAACCGAAATGGCGCTGAAGGCGGGCTGGCTTGCCCTGGTCGGCGCGCTGGTTCTCGCGATCGCCGCTTTCGGCGCGGTCCAGACCATCCGCCTGGAAGGGCTGAAGGTCTGGCCGCTGTCGATCGAAGGCTGGAAGCCGAAGGCCGAAGCCAGCGAACGCCTGATCGCTGACATCATGATCGCGCAGGATCTGGCTGAAGAAATGGCGCGGTCGCAAAGGCTCGCCCAAGAATCCACTTATCGCGACATCGCAGAAAGGATCGATGACGATGCACAAGCCGACCTGGATGGCAGCCTTCGCGCTGCTGATCGCTTCATCGCTGCTGGCGGCATGCGGGCCGAAGCGGGTCGAAGTGTCCGCTGCAGCGCCGGAACCGCCGCCCGCGATCACCGCGCCGAAGATCCTGCAGGAACCCGTCGAGCGCCCCAGCTGGATGCCGCGCCCAGCGCCCAGCCCGACGCCCAGGCACAGCCCGAAGGCCTTGTCCTGATTTCGCCGGCTGATGTCCGCATCTGCACCGTCAACACCGTTAAGGCCGAAGCGGGTCATCAGCTGGCGACCCAGCTGCAGGAAGCCAGCGCGGCGAAGGCGGATTGAACCGATGAACGCCCAGGGCGCGCCCGAAGACATCCCCGCCGATCTGGCGACGCTTATCCGCATCGGCACCGTTACCGCGGTCGACCTGGCAGCCGCGCGCTGCCGCGTCCGCTATGGCGACCCCGATGACGATGACCCAGGCGAAACCCCGATGATTCGCTGGCTGACCCCGCGCGCCGGCCAGACCCGCGTCTGGTCGCCGCCAAGCGTCGGCGAACAGGTCATTCTGCTGTCGCCCGATGGCCAGATCGGCGGGGCTGTCGCGCTTTGCGGGCTGGTCCAGAACGCCTTCCCGCCGCTGGGCTCGACGCTGGCCGAAGCGATCGAATTCGCCGATGGCGCGCGCCTCACCTATGACCCCGAAGCCAGCGCGCTGACTGCGATCTTGCCAGCAGGCGCGACCGCCGAAATCGAAGCGCCTGGCGGCATCACCCTGCGCGGGCCGGTCATGATCGAAGGCGATGTCACCATCCAGGGCGCGGTCGATGTCAGCCAGACCGTGACCGCCGCGACCGATGTCGTCGCCGATGGCATCAGCCTGGTCGACCATATTCATGGCAGCGTCCAGGCCGGCAGCGCGAAGACCGCCAAGCCCGAATAGAGCCTGCGCGGGCGGGTCGAAGCCCCTTTCACCCGCCCGCCATCTGGCCTTTCGCGCGCGAAGAACGATTGCTGGCCGCATGATCGGCATCAGCAACACCACGGGCAAGGCCTTGTCGGGCGACGCGCATCTGGCGCAGTCGATCGCTGACATCCTCACCACGCCGCTGGGCAGCCGCGTCATGCGCCGCGACTATGGTTCGCTGCTGTTCGAACTGATTGATCGCCCCATCAATGGCGCAATTCGCATGCTGATGCATGCCGCAACCGCGATTGCGCTGCGCCGCTGGGAACCCCGCCTGCAGCTAACCCGCGTCGTCCTAGCTGGCGAGCCCCAGACCGGCCAGCTGACCATCCGCATCGAAGGCCGGCGCGCTGACCTGCCCGAAGCCAACCGCCTGCAGACCCTGACCATCCCGATCGACTTGAACCAGGGCCGCGCCAGCGCGCCCCTTAGCTGAAGGAACCAACGCAATGGCTTTTCATCATGGCCTGACCATCACCGAAAGCGCCAGCGGGCCGCGCGCGCTGAACGCCCTGTCGAATTCGGTCATCGGTCTGATCGCGACCGCGACCGCGCCCGCCGGCGAGGCCACCACCGCGCTGAACGAAGCCTTTCCGCTGAACGAACCCGTCCTGATCACCGGCGGCGTCGACATCGCTGCAGGCAACGCTGGCACCGGCGGCACCCTGGCCGATGCGCTGACCGCGATCGGCGACCAGGCCAGCCCGATCATCGTCGTCGTCCGCGTCGCTGAAGGTGAAGACCAGGCCGGAACCGATGACAATGTCATCGGCGGCGTCACCGGCGGCAGCTATACCGGCCTGCAGGCGCTGCTTGCCGCGCAGGCCAAGCTGGGCGTGAAGCCGACCATCATCGGCGCGCCTGGGCTCGACAGCCAGCCTGTCGTCGAAGAAATGGTCAGCGTCGCGAAGAAGCTGCGCGGCTTCGTCTATGCCGGCGCGAAGAAGGCCGATGGCTTCACCCCTGCCGAAACCGAAGCCGAGGCGATCACCTATCGCGAGGAATTCGCCCACCGCGAACTGATGATCATCTGGCCGGATACGGCAAAGGGCGGCGGCGACATCATCGCCCGCGCGCTGGGGCTGCGCGCCCAGATCGATGAAGCGATCGGATGGCACAAGACCATTTCGAACGTCACCCTGGGCGGCGTGACCGGCCTGTCGCATGATGTCCACTTCGACCTGGTCGACCCGTCGACGCCGGCGGGCGTCCTGAACGCCGCCCAAGTGACCACCATCATTCGCCAGGGCGGGTTCCGCCTCTGGGGGAACCGCACCTGCGCCGATGACCAGAACCCCGCCTTCGCCTTCGAAAGCGCGGTTCGCACCAGTCACGCGCTGCAGGAAACCATCGAACAGATTGTCGCCCCCTTCATCGACCAGCCCATGACCATCGGGCTGATCAAGGATCTTCTGGAAACCGGCAACGCGCGATTCCGCCAGCTGGTCGCCGAAGGCCGGCTGATCGGCGCGCAGATGTTCTTCGACGAAGATCTGAACAGCGCGCAGGAACTGGCGCAGGGGCGCCCGAAGTTCCGCATCCAGTTCACGCCGGTCGCGCCGCTGGAAAACCCGAACGTCGATCTGGTCATCACCGATTTCTATTATTCCGGCTTCGTCGACCAGCTGATCTGACCGCCGCCCGCCGGCGCGCCGCCTGACACCCGAACCCCGCGAAAGGAACCTGCGAAATGGGCATCCCGAAGAAGCTGAAGAACATGAACATCCACGTCGACGGGCAGGGCTACCTGGGCCGCGCGATGGAGTTCGAAGAACCGAACCTGGCGCTGGCGACCGAAGACTATCGCGGCGGCGGGATGATCGGGTCGGTCAAGATCGACCTGGGCCTGGAACCTATGGAAGCGAAGCTGAAGATGGGCGGGCATGAAGCCGCCCTGATCCGCAAGTTCGGGACCACCCGCGTCGATGGCGTCCGCGTTCGCCTGACGGGCGCCTATCAGGCCGACGATGGCACCCCGCCCGAAGCGGTCGAATGCTACCTGGGCGGGCGCTTCACCGAAATCACACCTGGCACTTCGAAGCCTGGCGATGACACCGAACAGGAATTCACGGTCGCGCTTTCCTACTACCGGCGGGAGGTCAATGGCCGCACCGAAGTCGAAATCGACATGATCGCGGGCCGCTTCCTGGTCGATGGCATCGATCGCTATGCGGAAATCATGGCCATCATCAGCAGCTGATCTTCGCTTCGGCGGGCGGGCCTATGCGGGGCAGTCCAACGCCGAACGGGCTGGCTGGGATGCGCACCCGCTGACCGGCCAGCCCACCCTTCAGCCCCGCGACCGACCAGGAAAGACCCCGCACCATGACCGAAACCGCCGCCCCCACCGCCAGCAAGGCGAACCCCTTCGAAACCGTCGAACTGGTCGAGCCGATCACCCGCGGCGACAGCACCATCGACAAGCTGACCCTTCGCAAGCCCAAGGCGGGCGAACTGCGCGGGCTGACCCTGTCGGATGTCATCGGGCTGGAAATCGGCGCCATCCTGAAGCTGATTCCGCGCATCAGCGAACCGGCGCTGACCGACCATGAATGTCAGAATCTTGACCCTGCCGACCTGACCGAAATCGGCGGAACCATTCGCGGTTTTTTTATGACGCGGGCGGAACGGCAGATGCTCGACGCGATGATCGCGGAGCAACAGCCGAAGACCTGATGGCCGACATCGCCGCCATCTTTCACTGGCCGCTGTCTGAACTGCAGGCGCTGTCGATCGATGACCTGACCGCCTGGCATCGCCGCGCGGTCGAATGGTGGAACCGCCACCAGGCAAGGAAGGACTAGACCAGCGATGTCGAACAAGCTGTCGCTTATCGTCAACTTCCTGGGCGTCGATCGGATGTCGGGCGCGCTGCGCTCGATCATCGGGCTGGGTCGCCAGGGCGGTCGGTCGCTGGGCGAGATGCGCGCGGAAGGGCGCCGGCTTGAAGCCCAGCTGCGCGCGGTCAGGCGGGAAATCGCCGAAGGCACCGGCGACATCGAAGAACTGACCCAGCGCGAACGCGAACTTCGCGAGGCGATGGCGGGCGTCAATGACGAAATGCGCCGCCGCGCCCGCGAAAACGCGATCAACGCGCGCCGCCAGCAGGATCTGGCGAACGCCCAGGCGCTGCAGGACAAGGGCAAGGACAACATGACCCAGGGCGCCGCGCTGGCGGCGCCGCTTATCCTGGCGACGAAGGCCGCGGCTGACTTTTCCAGCGGGATGGTCGACATCCAGCAGAAGGCCGGCCTGACCAACGCCCAGACCGAACGCCTGGCGCAGAACATCCTGACCCTGTCGAACCGCGCGCGCCAGATGCCCGAAGACATGCGCGCGGGGCTCGACCTGCTGCTGTCGAAGGGAATGGCGCTGGATGCCGCCCAGGCCGCGATCGGGCCGGCGGGTCGCATCGCCACCGCCTACAAGGTCGAAATCCCCGACGCCGCCGGCGCCGCCTATGCCGCGATCAATAACCTGAAGGTTCCGGCCAGCCAGACCGCGCGCATTCTCGACATGATGGCAGCAGCTGGGAACGAAGGCGCCTTCGAAGTCCGCAACATGGCGCGGCACTTCCCCGCCCTGACCGCGCAAATGCAGGCGCTGGGCGAGGTCGGCGCGCCTGCTGTTGCCGATCTGTCGGCGGCGCTGCAGGTCGCCATGAACACCGCCGGCAGCGAAGACGAAGCGGCGAACAACATCCAGAACCTGCTGGCGAAGATCAATGCGCCTGGCACCATCGCCGCCTTCAAGAAGAACTTCGGCGTCGACCTGCCGGCCGCGATGGCGAAGCTGACCGCCGAAGGCTATTCGTCGCTCGAAGCGATCGCGCTGATCACCCAGAAGGCCACCGGCGGCGACATGAAGCGCCTGGGCTTCGCCTTCGAAGACCAGCAGGCCCGCATGGGCATCATGGCGCTAATCCAGAACCTGCAGGAATATCGCCGAGTCCGCGAAGCCGCGATGAATTCGGGCGGCACGGTCGACAAGGCCTTCGCCCAGCGCACGGCGCGCGACGCGACCGTCAACTGGCGCGCCTTCCTCGCCAGCGCCAGCGCGCTCGCCATCACGCTGGGAACCACCCTTCTGCCGGTCGCAACCGAAGCGATGAACATGATCGGCGGTCTGGCGAACAGCGTCACCGCCTGGGCGCAGGCAAACCCTGCAGCCGCGGCGACGCTCGTCAAAGCGGTCGCCGCCCTGGCGGTCTTCAAGATCGGGCTGGGCGCGGCGCAGTTCGCGATCGGCGGTTTCATGAAGCCGCTGGCGAACCTGAACGCCTTCATCGCCCGCATCGGGGGCTGGAAGCATGTCCTGGGGACCGCGAAGGTCGGGTTCGACATGCTGCGCGTCGGCATCATGTTTCTGGCGAAGGGCGTTCTGCGCGCCGGCGTCATGATGATGGCGAACCCGATCGTTCTCGCAATCACCCTGATCGTCGTCGCGATCGCGGGCGCCGCCTATCTGATCTATACCCATTGGGACACCATCAAGGCGGCGTTCTGGTCGGCGGTCGCCGCGGTCGGCGGCGCCCTGGGGCGCATCTGGCAGGTCATCCAGTCAGCCTTCAGCGCCTGGGTCGGGCTTCATGTTCGCGCGATCGAAATCGGGAAGAACATCATTTCCGGCCTGGTCAGCGGCATCATGTCAGCGCCAGGGCGGGTCTGGGCGGCGCTGAAAAGCATCGTCATGGGCGCCATCGGGAACGTGAAAGGGCTGCTGGGCATCAAGTCCCCTTCGCGGGTCTTCATGGCGATCGGCGCCCACACCGGCGAAGGGATGGCCATCGGCATCGATCGCCAGCGCAAGCGGGTCGCTGGGGCAGCTGGCGGGCTCGCGAAGGGCGCAGCTGCAGCTGGCGCGCTCGCCCTCGCCCCGACCGCGCTGGCAGCCCAGCCCGCTGGCGGGATGGGCGCAGGCGGAGCAAGCGCCGCGCCGATCACCATCAACATCTATCAGCAGCCAGGCGAAGACATGACCGAACTGGCGCGCCGCGTCGGCGAAGAACTGAAGCGCGCTCAGGCCGGCGCCGCGCGCCGAAGCTATGAGGATTCGAACTGATGGCCAGCAGCCCGCGCGAACTCATGACGCTGGGGATGTTCATCTTCGGGATGGAAAGCGCCCCCTATCAGGAGCTGCAGCGCGAACGCGAATGGCGCTTCGCGACCAGCGAAAGGCACGGCGCGCGCGATGTCGCGCAGTTCATCGGGCCTGGCGGCGAGCGCATCAGCCTTAGCGGGCTGCTGGTCCCTGAATTGGGCGCGCGCTATTCGTCGATCGCGACGCTGGCGGCGATGGCCGACACCGGCGACGCCTATCCCCTGATCGATGGCGGCGGGCTGATCTTCGGGCATTATCGCATCACCCGCATCGACGAATCGCATCAGACTATCATGGCGGGCGGCATCCCGCGCCAGGTCGGGTTCCGCATCGAACTGGAACGCGACGCGGATGAAGTCGGGCAGACCGTCCGGTCGGGTCGGGTCGCCCTGCCATGACCGCGCGCAAGGCGGCAATCCAGCTGGCGCTGGAAGGCGGCGCTGACCTGGCCGACAAAGTCAATCCGCGGCTTGTCAGCCTGTCGCTGACCGAAAAGCGCGAAGGCGAAGCCGACGAATTCGACGTTCGCCTGCAGAATGCCGATGGCCTGCTGCAGATCCCCGAACCTGGCGCGGTCCTGACCCTGGCAATGGGCTGGACATCGGGCGACGATGTTCCGATCGGCATGGTCGCGAAAGGCCGCTTCACGGTCGACGAAGTCGGTCAGGAAGGGCCGCCCGATGTCGTCACCTTCAAAGGCCGGTCGGCAGACATGACCGGCCAGCTGCGCCAGCGGCGAACGAAGACCTGGCGCGATACCACCCTGGGCAGCATCCTGGGCGAGATTGCCGCGCGGCACGGGCGCAGCGCGCGGGTCGAAAGCGGGCTGGCGAACCTGGCGATCGCGGCGATCGAACAGGAAGGCAAAAGCGACCTGGCCTTCGTCGCCGATCTGGGCCGACGCTATGACGCGGTCGCGACCTGGAAGGATGGCAGGCTGCTGTTCCTGCCGATCGGCGCGGCGGCGACCGCCAGCGGCCAGCCTCTTGCCACCCTGACCCTGACAAAGCGCGATGTCGGTCGCTGGACCTTTAGCCAGGCCGAGCGCGATCGGCATGACGGGGCCGAAGCGCAATGGCAGGACCAGGATGAAGGCCGGCGCAAGACCGTGTCGACCGGCGGCGACAATCGGCGCAGGCTGAAGCGGGTCTATGCCAGCGAAGACGAAGCGCGCCAGGCTGCCGAGGCTGCAAAGAGCCGCGCCGCCCGCGCGCCCTATCGCTTCACCTGCGATCTGGCGATCGGCGACCCTGCGCTTCAGCCCGACATGAAGGTCGCGCTGCTGGGCTGGGGCGCGAAGATCGATGGCATCGCCTGGCTGGTCGAAAGCGTCCGAACCGACTTCGGCGCCCAAGGCCTGCGCCAGTCGATCGAACTGGAAAGCGCCTAGCCAGCACCGATTCCCTTCCTGTTCCGTTCCTGTTATGCTCGCGAAAAGGGACACACAAAGTGGCGCAACAATCGACAATCGAATGGACCGACCTGACCTGGAATCCAGTCGTCGGCTGCAGCATCGAAAGTTCGGGCTGCACCAACTGCTACGCGATGCGGATGGCCGCGCGCCTGCAGGCGATGGGCAGCCCGAAATATGAAGGCCTGACCCGCAAGACGAAGCGCGGCGCGGTCTGGACCGACAAGGTCCGCTGCGATGAAGCGTCGGTCGAAATCCCTTTGACCTGGAAGAAGCCCAGGCGGGTCTTCGTCAATTCGATGTCCGACCTGTTTCATGCCGATGTCCCCGAAGCCTTCGTCGCTCGCATCTGGGATGTCATGCGCCGGACCCCCCAGCACCATTATCAGATCCTGACGAAGCGCCCCGCGCGGATGGCCGAAATCCTGCAGCGCATCGCGCCCGAGCCCCTGCCGAATGTCTGGCTGGGGACCAGCGTCGAAGGGCCGAAGGTCATGGAACGCATCGACCACCTTCGCGAAGTTCCGGCCAGCATCCGCTTCATTTCCTTCGAACCGCTGATCGCGGCGCTTCCCGATCTGGACCTGGCCGGCATTGATTGGGCCATCGTCGGGGGCGAGAGCGGGCCCCGCGCTCGCCCGATGGAAGAAGCCTGGGTCGAAGACATCCTGGACAGCTGCCTGGCGGCGGGAACCGCGTTTTTCTTCAAGCAATGGGGCGGCGTGAACAAGAAGAAGACTGGCCGGCTGCTGAAGGGCCGCACCTATGACGAAATGCCAGCCCTATAGGGATGAAATTCCTAGCTTGTAGCGCCTGATCACGCCGGTCGCGATCCGATCAATTAGGGCGATCGCGGGCGGCGAAGGCGAATTGCTCATGCAATACAGCAGGAAGAAGTCGTCCATCGTGCCGACCCGAAGGGGCAGCGGTTCCGATACATATCTGAACAGCCCCTGCAGGCATTGCCGATGGAACGCCGCGACTTCGGTCTTCGACGCGGTCCTGCCGGCGGGACCATCGATCAATCCCAGCAGATTATCGGTAGCGGGGGGCTTATAGAATTCGCTCACCCAGTCCGCTGTTCCGAACACTTCGGCAAGGCTCGCCTGTTTGCTCGCATCGATCTTTTCATAGCGATGGGCCAGCTGGCGCAGCGCGCCGCTTAGATTGGCCAGGAACCAGACATCAGCCTTCCCGCATGCCGCCAGGGCGCGCAGGGTTTCCCATTGCACCGCCAGACCATAGGGGTCGAGAAAGACCAGCGCGCGCGGACCGCCCAGGCTGAAGCCCGATCGGGTCCAAAGGGGCTTGCGAAATTCATCCTGGATGAACTGGTTTCCATCCCCTTCGAAGACGCTCGCGTCGCGGTCTGGGTATCGCTCGACCAGGCGCCGAAGCGAAGCGGCATGGTCGGGCTTGATGTCGCCGAAGCGGTAATGGTGGAAGGGCGGCTGCAGGCTTAACGCGCGCGCCGCGCTGCCAGGGAATTCCTGTTCGATCACGCTGGCGGGCTCCAGGTCGAAGAACGCGCCGACCTTCGTCTTCACCGTCCGCGTCCCTGTTCCCGCGAAGGGGTCAAAATACCAAAGGTCGAACTTCTGCTGGATCGATTGGATGAACCCGACGCTATAGGCCTGAAGCGCCGCCAGCTTCACTTCGGTCCAGTCGCCACCGAACGAATGTTCGGCCAGCTGCCCCCCTGTTTCCACCGCTTGCTATGCCCCTTCGATTGTCACTGTGTCAGCATCGCCGAACATCGCTTCATGCGGGCCGACGCCCAGCTTCATTTCGCCGATCGCGCAGGTCTTCGGGTCGATCTGACCGACCGCGGTCATCATTTCAGGGCCAGCGCCGCGGTCGATCTTGAACCGGAAGGCGGCAACCCGCCGCCCCTCGCCATCGGCATCGCGAACGCTGAAGTCTTCGAAGCTGAAGCTGGGCCAGAACTTTGGGTCGACGCCAGACCGAACGCGGTCGGTCAGCTTCGAAAGGAAGTCTGGGTCGACCGATCGGCAGATGTCGACCGGCTGTTCGCGCCAAAGGTCCACTTTGCGGATGTCGAAGGTGTCAGGCGATGGCGCTGGGGCTGGGCTTTCCTCGCCAGAAGAACAGGCGGTCAGCGCCAACAACAGGGGGACGATGGCTTTCTTCATACTTTCCGAACGATAGCGACCACCCGCCCGATTAGGAACAGTTCATCGTCGACCGCGCGGTCTTCAGGGACAGCTGGGTTATCGGAGAGGATGGCGACGCTGCCATCGGGGCGCGGGCGCAGGCGCTTGACCATCCCGACCCCGCCGAAGCTGAACGCCCAGATCTGGTCGGCGACGCGAATCGTGTCGACGCTGCGATCTATCAGCATCTGGTCATTCGAACCGATGGTCGGCGCCATGCTGTCGCCCAGACCATCGGCGATCACCAGGTTTTCCGCCTGCGCTTTCGTGTAGCGCCGGATGAAGGAGAGCGGGAAGGGCTCGCTGCGAACGGTCGCGTCGAAGTCGTCAAGGAAGGTTCCGCCCATCCCATAAGCCAGATCGATGACAGGGATTTCGATGATCCGGTCATCGACCGACGCGCGCGGCGCGATCGGCGCGCTGGCCATTGACGGGTCATCGGTTTCGCCCAGCAGGAATTCTTCGCTGGTCTGAAGATGGCGCGCGATTTCCCGAAGATGTTTCGAGGTTTGGGCGTTGCCGCTGACCAGCTTCCAGACCGTCTGTTGCGACACCCCGATGCGGCGCGCCAGTTCAGCCTGCGACCAGTCCAGGTCGCGCAGCCTGCCTTCGATTCGGTCCCCGATGCCCATCCCGAAGGGATAGGGCCGAAACGGGAACGGGGCGCGTAAACTTTGGGTGTTGACCATAACAACCTTGGTTGTTATCTGAAGGTCATGAACAAACTTCTAACGCCCTTCGAAGCCCTGACCCTCGCGGTCGACAAGGCCGGTTCGCAGGCTGAAATCGCGCGCATCGCCGAAGTCAGCCCGACCGCTGTCTGGAAATGGGTCCAGTCTTCGAAGCGGGTTCCCGCCGAATTCGTCCTGAAGATCGAAGCGGCGACCGGCGTGTCGCGGCATGATCTGCGCCCCGACATCTATCCGCGCGAAACGATGGTCGACCAGCGCGCGGGCTCGCGCCTGTTCGGCATCGATCGCGCTGTCGGGTCGTGCCAGCAACGGAGCGCGCAAGCATGACCATCCCCCAGCCCTTTGCCCCCTCGCGCCCGATGGTCGAAGCGAAGCTGCAGTTCCGGCTGCAGCCTGGCGGTCGCAAGGCTGGCGCGAACTGTTTCATGCTTTGCCCGAAATGCGATGCGCCCGCGTTCATCCGCCGGTCGGAGCGCATGAGCGAAACTGTCACCCAGATGACCTGCCATTGCACCGATTCCGCATGCGGTCACATTTTCCGCGCCGACATCGTCTTCGTTCACACCCTGGTCGAAGGGAACATCGACCGGCCTGATCTGAACCTGCCGGTCTGTCCGCGCGACCAGCTGGTCCACGTTCGCCCGCCGGCCAGCGAAGCCGACGAAGACCAGCCCACATTCTTCGAAGACCCGCCCAGCACCGGCTGAAGCGGGCGCCATCCGAACCACCACCAGCTGACGAGAGCGGCGGGGCCGAACCCGCCGATGGGGAGCCTTTACCTATGCCAAGCGACGAAACCATCCGCCGGCTGCAGCGCGCTGTCAAAGCGTTCTGCATTGCCACCGCCTTCCTGACCGCGACCGCGATCATCGTCATCCTGGAAGAAGCCGCGCCCCGCATCGCTCTGGAACTGGCCGCGCGATGAACCTGGGCGATGAAGTCATCAAGGCGCTGAAGCGCGACTTCGGTTTCAAGAAGGTCCGCGGCGCATGGATGCAGGAAGGCACCTGTCCGCAATGCGGAAAGCGCGAAGCCTATTGCGCCGCCGAGGAACCGAAGATCGTCCGCTGCGGCCGCGCCGAACGCTGCGGATGGGAAGACAGCGTTCGCAACCTGCTGCCCGACCTGTTCGAAGACTGGTCGAAGCGCTTCCCGCCGACCGAAACCAACCCCGACGCCGCCGCCGAAGCCTATCTGGCCTATGAACGCGGGCTGGACCTGCGCTTCCTGCGCGGCAAGTTCAGCCAGGAAGTCTTTCGCGACCCCGACACCGGCCAGACATCGGCGACCATCCGCTTCCCGATCACCCAGGACTTGCTGGGCGGGTCATGGTGGGAACGCATCATCGACAAGCCTGGGCGCTTCCAGAAGAAGGCGCACTTCAAGCCGCGCAGCAGCTGGTCGGGCCATTGCTGGGCGCCGAACGGGCTCGACATCCCGACCCTGGCAAAGTCCGAAACCATCTGGATTGCCGAAGGCATCTTCGACGCGGTCGCGCTCCATCAGGGCGCAAAGGTCGCCGCGGTTTCGAACATGTCGGTCAACCCCTACCCCGAACATTTCCTGAAGGCGCTGGCCGACTATCTGCAGGCCGAAGGCATCGCGACCAGGCCGAAGCTGGTCTTCGCGTTCGATGTCGGCGCCGCCGGCGTCTTCTATGCGAAAAAGCATATCAAGCGCGCCTTCAAGGAAGGCTGGGTCGCGACCGCCGCCCAGGTTCGCCCCGATGGCGAAGGGTCAAAGCTGGATTGGAATGACCTGCTGCTGCGCCAGCAGGCCTTCCAGGGCGCGCCCGAAGATGGGCCGCTGGGGCCGAACGCGATCGCCGAATATCTGCACAATGGCGCGATCACCATCGCCGAAACCGCAATGCAGAAGGCGCGCCTGATCGTCGACCGCGCGCAGGCGAGAGCCCGCGCCATCAACAGCTTCGACATGCGCCACGATAACCGGCTGTTCTGGGTCAATGTGAAGACCGACGAAGACACCGGCGGAACCCAGATCAACCTGACCGAAATCGCGAACTGCGCCTTCAGGCTGCTCTATCGCGAGCGCGACGAAGTCGCCGACGAAACCACCTATTTCCTGAAGATCGACTTCCCCGATCGCGCGGGCGAAGTGAAGGCGCGCTTTTCATCGGCAGCCTGCGCCAACGCGGGCGAATTCAAAAAACGGCTGATGGCCTTCGCCGGCATGTGGAGCGGGACCGGCGAACAGCTGGACCGGCTGATGAAGAATCAGACCCGCCGGCTGAAGGTCGTCGAGCCGATCGGGTTCACCGGCTATTCGCAGGCGCACCGCGCATGGGTTCTGGGCGACCTGGCGGTCCACCAGGGCCGCGTTCTGAAGGTCAATGCGGAAAACTATTTCGATGTCGGCAAGCATGCGGTGAAGCTGCGGTCGACCGAACGCCTGCTGTCGATCGACTATGACCCCGACCAGCTGCGCTTCGACTGGCTCGACGATGTCTGGACCGCCTACGGGCCGCGGGGCCTGATCGCGCTCGCCTTTTGGGTCAAGTCGCTGTTCGCGGTCCAGATCCGCGAAAAGCACAAGTCGCTGGGCTTTCTGGAAATCACCGGACCCCCAGGGTCGGGCAAGTCCACCCTGGTCGAATTCCTTTGGAAGCTGCTGGGCCGCGTCGGTTACGAAGGCTTCGACCCGAACAAGGCGACCCGCGCCGCGCTCGCCCGCAACATGGTGAAGGTCGCGAACCTGCCGGTCGGTCTGATCGAAAGCGGGCGCGGCGACGACAATGGTCGGGCGCATTCCCGCCAGTTCGACCCGAACGAATTGCTGGTCCTTTACAACGGCAGATCGCCGCGATCGCTGGGCAAGAAGACCGGCGGTTATGAGGTCGATGAACCGCCCTTCCTGGGCTCGATCTACCTGATGCAGAACGAGCGCATCGACGCGATTCCGGCAGTCCTGGAACGCCTGATGTCGATGGCGATCGACAAGTCGCTTTGGGGACCAGGGACGAAGGAAGCGGCGCAGCGACTGGAAGGCTGGCCGGTCGAAGAATGCAGCGGGACCATCGTCCACATCATCCGCCAGGAAGCCAGCTTCCTGCAGTTTTTCTTCGACCGCTTCACCTTCCACGATTCCCAGATGGGGAAGCGGGTCGAAGGCCTTTCCAACGCCCGCCCGATCAAATGTCATTCGCAGCTGGCTGCCGCGATCGAAGCCCTGCCCAGGCTGTTCCCGAACTGCCGCCAGGATTGGGTCGACCAGGCCATCGCCGAAGTCGACCGCATGGCGCTGGACCGCCAGCAATCCGCCGGCGGCGATCACCCGCTGGTCGCCGACTTCTGGGAAAAGGTCGACTATCTGATCGGGCGCGAAGGGCCGCATGATCACGAACAGGGCAAGAGCCTTAACCGGCATCGGCGCGCCGAAGACTTCGTCGCCATCAATCTCCCCGACTTCGAAGCCCGCTGTCGCCAGGCGGGCATCTTCCCGCCGCCGCTGGACCAGCTGAAGAAGCTGTTGCGCGGGTCGAAGTCGCGCCGCTGGCTGGCGACGAAGGCGGTCAACCCGCCAGGCGACGACAGCAAGGCGCAACAATGCTGGGTCTTCGAACAGCCGAAGGCCGGAAGGGCGCCGGTCATATGATCGACCAGCCCACCCCGACCCGCATCTGGCAGGGCATCGAAGCGGCAGACCCGCCGGTTCTGCGCAACGCCTTCGACCAGCTGCTGCAGATGGCTGAAGCCATGCTGGAATCGCGCCGGAAGCGCTTCCCTGGCGAAGTCGCCGGCGGGAAGCTGACCGCCGACGAAGCCCAGCGCGAACTGATCGCGTTCGAATATCTGGTCGCGAACTGGCGCTTTATCGCCACCGGCCAGGGCGAGCCCGCCGGTTACGGCGCCGACCATGTCCTGCGCGACGCGCTCGACGAAGCCATCGCCCGCATTGCCGCCTTCGCGGACGAAGCGGGCGGTTTCACCGAAACCCTGGGAGAGCAAGCGCAGGCGGTCATCGCCCTGCGCTGGCACCTGGAGCCTGGGCGCAGAACCATCGCGCTGGCCAGGCTGAACCACCAGCTGCGCGCCGAAGCGCGGGCAGCGATCACCAGCAGGGAGCCTGCAGCATGATGACGAAGACCTTCGAAAAACTGCACCCGATGGCCTGCCGCTGCCGCGCCTGTCGCGCGCCGCATCAGACCGCGAACATCGCCCCGCGCCCGACTTGGCGCCTTCACCCGATCGCGAAGGCCTTGCTGGCCTGCTGCGCCTTCTGGGTCTTCATCGGCGCCCTGGTCGCCCTGTTCTGGGGGGCGGCACAATGACCCATGCGGCAAGCTATGAATGCACTTCCTGCTCGATAGGACATCTTTCGATCGACGGCAGTTTCCCGCCTGACTGGCGACTGGTTCGCGGCGCGCCGATGTGTGGCGACTGCGCACCGGCAGACCCCGATGGCGGCGCGTCGGCGCAGGTCCAGACCGCGCCCGACTATGTCCGCTGCGAAACCGCCATCCCGCTGGTTTCGGGTTCCTATCTCGACCTGGCCGACCCCGATTGCAGCGTCATCAGGCCGGTCGACATCGCCGCGGGCCTGCGCCAGCCCCGCTTCGGCGCCCAGACCCGCGAGTTCTACACCATCGCCCAGCATTCGCTGCTGGTTCTGCGCCTGGTCAGCCCGCTGGCGCGCCAGCTGGGCGGCGAAAAGGGGCTGCAGCTGCGCCGCTGCGCGCTGATGCACGATGCCGCCGAAGCCTTCATTCATGACATCGTCACCCCGCTGAAGCGCCAGCTGCCCGACTATCGCAAGATCGAAGCCCGCCTGGAACTGCGCCTGGCCGACCGCTTTGGCTGGTCCTGGACCGACTACCGCCGGCAGCAGGTCAAGCTGGCCGACCTGCAGGCGCTGGCGATCGAACAGCGCGACCTGGTCGGGCGAACCGACCCCTGGCCAATTCTCGACCGCATCGATCGCGCGCAGCTGGCCAGCGTGAAGATCACCCGCTGCTGGCACCCCGACGAAGCGCAAGACCGCTTCCTGGCTGCCTTCGCCGACCTGTTCCCCGCTGATGAAAGGCTTGCCGCATGACCGTTTACACCACCACTTTCGAAATCATCGGCGAAGGCCGCGTCCAGGCTGATCTTCATGAACTGCTGAAGCGCGACGCCGCTGGCAAGCAATGGGCCTTCGTCAAGGAAGTCGGCGGGTCGGGCTATTGCCCAAGCGCCTGGAACGGGGCGCTGCAGTCGGTTCTGTTCGATGGCGAACTGCCCGAAGGCTGGCGCCGCATCGGCACCGTCAAGGGCATGACGAACGCGGTCCCTAGGGCTTCGTCGAAGGCTGGCAAGGCATTGCTGGCAAAGATCGCAGCCCTGCCCAGCAAGCCCCTGGCGACCAGCTTGGCCGCTGATCTGGGATATAACCCCGCATCCTTCGCGATGGATGGGTTCTCGATCTACTTCCCGACCGAAATCCGCGTCGAGCATCCCGAAACCCGCCACTTCCTGCGCCTTCCCCTGCAGGCCGGCGATGGCTTCGAACCCGACCTGCAGCGCCTGAAGCCTGTCGCCGAAAGCGAACTGATGAAGGCGGTCGAAGATCACAACGCTGAAGCGAAGCGGCTGCGCGAAGTGGAGCCCAGCGCATGACCGCCTATGCCGAGCGCCAGCGCGCCCAGAACGCGCGTCGCGACGCCTTGGCGCGCCTGCGCCTGGTTCGCCCCCTCACCAGCGAAGAACGCGACGAAGAAGCCCGCTTGGAACGCTGCCTGCAGATGCGGGTCTGGCGAGCCCAGCAGCGCGAAGTCGAACGTCGCATCGCCGCCCGCGAAAAGGAACTGACCCGATGACCCGCCCCCATCCCC
>NZ_LSKQ01000266.1 GCF_001557115.1 Erythrobacter sp. CCH5-A1
GCTCGCGTCAAGCTAACCCGCTGGCACCACTCAACTTAATTTCGGATCAGGCTCTTAGGGTACAGGGCATTGGCAAGCTCGATGGTTGATGCCGCTCACCGTGATTGCCTGCTTGATTGAACGAATGTCCGCCATGAGGGCGCTCTTCCGACGTAGGTGAATTTGTGACGTAGGGCATGGTAGGATATGATACGATACTGCTTCTTATTGTTCAGTCCCACTATTCACGGATGCATCTAAGTAACTGACGTTTATAATAATTATGGTGGAAAGCCGCGCTCTTAATCAGCGGTTCCGAGCCGTGACGCTTATCGCGAAGCCGCCCAACGAGGGCGCTGCCAATACGGCTGTCTCCGGTCGCTCGGCGGCAAGCGCTGGATGGGCGCAGAACAGCCCGTGAGCTGTGAGAACTCGATAGGATCCTTCTCGACATCCGACACTGCGGTTGCCGCGTCGATCACGTCGGCCCAATCTTGCAGCATCCGCCTTCGCGGGGTGAGATAGAGCGCGCTGTTATAGGCGCCGCGCACTTCGTCCTCATCCTCGTGGGCGAGCGCCATCTCGATCCAGTCGGGCTTGTAGCGTTCGGCTTCGTTCGCCCAGGTCGAGCCGAGCCCCCGAAACCCATGCACCGTCTGCCGGCCAAGATAGCCCATGCGGTAGCAGGCATAGATCATGGTGTTCTCGGAAATAGGCTTTCCAGGCTTGGCTCCGGGAAAGAGGAACGCATCGTTCGTCGCCTGCAAGCGGCGCTGAACGATCATTGCGGCCTGGCGGGACAGCGGAACAAGATGCTCACGTTCCATCTTCATGCGCTCCGGCGACAGACGCCATAGCGGGTTCGGTCCATAGAGATCCTCGAACTCGTCCCTGGCCGCGAAGCGGGTTTCGCTGGTTCGGACCCATGTGAGCAAGGTGAACAGCAGCGCGTCACGGGTGATCTCGCGGCGGCGCGGCGTGTCCTCGCCGTCATAGGCGAAGATCGCCCGCACCAGCTTCGGAAACTCCGCGAGCGGCACGCGCGCCATGTGCCTGACGGGCGGCTTGGGCTTGAGCGCATCGTTGAGGCCGAGCGTCGGATCGATGGTCGCCCAGCCGCTCGCGATCGCGAAGCGATAGATCTGGCTGACGTTCTGCTTGAGGCGACGGGCGATATCGAGGGCGCCGCGCGCTTCGACCGCGCGGATCATCTCGAGAATCTCGGGCGGGTCGATTTCCGTGATCGGACGCTTCCCGATGACCGGAAAGACGTCGCGCTCCATCCGGTTGATGACGCGCAGGGCATGGGCCGAGTCCAGCCCTTCAATACGATTGGCGTGCCAGGCCCGCGCAATCTCTTCGAACAGCTTGAGCGCGGCCCTCTGCTTCTTCGCCCGCTTCCTGGCCTCGGCGGGGTCCTCACCCTGATCGAGCAGCCGCTTGGCTTCGGTCCGCTTCTCGCGGGCGATCGCCAGCGTGACGGTCGGATATTTGCCGAAGCTCAGCAGTTTTTCCTTGCCGTCGAAGCGGTATTTCAGGCGCCAGAGCTTCGATCCGTTCGGCTGGACGAGCAGGTGCAGGCCTTCTCCATCGGACAGCTTGTAGGGGCGCTGCCGCTTGGTGGCGTATTTGACCTCAAGTTCTTTCAAAGCCATCTGGGGGTATCGCCTGTTTTGGGGACAGCCGAAAAATACCCCCAAAATACCCCCAATCCAAATCGCCGTGGGTGGCCGCAGCGGGTCGCACCGGGACGCCGGCGTACGCAACGGGACGCGAAAAATATTTGATTTTCCTCGAAAAATGTCTGCCAGTGGCCTCAGTGGGCCACCGGTGGACAATCCGGGATGGTAGCGGAGGAGGGACTCGAACCCCCGACACGCGGATTATGATTCCGCTGCTCTAACCGGCTGAGCTACTCCGCCCCATGGGCATCCGGGCGGGTGTCCGGCCGGATTCGGCGCCGGGTGTCCCCAGCGCGAGGCGCGCCATTAGGGCGGCGTGGGCCCGGGGTCAAGCCCCTTGGGAGGGCCCGGCTACCACCGCTCGCGGCCGCGGAAGGCGCAGGTCTTGATCTCCTCCCAGGGTCCCCCGCAGTAGCGGTGCAGCGCCAGCGCGGGGAAGGCGAAGCGGCCCTTGGCGGACCACGGCGCCAGCATCGCCGGAAGCGTCGCCTGGAGCGCGCGCGCTGCGTCCTTGGTGACCTTGTTCTGGATCGTGATGTGCGGGCGCGGCTCGTGGAGATCCTGCACGGTGAGGCTGCCGCGGAAATGCTCCGAGATCCCCTGCCGCAGCGCGAGCAGCTGCGGCGCATCGAGCGCGATTGCGGTGCCCTTCCCCAAGTCCATCACCCCCTTCACCGCCCCCTCGGGGGCGGCGAATTCAGCGGCGAGCCGGGGCAGGTAGTCGCGCAATTCATCGAGCAGCGAGGGCGCGAAGGCGTGGAACAGGGTCACATGCGCGTGGAGGTGGTTCTTTTCGGCCGGGTAGTGCGCGCGGCGCAGACCTTCGGCAAAGGCCTGGAGATCGCGCGGAAGAACGGCGGTCAGGATGAACGGCTGGGGCATAATTGTCTGTTCGCGCGGCCGACCCGCAAATCCGGTTCCCACCTTTGCTGGCCGCGCTGCGCCCTCCAGCCTTACCTACATCTCGCCCCGTTCTCTTCGGATCGCATACCACTTGGCGACATTGGCGTTGTGCTCGGCGAGCGTGCTGGCGAACCAGTGTCCGCCGGTTCCGTCGGCGACCATGAACAGGGCGCTCGTCGCCTCGGGGTTCATCACCGCCGCGATGCTGTCGCGGCCCGGGTTGGTAATCGGACCCTCGGGCAGCCCCGTGCGGGTATAGGTGTTGTAGCCGTTGACCGCGGCGATCTCGGACTGGTTGATGCGCCGGCCGAGCGGCTTGCCCTTGGTGATCGGGTAGATGATCGTCGGGTCAGCCTGAAGCTTCATGCCGGTGCGCACGCGGTTCGAATAGAGGCCCGCGACCATCCGCCGCTCCTCGGGCTTGCCGGTCTCCTTCTCGACAATAGAGGCGAGGATCAGTGCCTCGCGCATGGTCGTGACCGGGATGCCGGGCGCGCGCTTGGCCCACTCCTCGGCGAGCGCCTTGTCCATCGCCGCCTGCATCTGCTCGACCAGCCTGGCGCGGGGCTGGCCGCGCTCGAAGCTGTAGGTGTCGGGCAGAATCGAGCCTTCGGGCGGCACCGGAATCTCGCCGGTCAGCAGCGGCTCGCCCATAAGCCGTTCCCACACCAGGATCGAGGGCATGCCCTCGGGGATGGTGACGAAGCGGCGGATAACGTCACCCGACTGGAAGGCTTCGAGGATGTCGCCCTGGCTCATCCCGGGCTTGAGCAGGAACTCGCCCGCCTGGATCGGCGCGGACGAGCCAAAGATCCGCGCATTGAGCATGAAGCCGGAGGCCGAGGAGACAAGTCCCTCCGCCTCAAGCTTGGCCGCGACGGTGCCGACCGACGCCCCGGCGGGGATCGTGAAGGGCGTGTCCTTGGCGATCGTCGCCGAGCCGAGAAACGTCCACGCCAGCACCAGCCCCGCCGCGGCAAGGCCCAGCACCAGCAGCACGAGACCCCGCATGCGCATCACGGTGTCAGTCCAGCTTCTGCATGATGATCGAGGCGTTGGTGCCGCCGAAGCCGAAGCTGTTGTTCAGCACTGCGCGGACCTGCCGCTTCTTCGCAACCAGCGGCACGAGGTCGATGCCCTCGGTGCCGTCATCGGGATCGTGGAGGTTCAGCGTCGGCGGGACGATCTGGTCGCGCATCGCGAGGATGCAGAAGATCGCCTCGACCGCGCCCGCGCCGCCCAGCAGGTGGCCGATCGCGCTCTTGGTCGAGGACATCGACGCGCCGCCGAGGTCATCGCCCAGCACGCGCTTGATCGCGGCGAGTTCGATGGTGTCGGCCATGGTCGAGGTGCCGTGGGCGTTGATGTAGTCGATGTCGCCCGGGCCGAGGCCGGCCTTCTTGAGCGCCATGCGCATGGCGAGTTCCGCGCCGCGGCCTTCAGGATGCGGGGCGGTAACGTGATAGGCATCGCCCGAGAGGCCATAGCCGGTGACTTCGGCATAGATCTTCGCGCCGCGGGCCTTGGCCCGCTCGTATTCCTCGAGCACCACCACGCCCGCGCCCTCGCCCATGACGAAGCCGTCACGGTTCCGGTCATAGGGGCGGCTCGCTTCCTTGGGGCGGTCGTTCATGCTCATGTTGAGCGCGCGCGCCTGCGCGAAACCGGCGATGCCGAGCGGGTTGACGGTGCTCTCCGCCCCGCCCGCCAGCATGATGTCGGCGTCGTCGGCCATGATCATCCGCGCCGCATCGCCGATCGAATGCGCGCCGGTCGAACAGGCGGTCACCACGGCGTGGTTCGGGCCCATGAAGCCGTACTTGATCTGCACCTGGCCGGTGATGAGGTTGATCAGCCGCCCGTGGACGAAGTGCGGGCTGACCCGGCCGGGGCCGCGCTCGTGGAGGTTGACGCTCTCGATCTCGATCCCAGGCAGGCCCCCGATGCCCGAACCGATCGAGCAGCCGGTGCGCTCCTTTTCGGCCTGGGTCATGTCGGTGAGCCCGGCGTCTTCCAGCGCCTGACCCGCGGCGTCGATGCCGTAGACGATGAAGGGATCGACCTGCCGCTGGATCTTGTGATCGACACGCTTGTCGGGATCGAAGCCCCAGGGGTGATCCTTGGGCTTCACCTCGCAGGCGATGGTGCACTTCTGGTTCGAGGTATCGAAGCGGGTGATTGGCCCCGCCCCGCTTTCCCCGGCAATGAGGTTCGCCCACGTCGTCTCGACATCGGCTCCAAGCGGGGTGACGAGGCCAAGCCCGGTTACAACCACACGGCGCATATCATTCTCCAAAACGCACAACAGGCTCAACCCGTACGGGCTGAGCCTGTCGAAGCCCCGCTTTGTCCAGCCGGCCCACGGGCCGACGGGCACCCTTCGACACGCTCAGGGCAAACGGGATAGGTCGGGCGATCAGCCCTTGTGTTCTTCGATGTACTTGGTCGCGTCGCCGACCGTGGTGATCTTCTCGGCCGCATCGTCGGGGATTTCGACGCCGAATTCCTCTTCGAAGGCCATCACCAGTTCCACGATGTCGAGGCTGTCCGCGCCGAGATCGTCGATGAAGCTCGCATCCTGAGTGACCTTGTCGGCTTCGACGCCGAGATGCTCGACGACAATCTTGGCCACCCGGTCGGCAGTATCGCTCATGGTATTCCCTCTTGAAACTGGGGTTAGATAAGTCGCCCCCGCCCTAAAGAAGGGCGGTGCGATACGCAAGTGGGCATGACGTTCAGGGGGCCTCGTCGCCGTAATGAATGGAAAGCTGACGCTCGGCGCGGCGGCGCGAGGCGATGCGGGCAAGGCCCTCCTGCGGCTCGAGCTTCCTCGGGCTGAGCGCGAGCACGGCTTCGTAGCGCGCGGCGGCCTCCTCGAGCGCGCCTTCGCTTTCGCTGCACAGGCCGATGTTGAACAGAACCGTGATATTCTGCGGGTTGCTCGCCTCCAGCGCCGCGAAGGCGCGGCAGGCTCCGGCCACATCGTTCTTGGTGAGCTTGAGCGCGGCCTTGAAGGCGGCCTGGTCGGGCTTCGACATCCCGCTGCGGCTTTCGAGCACGCGGATATCCTCGGAGCGCTGGCTCGGCGCGAGATCGAAGCGCACCGCATCGGCGAACTGACGGGCGAGTTGTTCCACCATCGAATCGACCGAGGGGCTGCCCTTCTCGTCCTTGCAGAAGCGCTGGCTGGCGATGAGCTGGTCGCCCTTGCCATAGAGCAGATCGCCCTCGCGCGCGACGAGCCGCACCTCGGGCCGCAAGGTCACCTCGCGCGCGCGGCAGGGGTAGGTGACGGTCTTCTTCTCGGTGCATTTGCCGCGCTCGTCGCGCACGGCGCATTCCTCGACATCCTTGGTGCCGTCGTCACGGTCGCGCCATTCGACCTCGGCGATCCCGCGCATCACCGCGTCGGCGCCGCCGCGATAGGCGGCAGGGTCCGCGTCGCGGTCATAGGTGTAGGTGGCGCCGCGCGGGGGCTCGGAAAAGGTGAGTTCGAACCACGGGCGCCCTTCGATCACCGCGCCGCGTAGCGCGGTGTCGATGGCAAAGGCAAGCCGCTCCCCGCCGCGCCCGGCAAAGCCTGCAAGCGCGATCGAACGGGCGCGCGAGGGGGCGTCGGTCCCCGCGGCGTAAATGCCCTCGACCGGCAGCGTTTCGGCCGCTGCGCCGGTGCACACCAACCCCGCCAGACCCGTTCCGATGATGGTCCAGAATCGCATCGCCGCCCCCTCGCCTGCCCTTGCTCCGCAACAGATTTCGCAGTCTTCGCGGCGGCAAACAACCGGCAATCGCACTCGATCTCGGTTCTTGCCAGCCCCCGCGCGCCCATGCCAAGCACGCGCCCATGCTGACATTCGCCTCCCCGCGCCAGAGTGCGCATGATCCGGCCCGCGAACTGATGAACGGGGGCTGGGCCGACCATGCCGAAGCGCCCGCGCGCCTCAGTTCGATGCTGGCCGCGATGCCGGGCGAGGTGCGCGCCCCCGCCGATCACGGCATGGAGCCGATCCTTGCCGTCCACGATCCCGAATACGTCGCCTTCCTCGAGACCGCCCACGCCGCGTGGCTCGCGGCGGGGCGCGAGGGCGATGCGATCGGCTATGCCTTTCCGGTGCGCGCCCGGCGGCCGCTGAAGCTCGAGCGGATCGACGCGAGGCTAGGCCAATACAGCTTCGATGCGGGCACGCCGATCACGGCGGGATCGTGGGACGCGGCCTATTGGGGGGCGCAGGCGGCGCTGAGCGCATGCGCGGCGGTCGCCGAGGGCACCGCGCGCCAGGCCTTCGCGCTATGCCGTCCGCCCGGGCATCATGCGGGGGCGGACTATTTCGGCGGCTATTGCTACCTCAACAACGCCGCCATCGCCGCCCGCGCTGTGCAGGCGCGCGGCATGGGGCCGGTGGCGGTGCTCGATGTCGACTATCACCACGGCAACGGCACGCAGGACATCTTCTACGAGGACGGGAGCGTGCTTTTTGCCTCAATCCACGCCGATCCGCGCACCGATTACCCCTATTTCTGGGGCCATGCCGACGAGCGCGGGGAGGGCGCAGGCGAAGGCGCGAACCTCAACCTGCCGCTCGCGCGCGGCACGCAATGGGGGGCGTATGAAGGCGCGCTCGGCCGCGCGCTGGAGGCGATTGCGGCTTTCGGCGCGACAACGCTGATCGTAAGCTACGGCGCGGACACCTTCGCAACCGACCCGATCTCGCACTTCCGCCTGACCACCGACGACATGCAGCGCATCGGCGCACGCATAGCCGCGCTCGGCCTGCCGACGATCACGGTGATGGAAGGCGGCTACGACGTCGCGGCGCTGGGCCGCAATGTCGCCGCCTTCCTTGCCGGGCTCGAGAGCGCCTGAAGTCTCGCACCGAGAAGCAGGACAAGCTTCGGCTCTGAGCGAGCAGAGGCAGGAACGCCGCCCGCGCGCAGGTGTTAGGTCAGACCGGTCTCGCCGTACTCGCTTAGGCCCCGGCGAATTTCTGGCGCAATCCGCGAAGCTTGCCGAATGCCGCAACGTAGCGGAGCATCATCCTGACCCGCTTGATCGAAGTCTTGCCGTAGCCCCGTTCGGTCAGTGAGGCACTGAGGGCATCGACAGCCTCCTTCGACGGCGTGCCGGTCTCGAATGAATTGCGAACAGGAGCGGGAAGAGCATACCAGATGTCGGTCCCCTCGTTAGCGGGCACGCCGTCGGACAGAAGCGCCTTCTCGTAAGCCGTCGCTTCGGCAAGCAACCTCGCACGATCGAACGCAATCTTGCGGGCCTCGTCAGACCAGCTATGCTTATCGCCGCACGAAGCGACGAGGTCGGCCAGCGCCAAAAGGTCATCGGTCGGTTCGATGTAAGCGGAGGTTATCCCTGCCACCGCAGCATCGCCAATTGCCGATTTCGTCGCCTCCGGAAGCGCGTCGACACAAGACATCGTGCTGGCGTCAGCGGCCAAAGCCGGGGTCTGAAGGGCGGCGATGCCCAGAATAGCCATTGCCCAACGTGACATCCTAAGCATGTAACCCCCTTTTTTGGCCCTGCTAATCTTTCAAAGAATACGCGTAACGTCGGCACCGAATTCTAGTGCCGGGAAGATGCCCCGACAAGACGGCCTGCGCTTCCTTAGTCCTGTCAACGGGATGGGCCCAAAGCGGACATTCCACTGACGCATTGAGTTTGATGCGGCTTTTCTCGCTCAGCCCGCGCTCGGCTTGGCCTGCGGTTCGACCACGCGCAGGTGCAGTTCGCGCAGCGCGCGGGGTTCCGCCGGAGATGGCGCGCCCATCAGCAGATCCTCGGCGCGCTGGTTCATCGGGAAGAGCGAGATCTCGCGCAGGTTCTTCGCGCCGCACAGCAGCATGATGATGCGGTCGACCCCCGCGGCCATCCCCCCATGCGGCGGCGCGCCATACTGGAAGGCGCGGTACATGCCGCCGAAGCGCTCCTCGACGTCCGCCTTGGATAGGCCGACGATCTCGAAGGCCTTCACCATCGTCTCGGGCTTGTGGTTGCGGATCGAGCCCGAGGCGATTTCATAGCCATTGCAGACGAGGTCGTACTGGAATGCCTTGATGGTGAGCGGGTCCTGCCCCTCGAGCGCCTCGATCCCGCCCTGCGGCATCGAGAAGGGATTGTGGGAGAAGTCGACCTTCTTCTCGTCCTCGTTCCATTCGTAGAAGGGGAAGTCGACGATCCAGCACAGTTCGAAGCGGGTCTCGTCGACGAGGCCCAGCTCCTCGCCTACCCGGATGCGCGCAGCGCCCGCGAGCTTGGCGGCATCGGCTTCCTTGCCCGCGGCGAAGAACAGGCCGTCGTTCTCGCCAAGGCCGAGTTCGGCGTAGAGTTCGGCCATCCGCTCCGGCCCATGGTTCTTGGCGATGGGCCCGCCGAATTCCCCGCCCTTGCGGGTGACATAGCCGAGGCCCGCATAGCCTTCCTTGCGCGCCCAGTCGTTCATGTCGTCGAAGAACTTGCGGCTCTTCTCGTGGGTCGCAGGCGCGGGGATGGCGCGCACGACACCGCCGCCGCCGACGATTCTTTCGAAGAGGCCGAAGCCGCTCGAAGTGAAGTGCGCGGACAAGTCGCTGATGATCAGCGGGTTGCGCAGATCGGGCTTGTCGCTGCCATACTTCAGCATCGCCTCGTCATAGGGGATGCGCGGGAACTGGCCCGCCGGGGTCACCGCCTTGTCGCCCGCAAAGGCCGCGAAGGTGCCCTGGATCACCGGCTCCATCGTTTCCCACACCTCTTCCTGAGTGACAAAACTCATTTCGAGGTCGAGCTGGTAGAATTCGCCCGGCAGACGGTCGGCGCGCGGGTCCTCGTCGCGGAAGCAGGGGGCGATCTGGAAATAGCGGTCGAAGCCCGCGACCATCAGCAGCTGCTTGTACTGCTGCGGCGCCTGCGGGAGCGCGTAGAACTTGCCCGCATGGATGCGGCTCGGCACGAGGAAGTCGCGCGCGCCCTCGGGGCTCGAAGCCGTCAGAATGGGCGTCGAGAACTCGTTGAAACCGGCCGCGTTCATCCGTGCCCGCATGTCGGCGATCACCGCCACGCGGGTCATGATGTTCCGGTGCAGCGTCTCGCGGCGCAGGTCGAGGAAGCGGTACTTCAACCGGATGTCCTCAGGGTAAGGCTGCTCGTCGGCGACCGGCATCGGCAGCTCTTCGGCCGCGCTCTGCACCGTCACGCCGCGCGCGAACACCTCGATCGCACCTGTCGCGAGGTTGGCGTTGACCGTCTCGGCCATGCGCGCCTTGACGGTGCCCTCGATGGTGACGACGCTCTCGACCCTGAGGCCCTCGAGCACCGGAAGCGCCGGGCTGTCGGTGTCGGCGACGATCTGGGTGATGCCGTAATGATCGCGCAGGTCGATGAACAGCACGCCCCCGTGGTCGCGCTTGCGGTGGATCCAGCCCGACAGGCGGACGGTCTCGCCGACATGCTCGGAAGAAAGCTGTGCGCAAGTATGCGTGCGGTAGGGGTGCATCTAAACTCTTGTCCTGTTGGCGGCTATGACGCTAGGGCGCGCCGACGCGTTCGGAGCCAAGGCTCCGCAGTCGGCGCGCTAACAGGGCAAGCCTGCCGCTTTGTCAAGCGGTCGAGGCCACACTGGGAACGATCCCGAGGGCGGCACTCCGCCTGCTAGACACGAAAAGATGACATGAAAATCCATCCTCTCATCACCACCACCGAGGCTCTCTCAGACCTCTGCGAACGTCTCGCCAAATCCGATTTCGTCGCGGTCGACACCGAGTTCATGCGCGAGAACACCTATTGGCCCGAGCTCTGCCTGGTGCAGATCGCCAATACGGAAGAAGCCGCCGCGATCGATCCGATGGCGCCGGGGATCGACCTTGCCCCGCTGCTCGACCTCATGTGCGAGAACGAGGACGTTCTGAAGGTCTTCCACGCCGGCGGGCAGGATGTCGAGATCATCGTCAACCTCACCGGCAAGACCCCGCACCCGATCTTCGACACCCAGATCGCGATGATGGCGATCAGCCAGTCCGAACAGATCGGCTACGCCAATCTGGTCGAGACCTGGGTCGGTGTCACCATCGACAAGGGCGCGCGCTTCACCGATTGGAGCCGCCGCCCGCTGACCGACCGGCAGATCGAATACGCCATCGGCGACGTCACCTACCTCGCAGGAATCTTCCCCAAGATCCTGAAAAAGCTGATCAAGACCGGGCGCGGCCTGTGGCTTGATGCCGAGATGGAGAAGCTCGCCGATCCGGCGAACTATCTCACCGATCCCGGTGTCGCGTGGAAGCGCATCCGCCAGCCGGGGCGCAACCCGCAGGTGCTGGGCCGCATGAAGGCGCTCGCCGCCTGGCGCGAGAGCGAGGCGCAGCACAAGAACATCCCGCGCGGGCGCATCATGCGCGACGAGACCCTCGCCGACATCGCCAGCCACCCGCCCAAGGTGCAGGGTGATCTGGCCAAGGTGCGCGGGCTCAGCCCTGCATGGAAGGACAACGACATCGGCAAGCGCCTGATGAAGGTGCTGGCCGAGGCCGAGCCCCTGCCCAAGAGCGAGATGCCCGAGAAGATCAAGCAGGGCGCCCCGCTCGGCAAGGAAGGCGCGCTGGTCGCCGACCTCCTCAAGCTGCTGCTGAAAATCCGCGCCCGCGAGATCGACGTCGCCCCGCGCCTCCTCACCCGCGCCGACGAGATGGAGGCGCTCGCGGCGGGCGTCCGCAAGCTCCCGGTGCTCGAAGGTTGGCGCTACGAGGTGTTCGGCAAGGACGCGCTCGATCTGGTCGAGGGCAAGCTCGCCTTTGCGGTCGAGAAGGGCAGGCTCAAGATGACCCACATCGACGACGTCTCCGCCCCCGCGCCCGACACGCTGGCGGCAGAATAGCGCGCGGGCCCGTGTCCACCTACCTCCCCACCATCAAGCAGCTGCAATACCTTGTGGCGCTCCACGAGCACGGGCATTTCGGCAAGGCGGCCGATGCCAGCTTCGTGTCGCAATCGACGCTGTCGGCGGGGATCAGGGAACTGGAATCGCTGCTCGGGGTGACGCTGGTCGAGCGCTCGCGGCGGGTGGTGCGGTTTACCGCCTTGGGCGAGCAGGTGGTGGCCAAGGCCAACCGGCTGCTGCGCGAGGCCGAGGAGCTCGCCGATCTCGTCCAGGCCTCGGGCAAGCCGCTCTCGGGCGAACTGCGGATGAGCGTCATCCCCACCATCGCCCCCTTCCTGCTGCCCCGGATGCTGCCGCGCCTGAAGCGCGAGCGGCCCGACCTGAAGCTGATGCTGCGCGAGGAGACGAGTCATGATGCGCTCGAATCCCTGAGCCATGGCCGGGTCGATTGCGTGCTGCTCGCCCTGCCCTTCGATACCGGCGAGGCGGCGATTGCGCATATTGCCGACGACCGCCTGTTCGTCGCCTTTCCCAAGGACGACCCGCGCGATCCTCCGCCAAGCATCAAGCCCGACATGATCGACCAGGGCCGGCTGCTGCTGCTGGAAGACGGCCACTGCCTGCGCGATCATGCCCTCGCCGCCTGCTCGCGCTCCGAACTGCGCGCCAGCGCGGCGATGATCGGCACGAGCCTGCACACCCTGGTGCAGCTGGTCGACAACGACCTCGGCCTCACCATGCTTCCCGAGATGGCGCTCAAGGCGGGCATTCTCGCGGGCACCGAGGTGGTCGCGCGCCCCGTCGACAGCCCCACCGCCAAGCGCGAGATCGTGCTGGCATGGCGGAAGAATTCCCCGCGCGAGGCCGATTTCCAGCTGCTGGCGGACGAGCTGCGGGCGGGCTGAAGCCGCTCAGCACTCCACCAGCGCGAAGCTCATCGCCAGCGTTGCGGCCATGGCAAAGCGCATCCGGCGTGTGGGGGGTGCCAGCCCGGGACGGGTCGCAGGGGTGGCGGCGGCGCGGACATCGAGGGCCGCGAGCATCGCCAGCTCGCCCAACTCGCGCCGCTCCATGTCACCAACCATGCCGTGGACGTCCTCGGCCAGCAGCTCGGCATCGCCGATCAGGGCCGAGGCACGGGTGAACTCGCCGCGCGAGAGCGCCTCACGCGCCTCGCCCTGCAGGCGCCGCGCGTGGTTTGCCAATTGTCCGACAAAAGCGCCGTCGCGGCGTGTCGAATCCGATCCCATGACCAAAGGTGTAACCCGATGATGCCCCCCGCTTCCAGTGCGAAAGGTGCAAGCGTCCGGTGCGGCTTTGCGCCTCAATCCATGTGCTTGAGGCCGACGCGCAGATAGTCCCAGCCGGTGATGCAGGTCAGCACCGCCGCGGTCCACAGCGAGACCAGCCCCACAAGGTGCACCCAGCTCTGCGCGATCGAACCGCAGCCTTCGCCCACCGACTGGCACGGCGGCCCGTGCACCGCCCCGCCGAGGATCAGCGCGCCCAGGGCCACCAGCTGGAAGGTCGTCTTCCACTTGGCGAGCCGCGAGACCGGAACCGAGACCTGAATGCCTCCGAGAAACTCGCGCAGGCCTGACACCGCGATCTCGCGCACGAGAATGACCAATCCGGCGATCACATGGATATCGCCCGCATAGGGCCCGCGCAGATAGCCCTGCGCGGTCAGCACCAGAATCACCGCCGCGACCATGATCTTGTCGGCGATCGGATCGAGAAAGATGCCGAGCTTGGACACCGTGCCCTGCGCGCGGGCGAGGTAGCCGTCGAAAAAATCCGTGATCGCGATGATGCAATAGAGCACGAAACCAATCAGATAGCCTGCACGCCATTCGGGCCACCACAGGAAGAACGCCAGCAGCGGCACCGCGAAGATGCGGCTGGCGGTAAGGATGTTCGGCAGGCTCGACATAGGTTCCCCCGCCCCCTCTAGCGGCTTGCAGCCCCGGGCAAAACCCCCGCACGCAGAAAGCCGCGAAGGACAGCGCGGGCCCCGCGCCCGCATCATGCGCACTTGTGAAACCTCGGGTCCGCGCTATGTCGCTGGTAACTGACAGGGAAGCCCCAGCGTAATCACGGCATGACCACATCGCTCCAACTCATGGGCAAACGCCGCTTTGCGCCGCTGTTTGTCACCCAGCTGCTCAACGCGCTCAACGACAATCTCTACAAGAACGCGATGGTGCTGTTCATCGTGTACCAGCTCTATGATTCGCCCGAAATGGAGACGCTGGTTTCGGGCGTTGCGACCGCGCTGTTCGTGATCCCCTTCGTGCTGTTTTCGGCGACCTCGGGCCAGCTTGCCGACATGCGCGACAAGACCAGCATCATCCGCTGGATCAAGTTTGCCGAGATCATCATCATGGCCGGCGGCGCGGCCGGACTGCTGCTGGCTGCGCGCGGCATGATGGTGGAAAGCGTGGCGATCCCGCTGATGTTCGCCGCGCTCTTCGCGATGGGCGTCCATTCGACCTTCTTCGGGCCGATCAAATACGCGATCCTGCCCCAGCATCTCGAAGACCACGAGGTGCTCGCCGGCACGGGCCTGGTCGAGGCGGGGACTTACGTGGCGATCCTGACCGGCATGATCCTCGCCGCGGTGCTTTCGGTGGGCCAGAGCACGGTTGCGGTGATCGTGATCGCGCTGATCGGCTATGCCGTCTGCCGCTTCGTTCCCGCCGCCCCCCCGCAGAGCGCGGACGTTACGGTCGAATGGAACCCGCTGCGCGCATCGAAATCGCTGGTCGCCTTCTCCTTTGCCAATCTCGAGCTGCGCTATGCGGTGCTGGCGATCAGCTTCTTCTGGGCGATTGCGGCGATCCTCGGCGTCCAGTTCTTCCCGCTCGCCAAGAACGTGCTGCTGGCCGACAAGCAGGTGGCGATGGTGATGCTGGTTGCCTTCTCGGCTGGCATCGCGATCGGATCTGTGGCGATCAACGCGCTGCTCAAGGGTGAGATTTCAGCACGTCATTCGCCCGTCTCGGTGCTGGTTATGGGCGCGCTGCTGATCGGCTTCTACCTGCTCTGCCGCGGCTGGGACCTGAAACCCGCGGGCGAGCTGTTCACGGTCACCGAATTCCTCGCCCAGCCACTCGCGCTAGTTCTGATCGCCAACCTGCTGCTGATCGCGGTCGCAGGCGGCATGTTCGTGGTGCCGCTCTATGCCTTCCTGACCACGCGGGTGGAAAAGTCAGAAGCCTCGCGCTCGGTGGCGGCGAACAACTTCATCTCTTCGGTCTTCATGGCGGTGGGAGCGGGTGTTGCCGGGGTGCTCGGCTTTCTCGGCATCCCGCTCGCCGAGCAATTGCTGCTGAGCCTCGCGCTGTGCCTCCTGTCGGCACACCTCGCGCGCAAGCTCTACCGGGTGGAAACGCAGCGCATCGCCGCAGCCGCCTAGCCCGTCGCGTCCTCGGCGAGAGTATGGGCAACGATGGCGTTGGCATGGCCATGTCCGAGGCCCTGCTGCTTGAGCACCTGTACCAGCTCCATGTGCTTTGTTGGCATCGCTGCGCGCACGATCGCCTTCCAGTGCGCGATCGGTTGACCATAGGTCTTCTCGATCGAGGGGAAGTAGGACGCAGGGCCTTTGGTCTTCGGCACGTCACTCATGGCGCACAATCTCCGGCGGGCGAAGGCCCGGTGCGGTGATCTAGACGATGAAGGCGAACACCGCGAGCGTCAACGCGACATAAGTGCTCGCCACGCCGCGCACGTCTTCCATCGTCAGGCGCCACAGGCTCTCGGCCGGAATCGGGATCAGATCGCGCTTCACGTGCGGCGGCAGGCTCATGCGGAACCAGTGGCGGGCGGTCTCATCGGTCAGGACCAGGCTGCGGCGCATTTTCGCGAGTCTCCGGGGAATCAGGAGCAACCAGCTTTAAGACTTTCTTAACCATTGAAAACGGTTTGCGGCGGGCGTGTCGCAGCTTGGGACAAGGCGAGTTTGCACCGCCACGCGTCCGGGGATAGAGGCTCGTGACTGGACGACGGGAGAGTTTCGAGATGGCCGTTACAACGCGAAGTGCAGCTGCCCTGCTGGTCGATTGCCTTGCCGCGCAGGGCGCAAGCCGCATCTTCACAGTGCCGGGCGAAAGCTTCCTCGCCGTGCTCGATGCCCTGCCCGACCGGCCGGAGATCGAGGTCGTCACCTGCCGTCAGGAAGGCGGGGTTGCTTTTATGGCCTGTGCCGACGGGGCGATGACGGGGCGGCCGGGAATCGCTTTCGTGACGCGCGGCCCGGGCGCCACCAACGCCAGCATCGGCGTGCATGTGGCGCATCAGGATTCGCAACCGATGATCCTGTTCGTCGGCGATGTCGCGCGCGGGGCCCAGGGACGCGAGGGGTTCCAGGAGGTTGATTTCACCGCCTTCTTCTCGCCGATCTGCAAGTGGGCGGCGCGGATCGACGATCCGGCGCGCATCCCCGAATATATCGCCCGCGCCTATGCGACCGCGATCAGCGGGCGGCCGGGGCCGGTGGTGCTGGCTCTGCCCGAGGACATGCTGGTCGAAGCAGTCCCCGCCAGCCTTGCCCCGCGCCCGGAGGCGCTGCGCCCCGCGCAGGCCGTCTGCCCCGATGCGATGCGCGCGCTGTTCGACATGATCGCCGACGCCGCGAGCCCCATCGCGATCATCGGCGGCGCGGGGTGGAATGCCAAGGCCCGCGAATACTTCCAGCAGTTCGCCGAAAGCATCGGGCTCCCGGTCGCGACCGCCTTCCGCCGGCAGGACGCGATTGCGCCGGATTCGCCGGTCTATGCGGGCAATCTCGGCTATGGCCCCAACCCGCAGCTGGTCGAGCGTGTCCGGCAGGCCGATCTCGTCATCGCGGTCGGCGCGCGGCTGGGCGAGGCGACCACCGACGGATACACCGTCCCCACCCTCGAACACCCCGGCCAGACGCTGGTCCACATCCACCCTGACCCGGAAGAGCTGGGCCGCGTCTACCGCACCGATCTGGCGCTGTGCTGCGCGGTCGACGAATTCGCCGAATGCGCGATGCTGTGGGATCACTCCGACATCATCCCCTTCGATGCCGGGGCGCAGGCACATGCCCAATGGCTCGCCTGGGCGACCCCCCAGCCTTCGGACGCCGCGATGGACCTTGCAGCCTGCGTCGGCGCCATGCGCGAAATGCTCCCCGCCGACACGATCATCTGCAACGGCGCGGGCAATTTTGCCGGGTGGTGGCACCGCTACTGGCGTTACGCCGCCTATCCCGGCCAGCTCGCCCCCACCTGCGGCGCGATGGGCTACGGCGTGCCCGCCGCGGTCGCCGCCGCGCTGCGCTTTCCCGAGCGCACGATCGTCGCCGTGGCGGGGGATGGTGATTTCCTCATGAACGGGCAGGAGCTCGCCACCGCGGCGCAATATGGCGCCAGCCTCATCGTGGTGGTGATCGACAACGGCGCCTACGGCACGATCCGCATGCATCAGGAGCGTGAATACCCCGGCCGCGTCTCGGCGACGGCGCTCGCCAATCCCGATTTCGCGATGCTCGGGGCGGCTTACGGCGCGTGGAGCGCGCGGGCGACGACCACCGCGGAGTTCGTCGCCGCGCTAGAGGAAGCCAAAGGGCGCAGCGGCATCCGCCTGATCCATGCGCTCACCGATCTGGAACGCATCGCTGCCAGCGGCGCGACCATCACGGGCCTGCGCGCGCGGGCGGGCCGCACCGCCTGACACGCGAAAAGACCGCCCCCCCACGCGGGGAGAGCGGCCTTTCGGTTTGCATCGGCGTCAGGTCAGATGCGGTCGCCGAGCGCGCCCTTGACCGAACCCTTGGCCTTGTCGAGCTTGCCGTCGACCTCCTGCGCCCGGCCATCGGCGCGGGTTGCAGGGTCGGACGACTGCTGCTTGACCTTGCCGGCCACTTCCTTCGCGGCGCCCTTGGCCTTGTCGGTGAATTCACCCATGATAACCTCCTGTGTTAAACCAATGGTTTTATTAGCTTTTCACAAGACTTACGGGGCTGCGTCGGCTTCGTTCCCAATACCGGGGCGAGCAGTGTCGATGCTGCGACGGGCGCCGGTTTTCAGGCTCCCGCCATGACGCGGATCACCGCCCACTCCTCCGGCGTCACGGCGCAGACCGACAGACGCGACAGCCGAATCAGCTGCATGTCGGCAAGCCGCGGCTCGGCCTTGATCGCGGCGAGCGTCACGGTGCGCGGGAACTTCTCCTTGGCCTTCAGCTTGACCGCCGCCCACTTGCCGGTCTCGTCTGTGGGATCGCCGATCCCGGTGACAGTGATCTCGGCAATGCCGACGATCTCCAGCCCCTCGCGGCTGTGGTAGAAGAACGCCTCGTCCCCTGGCTGCATCGCCATCAGGTTGTTGCGCGCGAGGTAGTTGCGCACCCCGTCCCACGTCCCCTCGCCCTCGGCGACAAGGTCGTCCCAGCTGTACTTGAAGGGTTCGGATTTCATCAGCCAGTAGGCCATTTCCAGCGTGTGCTCCCATGCGAGTGACGCGCCCCGATAGCCC
>NZ_LSKQ01000027.1 GCF_001557115.1 Erythrobacter sp. CCH5-A1
GGTATCGGGGCTAGGGGTGGGAGATCAATCCTCTTCAGGCTCCACCGGTATCCCCGGCGCCAGCGCCTTCATCTCTTCGCGGATCGCCTGGGCGCGCTCGCAGGCTGCGTCGTCACCCTCGCCGCAGCGCTCCATCGCCTTGGCATAGGCACGGTCGAGCTCGCCCATGCGCTCCTCGCGTTTGCGGATTTCGCGGCCGCGCTTCTCGTCGGCTTCGGACTGGCTGGTGGTGGCGAGGTCGGCACCCTTGCTCACCACGCGCACCGGCGCGGTGACCACGCCGACCGCCGCCTTGGCGAGGCAGCCCTGAAGGGCGAGGGCGGCGCAGATGAGCGCGAGGATTCGCAGCGGAGCCATGACCCGCACAGTGTCGCTCAGGGCTTAAGATCTGGCAAACCTATTCCGCGGGCTTCGCCGGGGCGGCGGGCAATGCAGGGAACGCCCCGCTCGTGCCGCCGCTGCCCGGCGAGCAGGTGAGCGTGCCCGAACCGAAGGCGTTTACGGAGCACCTGGCGCTGCCCGAGACCTTGATGTCGCCCGCGCCGCCGATCGTCGCCTCGACCGTCCCGTCCGAGGCGAAGGCAACGTCGCCGCTGCCGCCGATCGTGATTTCGGCCTGATCGGCCTTCAGCGCCGGCATCTCGACCTCGCCCGCGCCGCCGATCAGCACCTTCAGCTCCTTTGCCGTGCCGCTGCCGCGCACCGTACCGCTGCCGCCGATGTTGATGCCGAGCGTCTGGCCAGAGAACTTCTCGAACTCGACCGTGCCGCTGCCGCCGATATTGATCGCGGCCTCGCTGGCGAGGCCCTGCGCCTTGACCGTGCCCGCGCCGCCGATGATGATTTCCTCCGGCGGGGGCATGGTGATGCGGATGGTGGCGGTGCTGTTGCCGTTCCAGCCCTCGACCCGGGTGATGCCGATCACCTCCTTGTCGCGCACGAAGCGCAAGGAGTCGGTGTCGCTGCCCTCGACCTTGATCGCGAAGGTGTTGCCCTCGGTGACGATCACGTTGTCGCCCGAGGCGAGGAAGACCTTCGGGGGCGCCTCGCCCGCGATCTCGATTTCGGAGAGCGGCACGCCCTTCTGGCCGTTGATCTCGACATCGGCGCCATCGCATCCGGCGAGGGCGGCGGTGCCGGCAAGCAGCAGCGCGAGGCGTTGGCGGATCATGCGTGTCTCTCCCGTTGGCGTATTGCTGATGTAATACACCATGGGGCCGGGTGCAAGGGGGGCCTACGCCAACGCCCGAAACGAAAAGGGCCGCCCCATCGGGACGGCCCTTTCGATTTCGCGGCAAAGCGCCTCGGAAGCTTACGCTTCCTCGGCGGTGTCGTAATACTGCGGCGCGTGCTGGCGCAGCACGTCGAGGATCTTGCCGAGTGCGGTGGGCTCGTCGGTCTCTTCCATCGCTGCGAGTTCACGGGCGAGGCGGCTGGAGGCCGCTTCGAAGATCTGACGTTCCGAATAAGACTGCTCGGGCTGGTCTTCGGGGCGGAACAGGTCGCGGGTCACTTCGGCGATCGACACGAGGTCGCCCGAGTTGATCTTGGCTTCATATTCCTGCGCGCGGCGCGACCACATGGTGCGCTTCACCTTGGGCTTGCCCTTCAGGGTTTCCATTGCCTGCTTGAGCGTCTTGTCCGACGAAAGCTTGCGCATCCCGATCGCTTCGACCTTGTTGGTCGGTACCCGCAGGGTCATGCGTTCCTTCTCGAAGCGCAGCACATAGAGTTCGAGCTGCATCCCGGCGATTTCCTCGCTCTGGAGCTCGATCACCCGGCCCACGCCGTGCTTCGGGTAGACAACATAATCGCCGACGGTGAATGCGTTCGCGGTGCTCGCCATGCACGTTCCTTTCAATCGGCCCACCTGGCAACGGGAGAGAGGGACGGGGAAACCGGCGGCGCGACCCTTACCCCTCACGGGGCGAGCGCCGGTTGGACACGTCCGTTAGGGGGTTGCTGGTTTCGGGCCTTCCTGGTTTCTGGACGCCTGCGCAGACAAGGGTCTGTCGCGGTCGTGCCATTATATAGCACACCTGCAACAATATTGCGAGTCGGCGTTTGTATGAACCCGCCACCCGTCCCGCAATGCGCCAGCGACGGGCGGAACGCGGCTGCCGATCAGTCGCCTTCGCCCGGCGCCTCAGTGAAGTACTTCTCGAACTTGCCCTTTTCGCCCTTGAACGCGTCGGCATCGTCGGGCGGGGCCTTCTGGCTGGTGATGTTGGGCCACACGGCCGAGAACTTGGTGTTGAGTTCGAGCCACTTTTCGAGCCCGTCCTCGGTATCGGGGAGAATCGCTTCGGCCGGGCATTCCGGCTCGCACACGCCGCAATCGATGCATTCGCTGGGGTTGATCACCAGCATGTTCTCGCCTTCGTAGAAACAGTCGACCGGGCACACTTCCACGCAGTCGGTGTACTTGCACTTGATGCAGTCTTCGGTGACGACGTAAGTCATTGCGGCTCTTTCACGAGAAGTCTTCGGGATCGCCGGACAGGACGCCCGACGATGGCGGCGACGCGCCTATGGCGAATTGCCCCATACGGTCAAGTGCGTCGGAAGCAACCTCACGATAATGCGATGCGGCCTCGGCGGGCGAGCCGCGCCGGTCGGGCAGGGCGATCACCTCGACCACCCGCACGCCGCCGCCGACCGCGAGGGTGAGCACGTCCCCGATACGCACCTGCTCCGACCCGCGCAGCACATGCTTTCTGTTGCGGCGCAAAGCACGGGTTTCGATCAGCGCGTCGGCAGCGGAGCGGGTGCGGGCAAAGCGCAGGTAGACCAGCAGCCGGTCGATGCGGATCGCGCTGCCGCCCGCACTCATCCCTTGAGCAGGTCCGCCAGCTTGTCGAAGGCCCCGCCGGCGCGCGCGGGGCCGGTGTCGGACTTGGGCAGGGGCGGGCGATTGTCGCCCCCCGAACGGCCGTGCGGTTTGCCGCCGGGCTTCCCGCGCCGCTCGCCCTCGGGCCGGTTACCCCGCTCGCTCCGGGGACGATCGTCGCGCTTTTCGCCGCGCGGCTTGCCCTCGGCGGGGCGCCCGTCCTTGCGAGCGTCCTTGCGCTCGGGCTTCCCGTGCCGGGTGCGCTCGGCGCTGCGCGCCTCGCGGCGGGCTTCCCGCTCCTCCGGGCGGCGCGGGCGCCAGTACCAGCGGTCGGGGGCGGCGGGGCCGTGGGCGCCCTCGGGCAGGGCGCGGGCCTTGTCGCAGCGGAAGCCCGCGCTCCCGAGCAGGCGGCGGGCGTTCTCGGCCTCGAGCCCCACCGACACCGCCAGCGCGAGGTCAACGCGGAACGGGCGGTTGCGCTCCTTCGGGTGCGCCGCAACCACCTTGGCCCGCGCCTCGAAGGCGGCGCGGAGGATTTTTTCGGCCAGATCGACCCGGATCGCCTGCGACCCGGCATAACGATAGCCCGCAGGCAGACGTCCCTTGGCCCAGCTGCCCTCGGCCAGCACCGGCTGCATCGCCTCCTGCACCGCGCGCAGATCGAGCCCGAGCGCATGGAGCAGGCGGCGCGGGGCGGGCTTCAGCAGCGGGGCATCGAAAATGTCGAGCGCGCCGAAGGTGATGCCGAGCTTGCGCAGATAGGGCCGCATCTCCTTGGGCAGGTTCTCGAGCCCCGCCTCCTCGCGGCTTATGACGCCGCGCGCCTCGATCAGGGTGATGACCAGCGCGCGCGCCTGCGACCCGGCGGCAGGATCGCGCGCGGCCTCGGCGAGCTTGCGCAGGGGCGCGAGCGGTTCGAGCTGGGCTTCGAGCCATGCGGCGAGGCCTGCCTCAAGCTTCGCCTTGGCCGCATCGGGCAGCAGCGCCACATCGCGGGTCAGGGCGAGGCGCGGGGTGCCGAAGTTGCCCGAGCCGGGGTGGCCGGGGAAGGTGATCTCGGCCAGCGCCCGGCCCTGCCAGCGGATCGCCCCGCCCGCGATCTCCAGCTCGGCGATGCCCTGCGAGAGCAGCCACTCGGCCTTTTCGGCGAGCAGCGCCGGCAGCGCCTTCTCGCCCGCCGCGAGCAGCATCCGCCGGTCGGCGACGCCCGCCGAGGGATCGACATGGAAGCGGAAGCCCTCGAGGCGGCCGATGCTCTCGCCCTCCACCGTCAGATGGCCGTCGGGTTCGAGGGTGACGGGCAGCGCAGAGGCATCCTGTCCCAGCGATTTCATCAAGAGTGTCGTCCTCCGGTTGACGAAACGCTCGGTCAGCCGCGCGTGCAGCGCATCCGAGAGCTTCGCCTCGACCGCGCGCGCCCGCGCGGCCATTTCGTCACGCGCCAGCACCCAGTCGGGACGCTGGCAGATATAGGCCCAGCTGCGAATCGCCGCGATTCGCCCTTGCAGCGTGTCGATGTCGCCCTGCATCCGGTCAAGCTCGGCGATGCGCGCCGCGACGAAATCCGCGCCGAGATAGCCGCCCTGGAGGTCGTCCCACAGGCGGGCGACGAAGCGGGCGTGCTGCTCGACCCCGAGATTGCGAAAGTCGGGGAGCGAGCAGGCCTCCCAGAAGCGCCGCACGCTCCCCGCGCCCTTGACCGTGTCGGCGATGGCATCGCCCGCGAGGCGTTTGAGCACGGCGAGGTCGATGGCCTCGGGCGCCGCTTTCAGCACCGCATTTTCGGGCCGCGCTTCGAGATCGGAGATCAGCGCGGAGAGCGAATCGAAGCGCGGATCGGCCTCGCGCCAGAACAGGTGGGTGAGGGGCGCGAACTTGTGCTCCTCGATCGCGTAGACTTCCTCGTCGGTGAACTGGAGCGGTTCGCCGTCGCCCTTGCCCGTGCCTGACAGGGTGCCGAAAGTGCCGTCGCGCTGGTGCCGCCCTGCGCGGCCGGCGATCTGCGCCATCTCCGAAGGGGTGAGGCGGCGCTTCCTCCTCCCGTCATACTTGGTCAGCGCGGCGAAGGCGACGTGGTCGAGATCGAGGTTCAGCCCCATCCCGATGGCGTCGGTGGCGACGATGTAATCGACCTCGCCCGCCTGAAACATCGCGACCTGCTTGTTGCGGGTCTCGGGCGAGAGTGCGCCCATCACCACCGCCGCCCCGCCGCGGAACCGCCGCAAGGCCTCGGCCATGGCGTAGACCTGCTCGACGGAGAAGGCGACCACGGCGGAGCGCTTGGGCAGGCGCGACAATTTGCACACGCCCGCATGGCTGAGGGTCGAAAAGCGCGGGCGGCTGGTCACTTCCGCCTTGGGGATCAGCGCCTTGACCATCGGTTCGAGCGTCGCCGAGCCGAGGATCATCGTCTCCTCGCGCCCGCGCATGTGCAGCAGGCGGTCGGTGAAGATGTGGCCGCGTTCCGGGTCCGCACCCAATTGCGCCTCGTCGAGGGCGACGAAGGCGTGCTGACCCGCAGTCCTCGGCATCGCTTCGGCGGTGCAGAGGAAATAGCGCGCCTCGGGCGGTTCGATCCGCTCCTCGCCGGTGATCAGCGCGACCTGCTTGTCGCCCTTGATCGCGCGAACCCGGTCATAGACCTCGCGCGCCAGCAGCCGCAGCGGGAAGCCCATCATGCCGGAGGAATGGCCGCACATCCGCTCGATCGCGAGGTGCGTCTTGCCGGTGTTGGTCGGCCCGAGCACGGCGCGGACGTGAGCGTCCTCGGCGGGACGGGGGGTGAGCGACTGGGGCACGGCTACGCGGTCATCGCAGGCTTGCCGTGAGGGGGCAAGGCCATGAGACAGCCCCGCGCGGCGATACGCACAACACCTTATCGCACGGTGGCACCGACTGGTCGCTGGTTAAGCCCGGCTTTACTATGTTGTGCCAAAAAAATCGGACAAGGCTCCGCCCGAGGGTGGCGCAAGGCTCGCCTACCAAGGGCACCGCTTCGGGGCATGATGTTGGATCACGCGCGCAAACTGACCGATCCGGCAGAAGGCCCGGAGGACGCCGGGGACATTCCGCCCGAAGCGGAAAGCCGCGCGCTGGCGATTGTCCCTGCGCCGATCGATCCCCAAACCGCGCGCGATCTCATTCCTTACCTGCAGAACGGCAAGAAGCTCGCGCCGCCGACTTTCAGCGAACGCGCCAAGCGGCGCCTGAAGGCGAGGCTTGGGCACTATGCCGCGCGCTACGAGGCGTGGCGGCTTGACGCCTCGCAATGGTTCGACCGGCTCGATATCGCGCCCGATCTCGCCGAGAATATCGGCAGCCGCCGCTGGCTGCGGGGCCTCGGCACGATGGTGGGGCTCGGCGCGCTGGCGATTGCCTGCTGGCCCGATCTCACCCCGCTCGAGGCGCGCCCCTCGATGCCGCGCGGCGAGGCGGTGGATGCCGAGATGCGCAGCCAGATGATCCTGCCGCTCGCGCTGGGTGCCGATTCCGGCCGCCGGATGGGGCCGACCGAGGCGGTGATCGCGCTCAAGAGCGCGCCCGAGCGGCCGCAGATCCAGATGGTGCTGACGCTCGCGCCGGGGGACAGCTTCGCCTCGATGCTGCGCCGTGCGGGCGTGGCGGCGGAGGATATCGACCGTGCCGCCGCCCTCGTCGGGCAGGCCGTGGCGGTTGGCGATATCCAGCCGGGCACGCAGATGGACCTCATCCTCGGCCGCCGCACCGCGCCGGGGCAACCGCGCCCGCTCGACAGCCTCGCCTTCCGCGCCCGCTTCGATCTCGAACTGGCGCTGACCCGCCCCGGCGTCGGCGAGGTCAATCCCGATGGCACCCCGGTGATCCCCTCGGGCCCGCTCGCGCTCCGGCGCAATGTGATTCGGGTCGACGAGACCCCGCTCAGGGTGCGCGGGGTGGTGGGCCCAAGCCTCTACCGTTCGATGCGCGCGGCCGGCGTGCCGGCGAGCGCGGTGCAGGAATACCTGAAGACGCTCGACGCGCAGATCGACATGGACCGCGAGGTCCGTGCCACCGACGAATTCGACATCATCCTTGCCTACCGCCGTGCCGCCACCGGCGAGCGGCAGGCCGGACAACTGCTCTATGCCGGGGTCGACCGAGCCGGACAGCCGCGCACCCAGCTGATGCGCTGGGGCAGCGAGGGTCGCTTTTACGAGGCATCGGGCGTAGGCGAACAGCGCCGCGGGCTGCTGGCGCCGGTGCCGGGGGCGGTCACCTCGAACTTCGGCATGCGCCGCCACCCGATCCTCGGCTACATGCGGATGCATGCCGGGATCGACTTCAAGGCCCAGTACGGCACGCCGATCGTCGCGGTGAGCGATGGCCGGGTGGTCTCCGCCGGCCGCGCCGGGGGATGCGGGGTCGCGGTGCGGCTCGAGCACGGCGGCGGGCTCTCGACCCGCTATTGCCACATGAGCCGCATGGCGGTGGCGCCCGGCATGTCGGTGCGGCGCGGGCAGGTGATTGGCTATGTCGGATCGACCGGGCTCTCGACCGGCGCGCATCTCCATTACGAGATGTATCGCGGCGGGCGGGTGATCAATCCGGCGAGCGTCCAGTTCGTCAACCGCGCGCTGCTTTCGGGCACCGAGCTGCTCGATTTCCGGCTTCAGTTGATGAAGCTGAAGCAGATCGAGGTCGGCGCCGCTCTCAAGGATCTCGCTCCGGCGGCGAACGAGGTGAAGGCCCCGGTGCGCGAGATCGAGAAGGTCGCCGGGCCCACCCCTGCGCCGAAGAAGCCGTAAGCAGCGCTTGTCGTCCAAGGCGGATTGGGCGTAAGCCTTGCGCCCATGACCGGACACTACCCCAACACCCGCCTGCGCCGCACCCGCGCCACGGCGTGGAGCCGCGCGCTGCACCGCGAGACGATCCTCACGCCCGCAGACCTCATTTGGCCGCTGTTCGTGACCTCCGGAGAAGGCGTGGAGGAGCCGATCGCGACGCTGCCCGGTGTCTCGCGCTGGTCGGTCGACCTGATCGTCGCGCGGGCGAAGGAGGCGGCGGCGCTCGGCATCCCGGTGGTCGCGCTGTTCCCCAACACGCCTAGGGAGCTGCGCTCTGACGACGGGGGCGAGGCGCACAATCCCGACAACCTGATGTGCCAGGCGATCCGCGCGATCAAGGACGCCTGCGGAGACGACATCGGCGTGCTGACCGATGTCGCGCTCGACCCCTATACCTCGCACGGGCAGGACGGGCTGGTCGACGAGGCGGGCTATGTCGTCAATGACGACACCGTGGCGGCACTGGTCGATCAGGCGGTCAACCAGGCCGATGCCGGGGCGGACATCATCGCGCCCAGCGACATGATGGACGGCCGCATCGGCGCGATCCGCCGCGCGCTCGAGATGAACGGCCACGCCAATGTCCAGATCATGAGCTACGCCGCGAAATATGCGAGCGCCTTCTACGGCCCGTTCCGTGACGCCGTCGGCTCGGGCGGGCTCCTGAAAGGCGACAAGAAGACCTACCAGATGGACCCGGCCAACACCGACGAGGCCCTGCGCGAAGTGGCGATGGACATTGCCGAGGGCGCGGACTCTGTGATGGTCAAGCCGGGCCTCGCCTATCTCGACATTGCCCGGCGGGTGAAGGAAGAGTTCCGCGTGCCGGTCTTCGCCTATCAGGTGAGCGGCGAATATGCGATGATCGAGGCCGCGGCGGCAGCAGGCGCGGGGGACCGCGACGCCTTGGTGCTCGAGACGCTGCTGGCGTTCAAGCGCGCCGGGTGCAGCGGCGTGCTCACCTACCACGCCGCCCACGCCGCCCGCCTGCTGAATGGCTGAGGCGGGCACGCTCGAAACGCCGCGCCTGATCCTGCGCCCTCCGGTGGCGGAGGACCTGCCGTGGCTGCTCGCCACCATGAACACCGATGCCGTGATGCGCCACCTTGCCGGCGTGCGCACGGCGGAGGAAGTCGCGGAGGGCCTCGCCGCCGACATCGCCGCCTTCGCCACGCCCGGAGGACACCGCCGCTGGACGGTGTGGCTGCGTGACGGCCCAGAGCGGGCTAGCGAGAGGGTCGGCCGCGTCGGCCTCTTCCACGTCCGCTCCCCCGCCGCGCCGAGCGCCTTGCAGGGCCAGCGCGAGATCGGCTGGACATTTGCCGAGGCGCATTGGGGCAAGGGCTATGCGACCGAGGCGGCCGAGCGGGCCCTCGGCTTCGCCTTCGGGGACATGGGCCTGCCGCGCATCTTCTCGCAGACCAGCGAGTCCAATGTCGGATCGACCCGGATGATGCAGCGGCTCGGCTTCACCTTCCGCCCCGAGCTCGGCTACGACGATCCCGACTATCCGCCGCAAGACAACCCGACCACCGTGTGGTCGCTCGATGCGCCTGCGTGACGGCACCTGCGCCGCCCAGCGCGCGGCCGATCATGCGCCGGAATGTCGCGGCAGCGCCCGAAAACGGCCGCGGCGGAGGGGCGCCGATGGAGAAACTGGGCATGACCCGCACGCGCGCGCTTGATTTCAACGATCCGGCAATGCCACCCGCGTATAGGCCCGCAATCCGATCCGTGATTGTGCGGGGCCAATGGGGACCGAAGCCTTGACTGACGACATTTCCGACGCGCCCGGCGCAGGCCCGCGCCGCTGGCTGTTTGCGGTGACGATCCTCACCGGGAGCTTCCTCCTGTTCCTCGTCCAGCCGCTGGTCGCGCGCCTCGCGCTGCCGCGCCTCGGCGGGGCGCCCAATGTCTGGAACAGCGCGATGCTGGTCTATCAGGCGCTGCTGCTGGGGGGCTATGCCTATGCCCATGCGCTCTCGCGCCTTGCGGTCGGGCGGCAGGCGCTGATCCATCTGGCGCTGCTGGTGGCGGCGGCCTTCACGCTGCCCATCGCGCTCCCGTCGATCGCGCCGCCTGCGGCGGGACAGGAGGCCCTGTGGGTGCCTTACCTCTTCCTGCTGACCATCGGCCCGGTGTTCTTCGTCGTCTCGGCGCAGGCCCCGCTGATGCAGCAGTGGTTCGCCGCGCACCCGCGCGCGGGCGACCCCTATCCGCTCTATGCCGCCTCCAACCTCGGGAGCTTTGCCGGGTTGCTCGCCTATCCGCTGGCGGTCGAGCCGCTGCTGCCGCTGGGCGAGCAGAGCCGCTACTGGGCGCTGGGTTATGGTTCGCTTGTGGTGCTGGTGGCGCTCGCCGCCTTCGCCCGCCGCACCGCGCCTGCGCCTGCGGTGATCGCCGCCGCGAGCGAGACCGAGGCCGGCCCCGCGCCCGATGCCAGGCGCATCGCGCTGTGGCTCGCGCTTTCGGCGGTGCCTTCGGGGCTGATGCTCTCGACCACCACCCACCTCACCACCGACATCTTCGCGATGCCGCTCCTGTGGGTGATCCCGCTCGGGCTCTACTTGCTGTCCTTCAGCCTCGCCTTCGCCGAGAAGCGCGGCCTGGCGCGGGCGATGACCGTGATCGCGCCCGTCGTGATCGCCGCCGCCGGCGCCCTTGCGATGCTCGGCTCCTCGCGCCCGAGCATGCTCGCGGTCGCGGCGAGCCTGACGCTGCTGTTCGTGGTCGCGGTTGCGCTCCACGCGCGGCTCTACGAGGAGCGGCCGGAGCCCGCGCGCCTCACCCAGTTCTACCTCGTGATGTCGGCAGGCGGCGTGCTCGGCGGGCTGTTCACCGCGCTGATCGCGCCGCTGGTGTTCGACTGGACCTGGGAGCACCCGATCCTGATCCTCGCGGCGGCCGCGCTGCTGCCGCTGGGCCGATGGCAGGGCCTGCTCGCCCGGTTGTTCCCGAGCGAGCAGGGCGCGCGGCTCGGGATCATCGCGCTGCTCTTCGCGCTGTTCATCGGCGCGATGCGGCTGTTCGACCGCTCGATGATCGATCCCGATTGGGGCCTCATCGATCTGGCGATCTTCGCCGCGCTGATCCTTGCCGCGGTTCTGCTCACCGCCCGCCGCTGGGCCTTCGTTGCCGCCTGCGCGGCGCTGATCGCGGCGCTGGGCGCGATGGTGCAGGCGCAGACCAGCTTTGCCGGGCTGCGCAGCCGCAGCTATTTCGGGATCTACACCGTGCGCGAGGGGACCGATGGCCTCCGGCAGCTGATCCACGGCACCACGCTCCACGGGGTGCAGCGCGTCGAGGACGACATCCTCGCGCCGACCACCTATTACGGGCGCGAGGCGGGGGTGGGCCTTGCGCTTGCGAAAGCCCCGGCGATGTTCGGAGACAAGGCCCGCGTCGGCGTCGTCGGCCTCGGGGTGGGGACGCTCGCGTGCTACAGGCAGCCGGGGCAGACCTGGACCTTCTTCGAGATCGACCCGGCGGTGCTCGACTATTCGACCCGCGGGCAGTTCACCTTCATGAAGTCCTGCGCTCCCGAGGCCCCCACGATCATCGGCGATGCGCGCTTGCAGCTGGAAAAGCTCCCCGCTGCCAGTTTCGACATTCTGGTGGTCGACGCCTTCTCCTCCGACGCGATCCCGCTCCACCTGATGACCAAGGAAGCGCAGGAGGGCTATTTCCGCACGCTTGCACCCAAGGGGGTGTTGCTGATGCACATCTCCAACCGCTTCATCCGGCTGGAGCCGGTGCTGGCGGCGCTGGCTAAGGAGGGCAAGCTCGCCTCGGCGGTGCGGATCGACAACCCCGAGGGCGAGGGCCTGACCGGATCGACCTGGGTGGCGATGTCGCGCGATCCGGCACAGCTGACGGCGCTGACGGCGGACGGCAAGTGGCGCCCGCTCGCCAAGCCCGCAGCCGAGGTGTGGCGCGACGACTATGCCTCGATCCTGCCGCATCTGATCTGGACCAATTTCCACTGAGGAGCCTTCGCATGAACCGTCCGGGCGTCAACATCATCCCGATCCACGGAAAGACCCCGAAGATCCACGAGACCGCCTTCATCGCGCCCGGCTGCACGATCATCGGCGATGTCGAGATCGGGGAGGGCTCGTCGATCTGGTACAATTGCGTGCTGCGCGCCGACGTGTTCACGATCCGCATCGGCAAGCGCACCAATGTGCAGGACGGGAGCGTGCTCCATTGCGATCCCCCGCGCCCGGGCGATCCCGAGGGCTCGCCGCTGGTGATCGGCGACGATGTGCTGATCGGCCATATGGCGATGGTGCACGGCTGCACGATCCACGACCGCGGCTTTGTCGGCCTCGGCGCGATCGTGATGAACAAGGCAGTGATCGGGAGCGACGCGATGCTCGCCGCAGGCGCGATGCTGACCGAGGGCAAGGTGATCGAGCCGCGCGAGCTGTGGGGCGGGCGTCCGGCAAGGAAAATGCGCGATCTCGACGAAGGCGCGATCATGGGCATGCGGATCGGGACCGCGCATTATGCCGAGAACGCGAAGCACCACGCGGCGGCGGTGGCGGCGGCGCTCGGCGAGGGCTGATGGCGCGGCCTCCGGCGCAGCTGCCGGATGCCGAGGCGTTGCGAGGGCGGATTAGAGTCTGTCCTGTTTAGATTGAGGCATAGCCGCTGTTTCTGAGGTAGTTGGCG
>NZ_LSKQ01000267.1 GCF_001557115.1 Erythrobacter sp. CCH5-A1
GCTCGGGCGCGGGTTCGGACTGGCGGCCGAAATTGACGATCAGGCTCGCGAGCACCGAATGCGCCGAATAATTGGCGCGCAGATCATTGCCGTTGGCCCCCGTCAGGCGGAAGTCGTCGAGGTTGAAGTAGCGATACTTCACTCCGAGATCGATGTTCTGCGTGACCGGGAAGCGCGCGCCCCCGATCAGCTGCCAGGCGAAATCGGTCTTGTTGTCGTCGATCACGGTGCCGACAGTGGCGACCTCGACCGGCAGTTCGAGCCGGGCCACGCCCGCACCGCCGCCGCCATAGATCTGGAACCCGTCATCGCGGCCGATCTCGACCAGCGCATTGACCATCCCGCTCCAGATTTCCAGATCGCGTTCGTTGTCGACCACGGTTCCGACCGGCACGGTCACGCCGGTCGGCAGGATCCCGGCGTTCTCGATCGTCAGGCTGCGATACTTGGCGTTCTTGTAGCCGCCTTCCGCTTCGAGCCGGAAGGGCCCGAAATCGTAACCGATGATCACGTCGCCATCGATCCCGACCTTGGTTCGGGCCGTGGCGGCGCGGTCATAGCGGCCGTCGGCCGGCGGGGTGTCGACATCGACCGTGATCTTGTCCTTGAGGCTGACGCCGCCTTCGATTCCGATATAGGGGCCGTCGGCATGGGCCGGGGCGGCAAGGGCAGCCGCGGCCGCTCCAATCAGCAGATATGTCGTCTGTTTCATTGTCCTGTTACCTTATGATTTCGCGTCCCGCCGGATCCCGGAGAGGAGCCCCGGACCGCGCGCGAAGGCGCCGCCGTTCCCGGCAGATGCGTTGCAAGGTTTGCGTCATGGCAATTGTTGCACGCGCCAAGGCAGGCCGTGCCCGCGATTGGCCGAAGCGATTGCCAAGCGGGCAGGCGCGCGGCATGAACGGCGATGATACACCATGCCATGCACAAGGCAGGGGACCACACCACAAGGAGAGAGACAGGCCATGGCGATCACACGCCTCGGAGCAATGCAGGACTGGACCATGCGGGTGACCGCAGTGATCGATCACGCGGCGCGCGAGGCGCCGACGCGCGAGATCGTGAGCCGCTGGGCCGATGGCAGCGAGACCCGCACCGATTGGGCGGGCATCCGGGCCGATGCGCTGAAGATGGCGCAGGCATTGCAGCGCCTCGGACTGAAGCCGGGAGACAAGGTCGCGAGCCTTGCGATGAACCACGCGCGCCACCTCGTCAGCTGGTATGGCGTGGCGGGCATGGGGGGCGTGCTCCACACGGTGAACCCGCGCCTGTTCGACGACCAGCTCGAATACATCGTCAATCACGCCGAGGACCGGGTGTTGTGCTATGACGCGGCCTTCCAGCCGATCGTCGACCGGATGAAGGCGCGCTGGACCACGGTCGAGCACTACATCTGCTACGATTCCGGCGCACATGCCCCGGCCTTCGAGGACTGGATCGGCGCCGAGGATGGCGACTTCGAATGGGTCACCGGGGCCGAGACCGATCCCTGCATGATCTGCTACACCAGCGGCACCACCGGCAATCCCAAGGGGGTGCAATACGAGCACCGCTCGACCGTGATGCATGCGATGGCCGGGCTGCAACCGGCGGCGTTCAACTTCTCGAGCGCCTCGGTGATGCTCCCTGTGGTGCCGATGTTCCACGCGGCGAGCTGGGGCCTGCCCTATGCGGGGGCGATGGCGGGGATCAAGTTCGTGTTCTCGGCCGTGAACGACCCCGCGGTGCTGCACGATCTGATGCTGCGCGAGGGCGTGACCGATTCCGCCGGCGTGCCGACCGTGTGGCTGGCGCATTTCCAATATTGCGACCGCGAGGGGCTCGATCTGCCCCCGCTGAAAGCGGCGACAATCGGCGGTTCGGCGGCGCCCAAGTTCATGATCGAGCGGCTGCTCAGGAACGGCACCCGCGTCCAGCACGCCTGGGGGATGACCGAAACCTCGCCGATCGGCACGGTCGGCGGGCCGACCTGGGATTGGGACACGCTCGCCCTCGAACAGAAGGTCGAGAAAGTGGCGATGCAGGGCCGCCCGATCTTCGGGGTGCAGCTTCGCACCGTGGACCTCTCGGACATGACGACCGAATTGCCACGCGACGGCAAGACCTCCGGCGCGCTCCAGATCCGCGGGCCGTGGGTGATCCGCCGCTATTTCAAGGCCGAAGCTGACGCGACCAACAACGAGGGCTGGTTCGACACCGGCGATGTCGGCATCCTCCATCCCGACGGCACGCTCCAGCTGACCGATCGCACCAAGGACGTGATCAAGTCGGGCGGCGAGTGGATCAGCTCGGTCGAGCTCGAGAACGCCGCCTGCGGGCACCCTGCCGTCGCCGAGGCGGCGTGCATCGGCATCCCCCACCCCAAGTGGGACGAGCGCCCGGTGCTGTTCGTCGTCAAGAAGCAGGGCGCGGATTGCTGCGCCGACGACATCCTCGATCACCTGCGCCCGCAGATTGCCAAGTGGTGGATGCCCGACGCGGTCGAATTCGTCGACGACATCCCCCACACCGCGACTGGCAAGATCAGCAAGAAGGACCTGCGTGACCGCTTTGCGGATTACACGCTTGGCTGAGGTGACGATCCGGCCTGCGCGGGAGGATGACGCGCAGGCCATCGCCGCGATCTATGCCTGGCACGTGGCGCACGGCACTGCGACCTTCGACACCGCCGCGCCGGATGTGAGCGCGTGGGCGGCAAAGCTCGCAGACTTTGCCGCGCGAGGCTTGCCCTTCCTTGCTGCCGAGCGCGGGGGCGAGGTGGTCGCCTATGCCTATGCCGCGCGCTTCCGCGACCGTGCGGCCTATGCGCACACCTGCGAAGACAGCATCTATGTTGCCCACGCAGCGCGCGGCAGCGGGATCGGGAGCGTGCTGCTGCCCGCGCTGATCGCGGCCGCGCGCGCGAACGGCTTCCAGCAGATGCTCGCCGTCATCGGCGGGGGCGAGCCTGCCTCGGTGGCGCTCCATGCCAAATGCGGATTCGTCCACGCGGGCCGCATGCGCAATGTCGGCAAGAAATTCGGCCGGCTGCTCGATACGGTCTATATGCAATGCGATCTGACAGGAGAGGGATGGGACAATGGCTGAAACCTACATCGACCCGAGCCCGGCGAACTTCCAGGCCTTCAAGGACCTGCCGCGCGACACGCCGATCAACATGCTCAACCTGCTGCTCTACCGCGACCGCGCGGAATACCCCGAGGGTCACGAACACGCAGGCAAGGGCTGGAGCGGCAAGGAGGCCTACAAGGAATATGGCCGCACCTCCGGCCCGATCTTCGCGCGGGTGGGCGGCAAGATCCTGTGGCGCGGGCGGTTCGAGACGATGGTGACCGAGCCCGAGGTGCGCCAGTGGCACAACGGCTTCATCGCGCACTATCCGAGCGCCGCTGCATTTTTCGAGATGATCAAGGACCCCGATTACCAGAAGGCCGTCGTCAACCGCACCGCCGCGCTGGTCGACAGCCGCCTGATCCGTTTCGCTCCGGGCGAGGCGGGCGAGGGGTTAGGGTAGAGCGCCTCAGCGAGCCTTCGCGAGGTGTTCCTCGGCGAAGGAGACAACCCGCGTGACGTTGGCCTCGCTCAGGAATACCGGCGTCCACAACCCCATGTCGCCGTGGCCCGCGCCGCCGAGGATTTCCATTGTCACCGGCACGCCTGCCTTGCGCAGCGCAGCTTCGAGCAGGCGGGACTGGCCGACCGGAACGAGGCAGTCCTCGGCGCCTTTCTGGAGCAGGAATGGCGGGTCAGCCGGGTCAAGATAGGTTATGGGATTGGCGGCGCGCACCTTTTCGGGGACTTTTGCGATCGGCGCGCCGAGATAGGTCGATTCAGGAGAATCCGCCGCGCCGTGATCGGGAGTGCAACCTTGCGCGCGCGCCTGCGCATCCATCTGCCCGAAGTCGGTTGGTCCGAACCAGTCGATCACCGCCACGACGCGGCTCGACACCCCGGGATTGCCCAGCGCGGGATTGTCGAATGCATCGGCATTGCCGGTTGTTCCGACCAGCGAAGCTAGATTGCCGCCTGCCGATTGGCCGAAGGCCACGAAGCGGTCCGGATCGAGGCGGTATCGTGAGGCATTGGCGCGCAGGAAGCGAATGGCGGCCTTGGCATCCTCGATCGCGGCGGGAAAGCGCGCCTCGCCCGACAGCCGGTAGTCGATCGAGGCGACGGCAATTCCCTTGGCCAACAGGGCCTCGGCGATCGGGGCGTCGAGCATACCTTTGTCGCCCATCCGGAAGCCGCCGCCGTGGATGTTGATGACGAGCGCGAAGGGGCCGGAGCCTTCGGGCAGATAGAGGTCAAGCTTCTGGCTTGGCGAGAGAGGCGCATAGGCGACATCGGCGTGGTCGGGCGCGGGCAGGGCGGGCGCACAGGCTGCGAGCGCGACCACCACCGGCAGCATGGCAGCCGCGGCGGGTTGGACGAGTCTCCTGATCCGCATGGTGGTGCGGTGCCTTGCCAGCCTATTCCTCGCCGTACAGATACCCGAAAAAGTCCGAGACCGAGGCGAACCACAGGCCGATCTGGCTCGCATAATTCTCGCGGGTGATGCCGCCGTCGGCGATGATGTACATGCGGACCGCGATCGTGCCATCGGGTTCGCGATAGGCGCGGCCGAAATTTTCCTTGTAGTTGTACGTGTTGATGGCCTCGGTTATCTGCTCGGGAGTCCTGCCTTCGGGCTCGAAGGTGGCGAGCATCGAGGAACCGAGGCACCTGGTCTTGGCGGCATTGTCCTCGCAGGCGAGCAGCAGCCCGTCGGCGATGACGCCCCCGTCGAATTCAAAGTCGATCCGCTCGGAACTGGGATCCTCGGTGGTGATCGTCGCGCCCGCGTCCACCAGCGCACGTTCGAAATCGGCGCGGGTGAAATGGGTGAGGCTTTGCGCCTGTGCTGCCGTTGCGGAAATCGCCAGTACCCCGGCAGCAAGTATCGCCCAACGCATAATTCCCCCTCCTCAAATCAGGCAACCCCGCCCCGAGCCTTATCACAGCAACGGCAATTGACCATCGCTTTGTGGCGGGCGGAAGCGCGAACAATCGAGTTCGAACCGGGCTTTGCCGATCCCTGCCTTGCGGCAGGCGAGCCGGAACCGCGCCCGGAAGAGATCGGCCCACACGCCTTGCGGGTTCATGCGGCTGTGGAAGTTGGGATCATTGTCGCGCCCGCCGCGCATGTCCCTGACAATGCTCATGACTTTGCCCGCGCGCGCGGGATAGTGCACCGCCAGCCACTCGCGGAACAGCGGCGCGACCTCGTGGGGAAGGCGCAGCGGGATCCAGCCGACGCTGCCGACCCCGAGTTCGCCTACGCGGGCGATGATGCCTTCCATGAATTCGTCGGTGATCGCCGGGATGACAGGCGAGAGCGAGCAATGCACCGGCACGCCCAATTCCACGAGCTTACCAAGCGCGATCAACCGCTTGGCAGGTGCAGCGCAGCGCGGTTCGAGCTTGCCCGAAAGTACCGGATCGAGCGTCGTCACCGAGACCGACACCGCCACAAGCCTCTCGCGGGCCATTTCTTCCAGCAGATCGGCGTCGTGCAGCACCCGGTCCGACTTGGTGGTGATGGTGACGGGATGCCGCGCTTCCAGACACACCTCGAGGATCTGGCGGGTGATGCGGTAATCGCGCTCGATCGGCTGATAGGGATCGGTGTTTGTGCCCAGCGCAATGGGGCGCGGCTGGTAGCCGCGCTTCGCCAGCGTCTTTCGCAACAGGGCCGCCGCCTCGGGCTTGGCGAAGAGCCGCGTCTCGAAATCGAGCCCCGGCGAGAGATCGTGATAGGCATGGGTGGGGCGCGCGAAGCAATAGACGCAGCCATGCTCGCACCCGCGATAGGCATTGATCGAGCGGTCGAAGGGCACATCGGGCGACTGGTTGAAGGTCAGGATCGACTTGGGTCGCTCCTCGGTCACGGTGGTGCGCAGCTTCACCGGGGGGCCATCGAGGGCAGCGACGTAATCGCGCCAATCGCCGTCCACTTCACGCTCGGCCAGCCCGAAGCGGGTAGGGACCTGCCCCGACTGCGCACCGCGCCCTCTTACCGCCGAATGTTTCACGCGGAACATTTACGGAACATCGAAGCGTTCCGCAAGTCCCAAGCGGTGCGTCAGACCTCTTTGAGGCGCGGCATGAGCTCGACGAAATTGCAGGGGCGATTGCGGCTGTCGAGCTGTTCGGCGAGGATCCCGTCCCACCCGTCCTTGACCGCACCGTTGGAGCCGGGGAGCGCGAAGATGTAGGTGCCGCGCGCCACCACCGCGAGCGCGCGCGATTGAACGGTGCTGGTGCCGATGGTCTGGAAACTGAGCCAGCGGAACAATTCGCCGAAGCCGGGGATCTCGCGCGCGCCTTTGACCATGGCCAGCGCCTCGGGGGTCACGTCGCGGCCCGTAAGGCCCGTGCCGCCGGTGCTGACCACCGCGTCGATCGCGGGATCATCGATCCACGCCTCGAACTGCGCGGCGAGGAGGGCGGCGTCGTCCTTGACGATCATCCGTGCGGCGAGGTTGTGTCCGGCCCCCGTCACCCGGCCCGCCAGGATATCGCCCGAGGTATCGGTTTCGGGCGTGCGTGTGTCGGAAACGGTGAGAACAGCGATGTTTATCGGCTTGAAAACTCTGCTTTCGTCAATCGCCACGCGCCCGCGCTCCTTTACCGCTCCAGACTTGCGGAGCGGGTTCTAGCAGCCTCGGGAAACTCGGGCCAGCGCCCTTGCGCCAGCGCGCGGCGGCTGGGCGAGGGAGCGCCTGCTGCGCGCTCGTACATCCAGTAATTGCGCATCACGATCGCCACATAGCTGCGGGTCTCCCAATAGGGGATCGATTCCATCCACAGCAGCGGATCGTTCTGGTCGTTGATCTCGGAATTCCAGCGCCCGACCGGGGTGAGGCCTGCGTTGTAGGCGGCCATGATCTTCGGCAGCGTCCCGCCGGTCGCCGGGGAATCGCGCAGCATCTCGAGGTGGCGCTGGCCATAGGCGAGGTTGACCTGCGGGTCGTTGAGATCCTCGTAGGAGGCGCCGAGGCTGAGGCGGCCTGAATGGTCGCGCGCGGTGCCGGGCATGATCTGCATCAGGCCGCGCGCATTGGCGGGGCTGACGGCGGCCGCGCGGAAATTCGATTCCTGCAAGGCATGGGCAAAGGCGAGCGCCGGATCGACCTGCCATCCGCCCACCGGTTGCCAGTAGGCGACCGGGAAGCGCAAGGCGGGATCGCTCGTCGTGCCGTAGGGCGCGTTCTGCGCCATGAACAGCTGGGTCGAGGGCAGGCCGAGCTCGCGCGCAAGGCGGGCGAGGGCGGCGTATTGGTACGAAGGCCCGATCCTCGCCTCGTGGCGCAGCACCTCGTCGGCGAGCGCGGGGCGGCCGATCTCGACCAGCGCCGCGGCGACCTGCACGTTGCGCCGCTGCCTGAGCTGCGCCCAGTCCTCGCGGCTGAGGCTCGCCGGCGGTGCGTGCTGCGGCAGTTCCACGCCGAGCTGGTCGGCGGCGAGCATCCCGTAAAGCGTCTCGTCCATCTGCGCGGCGGCAGCGAGGTGCGATTGCGCCTGCCCCGGCTCGCGGCAGCGGACCGCGGCGCGCGAGGCCCAGTAGTGCCCGGCTGCGGCAAGTTCGAGATTGGAGGCGCGCTCCGAAACACGCGCAAAAGCCTCGCCCGCCAGCGAGCAATAGCCCATGCGCCAGGCGGCGAGCCCTTCGACCCATGCGCCTTCCGGGACCCACTCGCCGGTCCCCTCGGCCACGCTGCGCGCCAGTTCCAGCGCGGCGTTGTCCTGATTCTCGATGTAGTAGCTCCACGCCACGCGCTGGCGCCACTCGGCGCGCGCGTCACCCGAAAGCATCGGATCGGCCTCGGCCAGCAGGCGGTGGGCCTCGGCGGGGTTGTCGGCCTTGATGGCGGCGAGGATCGCCTCGCTCGTCATCGCGGGCATGGTGCCGTCGTTCACGCTGCGCGGCAGCATGCGCTTGGGCGCATAGGGCTGGCGCTGGAAGCCTTGCGGGCCGGGGAGGGCGGGCAGCGCGCTCAGCCCGCGCTTGGCGCCCATCTTGGCGAGCTGCTCGGCCTGGGGCAGATCGGTGCCGGCGGCGAACCACCGCGCGATCTGGTCGGCCGAGACCTTGGGGCTTTTGGCGTGGGTGTAATATTCGGCAAGTGCCGCCTGAGCGAGGATCCCGTTCGGATGGCGGGCGAGCAGCGCTTCGACCTGCGGCCATTGTTCGGCATCGATCGCGGCGAAGAGCTGGCGGTAATCGCTGCGCTCCTCGGGCGAGAGGACGGGCGAGAGCGCGGAGTCCTCCTGGCTCGCCCCGTTCCAGCGCGCGACCAGATCAACCGATTGCGCGGCAGCGGGCGCCTGGAGGCCGATGGCTGCCAGCACCACCGCCGCGAGCGCCGTCGCCGGACGCCTCGCACAGCGGCTCAAACCGTTTCCGACCATTCCATCCATCTCCGCCAGAACCGGGCCTTGAGCCGGGGCATGTCCATCAGGGCATCGAGCGCCTCGCTCGACAGGACGGGGATATTGCCCGCGATATAGTTGATTTCACGTAAAGGATGATCGCCGCTTGTGCCAATCATCGGGCCGAGCGTGCTGCCGAAGGCGACAAGGCGCGCCGGTGCGACGAGCTTCACATGATGCGCAGTCACCGCGTCCATCCCGCGGGCGGCCAGCATCGGGAGATCGGCCATCGGGGTATGCGCGGGCAGGGCGGCGGCGATGTAGACCGCGCTTTCGGGAAGGCCCATCGCGGCAAGGATGTTGGCGAGCAGCCGGCCCTGCGGCCCGCCGAGCAGGCGTTCGTGGTCATCGGCCTCGGGTTGGGGAACCAGCACCATCAGCGCCGCGCCGTGCTCGCCCCGGGGCGGCACGCGCGGGAAGCCGTGCGAGGCCGAGAGGCCGGGGGTCTCCATCCACCACTGGCGGAAGGCGGCAAGATCGGCCGGGGGCGATTCGTCCAGCCAGTCGTGGCGCGGGGTGGCGGGGCGTTCGGGCGCGGCAAGCGGGGCAGCGGCGGCGCGCGCAACATTATCTTGCCGCTCCGAAACCGGTGCCTTGGCACCGGCGCCTCTGGCGGGAACAGCTTGCGCCGGCGTCTTTGCGGTGGCTTCGCTCGGGCCGGTCAGCCACGTCGTAGCGTCATCGGCGAAGTCGCAATCGACCCCGGCCATGTGCCACCAGACCAACGCCGCCTCGAATTCGTGCGCAAGGGAAGGGGCGAGCGGGCTCATCGGGGGGTCATGCTATCCATCGCGGGTCTTGACTGTCTGTTCCCCCGTTAGCAAGTGGACAGGCAAGGCATATCGCCAGACTGTGGCCGCCGCGCGGTCAAAACCAACAAGGATCAGGAAAGCCCGATGGTCGAACGTGAATCAATGCCCTGCGACGTGGTGATCGTCGGCGGCGGTCCGGCGGGGCTTTCCGCGGCGATCAAGCTGAAGCAATTGAACTCCGATCTGGAAGTGATCGTGCTCGAGAAGGGCTCCGAGATCGGCGCGCACATCCTGTCGGGCGCGGTGGTCGATCCCAAGGCGCTGGACGAGCTGCTGCCGGAGTGGCGCGAGATGGGCTGCCCGATGGCGCAGACCCCGGTGACCGATAACTGGCACTGGGTGCTCTCCAAGACCGGCAAGACCTCGCTTCCCCACGCGATCATGCCGCCGCTTATGAGCAACCACGGCTGCTACACCGGCAGCCTCGGCAATCTCACCCGTTGGCTCGCCGAACAGGCCGAGACGCTGGGGGTGATGGTGTTCCCGGGCTTCCCCGCAGCCGACGTGATGTTCGACGAGAACGGCGCGGTCGCGGGCGTCATCACGCAGGACATGGGCGTTGCCGCCGATGGCAGCCACAAGGGCGATTACCAGCCCGGCATGGAGATCCACGCCAAGTACACGCTCTTCGCGGAAGGCGCGCGCGGCAACCTCACCAAGCGGATGAAGGCCAAGTACGACCTCGAGGCGAACTGCCAGCCGCAGGTCTATGGCCTCGGCATCAAGGAACTTTGGGACATCGATCCCAAGAAGCACAAGCCCGGCCGCGTGATCCACACGCAGGGCTGGCCGCTGACTGAAAGCGACAGCTGGGGCGGGGGCTTCCTCTACCATCAGGCCAATGGTCAGGTGGCGCTCGGCTTCGTGACCGCGCTCGATTACAAGAACCCCTGGGTCTCGCCCTATCAGGAATTCCAGCGCTGGAAGCAGCATCCGGCGATCCGCGAATATCTCGAAGGCGGCAAGCGCGTCAGCTACGGCGCGCGCGCGATCAACGAGGGCGGCTGGCAGTCGGTGCCCAAGCTCGCCTTCCCCGGCGGCGCGCTGATCGGCTGCGCGGCGGGCTTCGTCAACGTGCCGCGCATCAAGGGCAGCCACACCGCGATGAAGAGCGGGATGCTGGCAGCCGAGAGCATCGCGGCGGCGATTGCGGCGGGTCAGGAAAAGACCGAGCTGTCGGATTACGACGCGGCGGTGCGTTCGAGCTGGATCGCGACCGAGCTGAAGCTCGTCCAGAACGCCCAGCCCGCGGTCGCCAAGTACGGCGGCGACATCGGCACCGCGCTCGCGGGGATCGACATGTGGATGCGCACGTTGAAGATCGGCCTGCCGATCAGCATGAAGCACCACAAGGACCACACCATGACGGGCCGCGCCGATCTCTACCCGAAGATCGCCTACCCCAAGCCCGACGGCGTGATCACCTTCGACCGCCTGACGAACGTCGCCTACAGCTACACCAACCACGCCGAGGACCAGCCCTGCCACCTGCAGGTGAAGGACCTCGAGCTCCAGAAGGTGAGCGAACTCGGCGTCTTCGGCGGCCCCTCGGCGCGCTATTGCCCGGCAGGGGTCTACGAATGGCTGACCGACGAGAAAACCGGCGAGCCCAAGTTCCAGATCAACTCGCAGAACTGCGTCCACTGCAAGACCTGCGACATCAAGGACCCCAACCAGAACATCAACTGGGTGACGCCCGAAGGCGGCGGCGGGCCGAATTATCCGAATATGTGATGGGGAGCGTCGAGCAATCTTGTGCGTGCTCGACGCTTGGCGACTTCGCTGTTGTCGGTATGGGCGACAGCGAGGGAAGGGACGAGCGTATCTTCGCCACGCTTGTTGAGGTGGTCAAACACGAGGGTGGCGCGTGGTGGCTCTACGCGTCTCGCTGCTCTGCCTGCGCTCAGGACTGGATGATCGCGCAGGAAGAACGGATCCACGACAATTTTTATCTGATGCGCCTTTCGGGCGACCAAATGAAATCAATTTCGGAACGTGGAGTTTGGCCACCGGTTTTCCTGCGATTTGAGGATGTGATCAAGCTTGGGCCGGATCATCGCCAAGTCGCCCGCTTCTTCGACACCAATGATCTCACTGATACCGTGAAAGAGCTGATGGAAGCGCGACCAGACATATCCCCGGGCGACGTGGCATACCTGTTCGTTGTCTCGGAGCGTGAAGCCGCGAGGCTCATGGATCGGGCGACGAAGATGAGTTGGGCCCAGCTTCGTCCTTACTCATGACCACCAGCGAAGCCGCCCACCCCTGGATCAACGCGCGCTGCATGGCCAATGCATCTGGCCCGATCTATGCGACGATGTGAGAAGAGGAACCAGCGGCCATGCATGAGGCGGATTGGGAGCGAGCACAGCCAGCCAGTCCCGGCGCTTTCGGCCTCGACCGCCGGGGGTTTGCCGGAGCGGGCCTCGCCGCCTTTACCCTCGCGCTCCTCGGACAGGAAGTGTCGGCAGCCGCCCCGCAACAACGCATGGCCGCCCGCGACTGGATCGAACGGCAGGGCGAATTGGCGCGCGCGCTCAAGGGCGGCCAGATATCCCCGCTGCAATGGATGGCCGAAGCCGAGCGGCTGGCGGGCGAAATCGAAGTCGCCGAGCTGATGGCTGAGCTGGACCGCGAACAGGTGACGCAGCAGGCGCTCCCCACGACCAATGACCCGCGCAAGAGCGCGATCCGCTTTCTCGATCCAGACGGCGCGCCGCGCAAGCTCGGCTACGGTGCGGCATTGTTCGCGTTTGAACCGCACAATGTCATCACCCCCCACGGCCACCGCCACATGGTCTCATCGCACCTCGTGGTCGAAGGCGCTTTCCGGGTGCGCAATTTCGACCGGCTGGGGGACGAGGACGGGGCGATGATCATCCGCCCGACCCGCGACTATATCGCCGCGACCGGCCAGCTTTCGGCGATGACGCCTGACCGCGACAACATCCACTGGTTCGTGCCGAGCGGCGGCACTGCCATGACCTTCGACGTCATCATCTCCGGCATCGATCTCGGCGAGGCCGATTACGACATCGAAGCGATCGACCCGCTCGGCGGCACCATGCTGGCCGATGGCACGATCCGCGCCCCCAAGATCGGTTTCGAGGCTGCGTCCGACAAATACACGGCTGCGGTCTAGCCCCGCCATGCCTGTCAACGAAACCGCCTACGCCAAGATCAACCTCGCGCTGTTAGCGGCTGCCGTGCTTGCTTCCTGCGCGGTGGCAGAAGAGTCTGGCCCGATCACCTCCGACGATCAGGCCTGCGAGCGTGTGATGGAGGTTCTGGTTGCTAACCAGGTCTACCGCGCAGAGCAGATGCAGAATTGCGAGATATCGCTCGAGGACAGACATCCCGGCTACTATGTCGGAAGGGTCAACGCCTATTGTCACGAACCTATCTGCGGCAGCGTCAACCTCGGTTGGTATGCGGTAGAGGCCAAGACGGGCAAGGTTCTTAAATACGACATGGCCGAACAGTTTCTGGGCAAACCATTCCCGCGACAAGGAAAGTAGCGACTTGCTGCTCATCCATCGCTAGATCGCCGTGATGCCGACCGAAACCGCCTACGCCAAGATCAACCTCGCGCTGCATGTCCGCAGGCGGCGGGAGGATGGGTATCACGAGCTCGAGACCCTGTTCGCCTTCGTCGATGCGGGCGATGTGCTGACGGGGGCGCCTGCCGCGCAGGACAGCGTCACCACGCTGGGCGAGTTTGCGGGAGTGCTGGACAATCCCTTCGACAACCTCGTCGCCCGGGCGCTCAATGTCCTCCCGCGCCCGCAGGGGCTGGCGGTGACGCTCGAGAAGAACTTGCCGGTAGCGGCTGGCCTCGGCGGTGGGTCGGCGGATGCGGGGGCGGTGTTCCGGATCGTCGAGGCGCTCCATGGCTTGCCGGATGACTGGCAGGCGCGAGCCGCAAAACTCGGCGCGGATGTGCCCGCCTGCGTGCTCAGCCGCACCCATGTCGGCCTCGGCACCGGCACCGAGCAGGTGGACGTCGAAGACGACCTCGCCGGAACCCCCGTCCTCCTGGTCAACCCGCGCGTGCCGCTTTCCACCGGGCCGGTGTTCAAGGCGTGGGACGGGGAGGATCGCGGCGCGCTCCCCCAAGGCCCCGCATCGCAAATCGCAAGGGAAGGGCGCAACGACCTCGAAGCCCCCGCCATCTCGCTCTGCCCGGTGATCGCCGAGGTGCTGGCGGCGCTTCAGGCCACCAGCCCTTGGCTCGCCCGCATGTCCGGCTCGGGCGCGACCTGCTTTGCGCTCTACGAAACGCCCGAGGCGCGCGATGCGGCGGCGGCGGCCATGCCTGCCGGGTGGTGGACCATGGCGGGGCAGCTGCGGTGAGCGAGGTCTTCCGCCACATCGGCACGCCGGCCCCGGGCGGGATCGTGCTGGTCGCCGACCACGCCTCCAACGCCGTTCCCGCCGACATCGACCTCGGTATCCCCGAGCATCTGCTCCACGAACACATCGCGCTCGACATCGGCACCGAAGCCATCGCCGAGCTGCTGGCGGAACGGCACGCCATCCCTGCCCACATCGCCGCCGTGAGCCGTCTCGTCTGCGACCTCAATCGCGAGGAGACCGCCCCCGGCCTTGTCCCGCCGGAGAGCGATGGGCACCCCATCCCCGGTAACTTCGGTGCCGACCGCGAAGAGCGCCTGAACCGCTTCCACCGCCCCTACCACACCGCGCTTGCGCAGTGGCTGGAAGCGGCGCGACCAGGCCTGATCCTCTCGCTCCACTCCTTCACCCCGCGCCTTACCACCTCCGAAGCGGCGCGGCCGTGGGAGGTGGGGGTGCTCTACAATCAGGACGAGCGCGCTGCCCGCATCGCGATTCCCTTGCTCGCGGCCGAGGGGCTGAATGTCGGCGACAACCTCCCCTATTCGGGGCGCGACCTCAATTACACCATGAACCACCACGCCGAGCATGCGGGCCGCCCCTATCTCGGCATCGAACTGCGACAGGACCTGACGCAGACCCCCGAAGACCACACCCGCTGGGCTGCGCTCTTGGCAAAAATTGCGCAAAGGGTTGCGTCCGCGCTTCGCTAGAGGCAGGGGGCGTTACGCAAAACGCCGCAATCGGGAAATCTTATGTCTCACACCTTCGACAAGTCGAAGCTCCCCAGCCGCCACGTCTCGGTCGGCCCGGAGCGCGCCCCGCATCGCTCCTACTACTATGCGATGGGCATGACCGAGGAGGAGATCGCCGCGCCTTTCGTGGGCGTGGTCAGCGCGGGCAACGATTCGGCGCCCTGCAACACCACCTTGAACGCGCAGGCCGACATCTGCCGCGAGGGCGTGATCGCGGGCGGCGGCACCCCGCGCCGGTTCAATACCATCACCGTCACCGACGGCATCGCGATGGGCCATCAGGGCATGAAATCCTCGCTCATCAGCCGCGAGATCATCGCGGATTCGATCGAGGTTTCGGTCCGAGGCCATTGTTATGACGCGCTTGTCGGCTTTGCGGGCTGCGACAAGAGCCTGCCCGGCATGATGATGGCGATGCTGCGCCTCAACGTCCCCTCGATCTTCGTCTACGGCGGATCGATCCTCCCCGGCACCCACCGCGGCAATGACGTGACCGTGGTCGACGTGTTCGAGGCGGTCGGCCAGTTTGCGGCCGGCAACTGCCCGCTCACGGAGCTGATCGCGCTCGAAAAGGTCGCCTGCCCCGGCCACGGCGCCTGCGGCGGCCAGTTCACCGCCAACACCATGGCCTGCGTCGGCGAGGCGATCGGATTGAGCTTGCCGAACAGCAACATGGCGCCCGCTCCTTACAGATCGCGTGACGATATCGCGGTCGCCGCCGGTAAGCAGGTCATGGAACTCGTCGCCCGCAATCTGCGCCCGCGCGACATCTGCACCCGCGCGGCCTTCATGAACGCCGCGCGGGTTGTCGCGGCCACCGGCGGCTCGACCAACGCCGCGCTCCACCTGCCGGCCATGGCCAGCGAAGCGGGGATCGAATTCGACCTCTTCGACGTCGCCGAGGTATTCAAGTCAACGCCTTACATCGCGGACCTGAAACCCGGCGGCAAGTATGTCGCCAAGGACATGCACGAGGCGGGCGGGGTCTACATGGCGATGAAGACCCTGCTCGACGGCGGCTTCCTCGACCCCAACCCGATGACCGTCACCGGCAAGACCATCGGCGAGAACCTCGAGGAGATCACCTGGAACCCCGACCAGAAGGTTTTCTATGATGTGAAGACCCCGATCACGCCCACCGGCGGCGTGGTCGGCCTGAAGGGCTCACTGGCTCCCGACGGCGCGATCGTGAAGGTCGCCGGGATGGCGCGCCTCCAGTTCTCCGGCCCCGCGCGCGTGTTCGACTGCGAGGAAGACGCCTTCGCCGCGGTCGAGAGCCGCGACATTGCCGAAGGCTGCGTCATCGTGATCCGCTACGAAGGCCCCAAGGGCGGCCCCGGGATGCGCGAGATGCTCTCCACCACCGCCGCGCTCTACGGGCAGGGCATGGGCGAGAAGGTTGCCCTCATCACCGACGGGCGTTTCTCGGGCGCGACGCGCGGCTTCTGCATCGGCCATGTCGGCCCCGAGGCGGCCGAAGGCGGGCCGATTGCGCTGGTCGAGGATGGCGACATCATCTCCATCGACGCGGTGGCGGGCACCATCGACCTCGAAGTCGCCGAGGATGTCCTCGCCGAGCGCCGCGCCAGATGGCAGCCGCGCAGCAACGACTACCAGTCGGGCGCGCTGTGGCGCTACAGCCAGGTGGTCGGCAAGGCCCGCTACGGCGCGCTCACCCACCCGGGGGCCAAAGCGGAAACCCATGTCTTCGCGGATATCTAGCGCGAGCCTCGCGCTTGGCCTGCTGGCAGGATGCGGCGGCACCAGCCCGGAGCCGCCGGGTGACGAGATCGAATGCGCCATCGGAGCAGGGGCGCAGTTCGCCTTTGTCTGCACCATCGAGCGGGTCGCCGGGGCGCAGGAGATCATCCTCCACCATCCCGATGGCGGCTTCCGGCGCATGACCTTCGATCCTTCGAGCGGTGCACTCGCCCCGCTCGACGGGTCCGATCCGGTGGTGCTCGAGCCCGCGCTGGGCGTGGTGCAATTTGCCGTCGGACAGGACCGCTACCGCATCTCGCGCGAGCCGCCGGACGCGCCGACCCCATGACCGCCGTTCAAGTCCTTACCGCCGAGCAAATGCGCGCTGCAGAGCAGGCGCTGTTCGATGCGGGGACTACGCAAACCGAGCTGATGGAGATCGCCGCTGGCGGGGCAGCCGAGTGGGTCCGGCGCGTCGCGGCGGGACGCTCCGTCACCGTGCTGTGCGGCCCGGGCAACAACGGCGGGGACGGCTATGTCATCGCCCGGCGCCTGCGCGAGGCGGGCAACGCCGTCACGATCATTGCCGCGCTCGATCCCGCCACCGACGCCGCCAGAGAGGCCAGGCGACGCTGGGACGGGCCGGTCGGCACCTCGGGCGGGGCCGAGGGTGACGTCTTCGTCGATTGCCTGTTCGGATCGGGGCTCGCCCGCCCGCTGGTCGCCGAACACGCGCTGCTGCTGCGCGATCTGGCGGCGCGGCATCGTTACCGGATCGCGGTCGACGTGCCATCGGGCATTGCCAGCGATAGCGGAGCGGTTCTGAATGACAGGCTCCCCGCCTTCGACCTTACCCTCGCGCTGGGGGCGTGGAAATTCGCGCATTGGAGCCTGCCGGGCCGCCTCCAGATGGGCCAGCTGCGGCTTGTGCCCATCGGGATCGGCGCGACCCGGGGCGCGGCGCAACTGATCGGGCGGCCCCGCATCGCCGCCCCCGCGGCTGACAGCCACAAGTATCGCCGCGGGCTCCTCGCGATCATCGCCGGCGCCATGCCGGGGGCGAGCCTGCTGGCGGCAAGCGCGGCGCAGCGGGCGGGGGCGGGCTATGTGAAGCTACTCGCAGCTGCCGCCGACCCGCGCACCCCGCCCGAGGTGGTGACCGACACCGCCCCGCTCGGACAAGCGCTCGCCGATTCGCGCATCGCCGCCGTGCTGGTCGGCCCCGGTCTCGGGCGTGACGAGGCGGCGCGGGCGCGGCTCGGCGAGGCGCTGCATACCGCGCCGGCGCTGGTGCTCGATGCCGATGCGCTGATGCTGCTTACCCCCACCATCCCTGCGCGCGGTGTCCCCAAGCTGGTGACGCCGCACGATGGCGAGCTCGACACCCTGTGCCGCGCCTTCGGGGTGATCGCAGAAAGCCGCCGCGACCGCGCGCTGGCACTCGCCAGGGTCAGCGGCATGGTCGTGCTCGCCAAGGGCCCCGACACCTGCATCGCCGCGCCCGATGGCAGGCTGGCGCTTGCGCCCCCGGCCCCGAGCTGGCTGTCGGTCGCGGGGACGGGCGACGTGCTCGCCGGGATCGCGGCGAGCCGGATGGCGACCGGGCGCGATCCGTTCGCTGCCGCCTGCGAGGCCGTGTGGCTCCATGGCGAGGCGGCACGGCGGGCGGGCGCGGCCTTCACGCCATCGCAACTTGCCGAAAGGGTGTCCGAGGCGCTAGCGGCGGCCCTGTGAGCACCCCTGAACCGATCATCCGCCTCGCCGCCAAGGGCGACGGCGTCACCGCCTCCGGTCGCCATGTCGCTGGCGCGGTGACAGGCGACTTGATCGACGAGAGCGGCGTGGTCATGCCCGGGCCGCACCACCAGACCCCGCCGTGCCGCCACTTTTCGCATTGCGGCGGCTGCCAGTTGCAGCACGCGGACGATGCGGCGCTGGGCGGTTTCGTCACCGAGCGCGTGGTCAATGCCGCACGCGGGCAGGGGCTCGAGCCCACCGGATTGCTCCCGGTTCACCTTTCGCCCCCGCACACCCGCCGCCGCGCGGGGCTGCACGCCTTGCGCGTCGCGGGCGGCGCGGTGCTGGGGTATCGCGAGGGCGGATCGCACAGGGTGGTCGATCTTGCCGAGTGCCCTGTCCTGCACCCTGGATTGGCAGCGCTGATCGGGCCTTTGCGCCAGTTCGTCACCGCGCATGGCCCAAAGGCGATGGTCGGGATCGACCTCACACTCGCCGATCAGGGGATCGAGGCGAGCCTCTCGCACTTCCCGCTGGAGGGCCTCGGCCCTACCGAAGCGGCGCTCGATTTCGCGCGCGAACAGGGACTTGCGCGGCTTTCCTTCGACCAAGGCTATGGCCCCGAGACCATATGGGAGCCCGTGCCGGTCACGGTGACGCTCGGCGGCGTGCCGGTCGGCCTGCCGCCGGGGGCGTTTCTTCAGGCCACCCATGACGCCGAGGGGCGAATGGCCGCCGATGCCGGCGCGTGGCTGGAAGGCGCACGGATGGTGGCGGATCTGTTCGCGGGGCTCGGCACCTTCGCCTTTGCCCTGAGAGAGGGCCGAAAGGTGCTCGCGGTCGAGGCCGATCAGGCCGCGCATCTCGCCTGCAAGGCTGCGGACGCGCGGGCGGGCGGACAGGTGCTGGCGCTGCACCGCGATCTGTTCCGCAGCCCGCTCCAGCCCGCTGAACTGAACCGCTTCGATGCGGTGCTGCTCGATCCCCCGCGCGCCGGGGCCCGCGCGCAGATCGCCGAGATCGCCGCGAGCACGCTCGGGCGGGTCGTCTATGTCAGCTGCAACCCGTCAAGCTGGGCGCGCGATGCGGCGGTGCTGGCGGGGGCGGGGTTCCGGCTGACCAAACTGCGCCCCGTGGGCCAGTTCCGCTGGTCGACCCATGTCGAGCTGGTGAGCCTGTTCGAGCGTTAACTGCGGAGCGCTTCCAATAGCTGGGCCTCCAGCCACGCGCGGTGTGCGGGATCGACATAGGCGTGGGTGCCGCCCTCGCAGCGGCGGATGCGCGGGTCGTTCCTGTCCCACGCGGCCTCGAACACCTGCGCGGTGCGGTCGGCGGTGGCGAGGAGGATGCGGACCTCGCCGGTGAAGCCCGCCAGCCCGGCGGCCATGTCCTGCGCAAGGCTCGAGGGCGGCGGGGGCGGCTTCAGCGCATGGACCAACCCGCGCGCGAGCTTGGCGAGGTTCACACCTCCGGTCGCCAAGCGCATGATCTCGCGCGGGTTCTTCAGCTTCTCGAGGTAGCGCGCCCGCAACGCATCGGGGGGCGGGGTGCTGTCGCCCGGCTCGCTGTCCTCGATGGTCCAGGGGTTGGAGAGCACGAGGCCGTCCGCCCCCGCACCGCCCGCCAGCATCAGCGCCGAGGCCGCATCGCAATTGCCCAAGGCGATCACGCGGGTGAGGTGGGGCGCCATCGCCCGGAACGCGGCAAGAGCGGCCGCTATGTCACTGGCGGAATGACGAAACCCGCGGTTTTCGCCCTCGCTGTCGCCGATCCCGCGGCGGTCGAAACGGAACACCGGGAAGCCGGATGCGGCGATGCGGGCGGCCATGTCGGCCTGCCCGCCGAATGCGCCCGAGCGGATCTCGTTACCGCCGGTCACAATCAGCAGCCCGGTGGTGCCGGGCGCCTCGTCGAGCGTTCCGGCGAGCAGCGCGCCCTCGCAATCGAACTGGCTTGCGATCCGGCTCATGCGGGGGCTCCCGCAAGGCTCTGGACGATCCGTGCGACAAGGCGATCGGCTTGGCCCGCGTCCTCGCCAGGCTCGGCGCGCAGCCACAGGCCGGGGCCGCCGATGGCGCTCTGGGCGAGGTCGGACTGGCCGGGCGTGAGCACCGGCTCGGCGGTTTCGAGCGCCGCGAATAGTGCGGGGCCGATCACCCAGCCGCCGAGCGTTAGGCTAGCCTGGCGGCCCTCGGCCATCAGCGCTTCGGTGGTCTCGGTAAGCCCCGCCTCGCGCGCGGCGATGGTGCGGGCGCGGATCATGCCGCGCAAGGTCTTGGGGCCGGACTGCGCGGCATAGTGCCAGCCCGGCAGGGCAGGGGCGACCAGCGCCCCGGCGCGGATCGCCAGCACATGGGTGGCAGCGAGGCTCTCGGCAGCGGCGGCCATCGCCGCGCGCCAGCCTTCAAGCGACTGGTCATGCAGCGGGGCGAGGCTCTCGTTGCACCCCGGCAGATCGGGGAGCAGGCAATCGACCCCCGCGCGGTCGAGCCGCCGCATCACCTCAAGCGTGAAGCGCCGCAGCTTGTTCGCCTCGTCGAACCAGGCGGGGCAGACCAGCAGGCGCAATTCGCGCCCGCGGTCGAAGGCGACCAGCAGTTCCTCCCCCGCCGGGGCGCTGTCAGCAGCGGGCGGGGTCCAGCTGGAAAGCACGCGGGGCGTCGGCCTCAGCGACCGGCGAGCTTGGCCTCGGCGAAGGCGCGCAAGGCCCCGTAGGTCTCGAGCATCTCGCCATCCACGTCGTCATCTTCGATGACGATCCCGAGCCGGTCTTCCATCTCGGTCAGCAGCCCGGCGACCGCCATCGAATCCAGTTCGGGCAGGTGGCCGAACAGGCCGGAATCGGGCCCGAAGGCCTGCGCCTGTTCGGGATCGAGGCCCAGCACGTCGGCGATCAAACCCTTGAGTTCAAGGTCGAGCGCGGCGCCATCGAGGTTGTGCGAAACGGTCATCGGTTTTGCAGAAGTCCCTGTGCAGCCCCTGTCCTCGGAGCCTTGGCGGCGGGGCTTAGCCATGCGCGGGCGGGGGCGCAAGTTCCGTGCTGCGGCGCAGCAGCCGCTTGGCGAGCGGCGGCCAGGCGCGTGGGCTACGCGGATCGAGGCAATCGATGCGCAAGCGCGGGCGCACCTCCTCCATCCAGTCGGCCTTGTAGCTCTGGTCGCCGGTGCCGAAATCGACCAGCGCGACGCGGTCGATGTCGATCACGTGGCGGAACAGCTCGGCGGTCAGCGTTGTCCCGGCCGAGAGGTGCTTGTGGCTTTCGAGATAGGCGAGCTTGTGGATGTAAGCGACGCCGTTCTCCACCGTCCAGGCCTGCGCCGCGACCGCGAGGCCCTCGGCCCGCGCGATGCCGAGCCTGAGGCGGCCCGCTGCCCCTTCGCTTTGCGCAAAGGCGCGCAGCATGGCGGGCTGGTCCTCGGCGGGCTTCCAGCTCGCTGCGTAGATCGCTTCGTAATCGGCCCAGACGGCCGGATCGAAGCGGGTGAGAATCTCGACGTCGACCTTCTTCGCCTTGCGTTTCAGCGTGGTACGCAAGGGTCCGGGGCGGGTCTCCCAATATTCGGCAAAGCTGCGGCCGCGCACGGGGAGCACGTGATTGATGTCGCAAGGCTCGACCGCGACCTGCCAGCCCGCTTCGCGGAAGGCGCGCGCAAGCCGGGTCGCCGAGCCGTCCTCCTCGGGCACGGGTTCGAGCGTCACGCGCCAGCCGCGGTTCCTCAACTGACGCGCGATGGCTCCGAGCAGGCGATCACCCGCTTCGCCCGCCGGAGCCAATTCGCGCCACGTAAAGCTGTACCAGTTGCGCAAAGGGGTGATGCGCCCGCCGCTTTCGGTCAGGGCAAGCGCCGCCGAAGCCTCCGCATCGCTTGCCATCGCCACCAGCGGCTCGAGCCCGGTGTCCGCAAGCAGCGCGAACCACTCGGCCCGGTCGAAGGGCGCAGACGTCTCCACGCCAGACAGCGCTTGCAAGACGTTAACGCTATCGTGATACCGCGCTTCGATCACCGAAAGTCCCTGTCCCTCATGCGCTACCAGCCCGATCCCGCCCCGCGTCCGCTCGACCACCTTGCCGAACTGGCAGGGGCGAACGCGCGCGGGGCGCGCCCGGCGCTGGTGCTTCGCGACCGCGTTCTTAACCACGAGGAGTTAAGACAGCGTGTCGCACTGCTCGCCGGATGGCTCGCGCGCAAAGTTCCCGAAAGGGGGGCGCGCGTGGCGAGCTGGGCAGCCAAGGGCGAGCTCACCTGCATGCTGCCGCTGGCGGCGGCGCGGGCAGGGCTGGTGCACGTGCCGATCAACCCGCTGCTGAAGCGCGCGCAGGTCGCGCATATCCTCGCCGACAGCGGCGCTGTGCTGCTGATGGCCACGCCATCGCGGGTCGCCACTCTCGAGGCAGGCGATCTGCCCGAAGGCTGCATGGCGCTGGGTGAGGCCGAGGCGCTGGCGGCTGCGGAGACGGCGGGGCTCTCGCTCGGCCCGTCCGAGGCCGATCCCGGCGAGCTCGCCGCGATCCTCTACACCTCGGGCTCCACCGGCCGCCCCAAGGGAGTGATGCTGAGCCATGCCAACATGTGGCTCGGCGCGGTGAGCGTGGCGCATTATCTCGGGCTGGCCGAGGACGATGTGACCCTCGCGGTGCTGCCGCTGTCGTTCGATTATGGGCAAAACCAGCTTCTCTCGACATGGTATGCGGGCGGGAGCGTGGTGCCGCTCGATTTCCTCTTCCCCAGGGATGTGGCGAAAGCCTGCGCCAGGCACGGGGTGACCACGCTCGCCGCAGTGCCGCCCCTATGGGTGCAGCTGACAGAGACCGAGTGGCCGGAGGAAGCCCGCGCGCCCTTGCGGCGGCTGACCAACAGCGGAGGGGCGCTGACTGTGGAATTGGTGCGATCGCTTCGGGGGATGTTCCCGCAGGCGCGGCTGTACCCGATGTATGGCCTCACCGAAGCCTTCCGCTCGACCTTCCTCGATCCGGCGCTGGTCGACACCCACCCCACCTCGATGGGCAAGGCGATCCCCTTTGCCGAGATCCTCGTGGTGAACGATGCGGGCGAGGTCGCGGCGGATGGCGAGGAGGGCGAGCTGGTGCATTGCGGGCCGCTGGTGGCGCAGGGCTACTGGCAGGACCCGGAGCGCACCGCGGAGCGCTTCAAGCCGGCGCCTGCCGCCTCGCACTATGGCGGGATGGCGGTCTGGTCGGGCGACCGCGTGCGGCGCGACGCGGACGCGCTGCTCTATTTCGCCGGGCGCCGCGACGCGATGATCAAGAGCGCGGGCAACCGTATCTCCCCCCAGGAGATCGAGGAGGCGGCGCTCGCCTCCGGCTTCGCGGTCGAGGCGGTGGCGCTCGGCGTGCCGCACGTGCGGCTCGGTCAGGCGGTGCACCTTGTGGTGCGCGGCGACGAGGGCTCGCGCGATGATCTCGCCAAGCGGCTCCAGCGTGACCTTCCCAATTTCATGCAGCCGCAGATGATCCACTGGCGCGAGGCGATGCCCTTGAACCCCAACGGCAAGATCGACCGCACCGCGCTTCAGGCGCAGCTCAACAAGGAATATGGCGAATGAAGCCCGTCGGCCCGATCCCTCCCGGTTTCGAGACCATCGGAGGCGAACTCGGCATCGCCGGGCGCCGCGCCAGCGAGTGGGTGGCCGAGGCGGGGCGCACGCCGGTGTTCGTCTATTCCAAGGCCTTGCTGGACGCGCGTGTCGGCGCGCTGCGCGCGGCATTGCCGGCGCGGGTGGGGCTAAATTACGCCGTGAAGGCCAACCCGCACCCGCTGGTGATCGCACACATGGCGCCGCTGGTGGACGGGTTCGACATCGCCTCTTTGGGCGAATTGAGGCTGTGCGAGGCGGCCGGAATCGATCCGCGCCGCATCAGCTTTGCCGGCCCGGGCAAGCGCGACGAGGAACTGGAAGCGGCCATATCGGCGGGCGTCACGCTCAATTGCGAGAGCGAGGGCGAGGGCGCCCGCGCACTCGCGATCGGCCAGCGGCTCGGGATCGCCCCGCGCATCGCCGTCCGCGTGAACCCGTCTTTCGTGATGACCGGATCAGGCATGAAGATGGGCGGCGGCGCCAAGCAGTTCGGTGTCGATGCCGAGCGGGTGCCCGCCCTGGCGAAGCACCTGATCGCGCAAGGGGCCGAGTGGCGGGGCCTCCACATCTTCACCGGCAGCCAGACCCTCGGTGCCGATGCGATCATCGAGGCGCAGGCCAATGTGCTGGCGCTGGCGGCGGAGCTGGCCGAGGCCATCGGCGCGCCGTGCCCCAAGCTCAACATGGGCGGGGGGCTCGGCATCCCCTACTTCCCTGGCGACACCCCCGTGGACCTGTCCAAGGTCGGGGCGGCGCTCGCCGAAAGGCTCGCGGTCCTGCCGCCGGTGCTGGCCGCGACCGAGCTGTGCATGGAGCTCGGCCGCTACCTTGTCGGCGAAGCGGGGGTCTATCTGACACGTGTCATCGACCGTAAGGAAAGCCATGGGGTGACCTTCCTCGTCACCGACGGCGGCCTCCACCACCAGCTGGCGGCCTCGGGCAATTTCGGCACCGTGGTGCGCCGCAACTATCCTTCCGCGATTGCAACGCGTTACGGGGCGGAGGCGACCGAGGAAGTCAACATCGTCGGCTGCCTGTGCACCCCGCTCGACCGGCTTGCCGACAACGCCATGATGCCCCGCGCCGAGGTGGGCGATCTGGTCGCGGTGTTCTGCGCCGGAGCCTATGGCGCGAGCGCTTCGCCGAGTGCCTTTCTCGGCCATGGCCCGGCCGCCGAACTGCTGGTCTAGCCCGGTTCGAGGGCCGTTAACTGCGCGCGTTAAGGCCCGCCCGGGCGCTGTCCCGATCCGGGATAGGGCCCACTTCGGCGCTGTATAACTAATCTTATCTTCACCATTTCCGGCGACAAGAACCCTGATTTCCGGGCGTGTCGTGTCGCAGGTCGCTCCTGCACATCGGCGGCGCGTCCGGGCAAGGCCCAAGGATCCACGACCGATGTTTCAGCTCTCCCGCCTCAATCGCCTCGCCGTCATCGGTGCCCTCGCGGGTCTGCTCGCCGCTTGTGCGAGCGGCGGGCGCGAACTGCCCCCTGCCACCTATGGCGACGGCAGCGTGGTGCCGAGCGAGGAATACACCATCGGGCCGCTCGACGAGATCACGATCCACGTCTGGCGCAACCCCGAACTCAGCGCCGACAAGGTCCGAGTGCGCCCCGACGGGCGCCTGACCATCCCGCTGGTGCAGGACATCCCCGCTGTCGGCAAGACCGCGACCCAGCTGCAGGACTATATCGCCGGTGAGCTGTCGAAATACATCGAACAGCCGATCGTTTCGGTGATCGTCAACACGCCGGAAGGCAACTTCACCCAGCAGGTGCGGGTCATTGGCGCGACCGCGCAGCCCGCCTCGCTGCCCTACCGTGCGAACATGACCGCACTCGATGCGATGATCGCGGTCGGCGGGCTCAACGAATTCGCCGCCGGCAACCGCGCCAAGCTGATCCGTCTGGACCGCGCGCGCGGCACCCAGGTCGAATACCGCCTGCGGCTCTCGGACCTCATCCGCAAGGGCGATTCGAGCGCCAACGTCATGCTCAAGCCCGGTGACACCATCATCATCCCCGAGAGCCGGTTCTAAAGGGCGCGCACCGGCATGAGCGAGATCTTCGACGAACTGCGCGCGGCGCTGTGGTCGGTATGGCACCGGCGCTGGATCGCGATCGCGGTCGCCTGGGGCGTGTGCCTGCTGGGATGGCTGGTGGTCAGCATGATCCCCAATGCCTACGAGAGCAAGGCGCGCGTCTATGTCGATGTCGAGGACGTGCTTTCCAAGCAACTCGGCATTGCCGGTGACGGCAAGGAAGAGATCATGCGGGTGCGCCAGACCCTGTCGAGCGCGAAGAACCTCGAGAAGGTCGTCACCACCACCCGTTTGGGCGAGGGCATCACCGAGCGCGGCGCGCTAGACGGGGCGGTCGCGGCGCTCGAGAAGAAGGTCAAGGTGACGTCCGAGCAGGACAACCTGTTCCAGATCACCGCCGAGATCGGCCGCAGCGAATTCTCCGATGCCGAAAACGCCGTGCTGGCGCGCGATGTCGTGCAGAAGCTGCTCGACATCCTGCGCGAGGAATATGTCATCGGCAGCCGCACCGGGATCAGCACCGCGATCGGCGATCTCGACCGCCAGCTGCAGGAGCGCAAGGCCGAGCTCGAACAGGCCGAACAGCGCCGGCTCGCGTTCGAATCGCAGTATCCCGACCTCGTCGGCGGCTCGGACAGCCTGTCGAAGAAGGTGCAGGACGCGCGCGCCGAATTGCGCAATGTCGAGGCCGATCTGGCCGCCGCGCAGAGCGGGCTCGCCGCGATCTCGGGGCAGATTTCCTCCACGCCGCGCACCATCACCGGCGGACGCGATGCGACGGGGCCGCGGGCCGCGTTGCAGCAGGCCCAGACCCAGCTTGCCGAACTGCGCGCGCGCGGGCTCACCGATAGCCACCCCGATGTCGTCTCGACTACCAAGCAGGTCGCGATCCTTGCGCGGCAGGCCGCGGCGGCCGGCGATGATGCGGGCGGCGCGCCCAATCCCGCCTATGCCTCGCTGGTCGCCCTGAAGAGCGAACGGCAGGCGAGCGTCGAGGCGCTCCAGGCCCGCCGCGCCGCGCTCCAGAGCAATGCCGCAGCCTTGCTCGCCAGTCAGGCGAGCGAGCCCGCGGTTGCCGCCGAAGCCAACCGCATCAGCCGCGACTACGACGTGCTGCGCCAGAACTACGAGAAGCTGCTCCAGGACCGCGAGGCGCTGAAGACCCGCGGCAAGGTCGAGGACAAGGCCAGCCAGTTCCGCTTCGACATCATCCAGCAGCCGGGCGTCCCCCAGAGCCCCGCCGCGCCCAATCGCCCGCTGCTGTTGCTCGGCGTGCTGATCGTCGGGATCGGGGCGGGCGTGGCCGTGGCCTATGCACTCGGCCAGCTCAAATCGAGCTTCGCGACCCCCCAGAAGCTCGAGCGCACCTTCGATCTGCCGGTGATCGGCGCGATCTCGCTGACCGTCTCGGAAGCCGCGCGCGCTATCGAACAGCGGCGGCTCAAGCAATTCGCCGGAGCCTGCGGAGGGCTCGGTGCGATCTTCGTGATTTTGCTCGCGATCGAGTTCGTCTCGGTCGGCGGCGTGGCCTGAGGACGGGACAGACGAAATGACCGATCAGGGCAAGATCAATCGCGAGGGCGCAAGGCCTGCTTCGCTTTTCGAACGCGCGGATGCGGCCTTCGGGCTCGATCCGCGCGCCGGCGGGCTCAAGCTGCCCGACGTGCCGCCGGTGCCGCAGGCGCTGCGCCGTCCGACGCCTGCTCCTGCGCGCGCTCCCGAGCCTGCGCCTGCGCCGCAAGCTGAGCCCCGTCAGGCCGCCCCCGCTCCGGCGCCCGAGCCTGTCGCTCCCCCGCCGCCGCCACGCGCGGTTGCCTTCAACGGGCCGTTTGCGCGGATCGACCGCGAACATCTGCGCGACGGTGGGTTGATCGTCCCCGAAGATCCGGTGACCGGGCTTCTCGAGGAGTTCCGCATCGTCAAGCGCGAGCTGCTGGCCGATGCCCGCACGGGCGGCTCGCCGCTCGCCCGCCGCATCCTCGTGTGCTCGCCGCATACGGGCGAGGGCAAGACCTATTGCGCCACCAACCTCGCCATCGCGCTCGCTGCCGAACGCGGGCTCGAAGTGGTACTGGTCGATGCTGATGTGGTGAAGCCCAGCATCACCGAACGCCTCGGGATCGCATCCGAGGAAGGCTTGATGGACGCGCTTGCCGATCCGCGCATCGCGGCGGAAGACCTCGTGATCCGCACCGATATCGAAGGCCTGTTCGTGCTGCCTGCGGGCAAGGCCAGCGCGCGCGATGCCGAATATCTCGCCAGCGCGCGCACCGGCGACGTGCTGAATCGTCTGACCGAAGGCGCGCCCGACCGCATCCTGATCTTCGACACGCCCCCCGCGCTCGCCGCCTCGCCCGCTGCCGAACTCGCCAAGCATGTTGGCCAGGCACTGCTGGTGGTGCGCGCCGACGAGACCAGCCGCGCCGCTCTGGAAGACGCGCAGCAGCTGCTTTCGGCCTGCGGCGACATCAAGCTCCTGCTCAATGCCGCGCGCTACAGCCCCTCGGGCCGGCGCTTCGGGTCCTATTATGGCGCGAAGGGGAAATGACCATGCGTGCCCGCATCCTCACCAAGCTTCTGCTGACCGCCGGCCTTGCGGCTGCCGCTGCTTCTGCCACGCCCGCCTTCGCTCAGGCCCAGGGCCAGCAAGGTCAGGGGCAAGGCCAGGGCGGCGACGCCCCTGCGCAGCGCAGCAGTCGCGTGATCCAGCCCTATATCGAGGTCAGCCAGGTCGTCTCGGCCCAGATAAGCCCGGGCAACGACGTCGTCACCTTCACGCAGATCGCCGCCGGGGTCGACATCAACGTCCAGGGCCGCAACAGCGGCGCGGCGGTCTCGCTGCGCTATGAACGCAACATCGCCTATGACGACGATGCGGTCGATACCGACACGATCAGCGGCATCGCGCGCGGGACGCTTGCGGTGGTGCCGGGCGCACTCAGCCTCGAAGCCGGCGCGCTCGCCTCGCGCACGCGGGCCGATGGCGGCGGGGCGGTGACCGCCAACCCGCTGGTGCGCGAGGATGCCGAAAGCCGCATCTACAGCGCCTATGCCGGGCCGAGCCTGCGCACCCGGGTCGGCGACGTGGGCGTCGAGGGCGTGGTGCGCGTCGGCTACAACCGCTTCGAGGTCGACAACGCCCTCGTCACGCAGGGCGGGAACGCGATCGACACCTTCGACGACAGCGTTACCTACATGGGCCAGCTGCGCGCCGCCACGCGTCCTGGCGAGCCGCTGCCGGTGGGCCTTGCGGTCACCGCGGGGGGCTTCCAGGAGGATATCGGCAATCTCGACCAGCGCGTGCGCGACCTCTACGTGCGCGGCGATGTGACCGTGCCGGTATCGCGCACCCTCGCGGTGGTCGCAGGGGCGGGCTACGAGGATGTCGAGATCTCCAGCCGCGATGCGGTGCGCGATGCGAACGGCGTCGCCCAGCGCGACGAGAACGGCCGTTTCATCACCGATCCCACCGCCCCGCGCCGGATCGCCTTTGCGGTCGACGGCCTGTTGTGGGACGTCGGCGTGCTGTGGCGCCCGTCCTCGCGCACCAGCCTTCAGGCCTCGGTCGGGCGGCGCTACGATTCGACCACCTACTACGGCACCTTCACCTATGTCCCCAATGAGCGCAGCGCCTTTGCCCTGGCGGTCTACGACGGGGTGAGCGGCTTTGGCGGGGTCATCAACAACGGCCTTGCCCGGCTCGACAGCAATTTCGAGGCGATCCGCAATCCGGTGACCGGCGATTTCGGCGGGCTGGTGAGCGGCACGCAGGGGCAGGCGATCGTCGGCTCCCTGGGTTCGGTCCGCTCGGCCGCTTTCCGCGGGCGCGGGGTTGCCGCCTCCTACCAGCGCCAGATGGGCCGCACCACGGCCTCGCTCGGCGCGGGCTACGACCGGCGCACCTTCATCGCCGCGGCCGGCACCGCGCTCGCGCCGCTCAACGGCCTGACCGACGAGAGCTACTACATCATCGGCGGCCTGACCCGGCAGATCGGCGACAATGCCAACATCGCCACCAATGCCTATGCCAACTGGTTCGACGGGGCGGGGGGCAATGATGCCACCGCTGCCGGGATCTCGGCCGCCTACAACCAGTCGATCACCCGCCGCCTGACCGGCCGCGCGGCGATCTCGGTCGATTATGTCGACAGCGAATTCACCGCGCAGGATTTTGCCTTCGCGTCGGCGCTGCTCGGCCTGCGTTACGATTTCTGAGGGGAGTGCACGAGCACATGTACGAGAACTTCTACGGCTTCAGCGGACGCCCCTTCCAGCTGACTCCCGATCCGCAATTCTATTTCGAGAGCGTCAGCCACAAGAAGGCGATGAGCTACCTCGGCTATGGCCTCAGCCAGGGCGAGGGGTTCATCGTCATCACCGGCGAAGTCGGCGCAGGCAAATCGACGCTGGTCGCGCACCTGATGGAGCGGATCGACCCGGCCGCGCTCACTGTCGCGCAGGTCGTCACCTCGGCGCTTGACGGGGCCGAGATCGTCCACGTCATCGCCCAGGCTTTCGGCCTCCCGGTCGAAGGTCACGACAAGGCCACCGCGCTGGGCGCGATCGAGCGCTTCCTGCAGGATGAAGCGCGCGCCGGGCGGCGCTGCCTGCTGGTGGTCGACGAGTGCCAGAACCTCGAACTGACCGCATTGGAAGAGCTGCGCATGCTCTCCAACTTCCAACTGGGCTCGCACCCGCTGCTGCAATCGCTGCTGCTCGGCCAGCCCGAGTTCCGCGCGACGCTGGCCCAGCACCCGGGCCTTGAACAGCTGCGCCAGCGGATCATCGCCTCGCACCACCTCGAGGCGCTGGATGCCGGCGAGGTCGAGCATTACGTGCGCCACCGCCTCGGCCATGTCGGATGGCAGGGCAAACCCGGGTTCGAAGACGGGCTGCTCGACGCGCTCTACCGCCACACCGGCGGCATTCCGCGGCGGGTCAACCAGGTGATGAACCGGTTGCTGCTGCTCGGCGCGATCGAGGAGCGCGAAACCCTGAGCCAGACCATGCTGGGCGACGTGATGGCCGAAATGGCGGCCGATCAGAACCGCGGCGCGCGCGGGGCAAGCGACCTGCGCAGCGCGCCGGTTGTCGAGCCGGTCGCACCCGTCGCACCCGTTGCACCGGTTCCTGTCGCGGCGCCTGCCCAGCCTGCACCCGGCAGCCTTCCGGCGACCGAAGTCGCCGCCCTGCTGGCCGAGCGCGACGCGCGTACCGCCGAACTTGAAGCCGCCATCAGCGAATTGCAGGCTGCCGGCATGGCGCATCCCGCGCTTTCCGCCGCCGGTCCGCACGCCATCGCGCCCGAAGATGCGCGCGCCGCCGAAGCCCGGCTCGCCGCCGCGCTCGAGCGGATCGAGGCGCGCCTCGAGGAGCAGGAGCAATCCTTCCGCCACGTGCTGACGATGCTGATCGAGTGGCTCGAGGAAGATCCGTCGCGCAGGGCTGCGTGACCCCATGAACGCTCCTTTTCCTCCTGCCTCCGGCCATCCGGTCGTCAACGGCCTGTCGGTCGATGTCGAGGACTGGTTCCAGGTCGGCGCCTTCGAGAGCGTGATCGCGCGTGGCGAATGGGATTCGATCAGGACCCGCGTCGAGGACAATGTCTACCGCGTCATCGACCTCTTCGCCGAGGCCGATGTCAGCGCGACCTTCTTCACGCTGGGCTGGGTGGCGAAGCGGCACCCGGCAATGATCCGCCGCATCGTCGATGCCGGCCACGAGATCGCCAGCCACGGCTATGATCATGCGCGGGTGTTCACCTTCACCCGCAAGGAATTCGCCGAGGACATCCGCAAGGCACGCCAGATTCTCGAGGATGCGGGCGGGGTGGCGGTGACCGGCTACCGCGCGCCGAGCTTCTCCATCGACTACCGCACCCCATGGGCCTTTGCTGAGCTGGCCGAGCAGGGCTACGCCTATTCCTCCAGCGTCGCGCCGGTCACCCGCGACCACTATGGCTGGCCCGAAGCGCCGCGCTTCGCCTTCCGCCCCCTGCCGTGGTCGGCGATGATCGAGATCCCGGTGACCACCGCGATCCTTGGCGGACGGCGTGTGGCGGCAGGGGGAGGGGGCTTCTTCCGGGTGCTGCCTTATGCCTTCTCGCGCTGGGCGATCCGCCAGGTCAACCGCCGCGAGCAGCGTCCGGCAGTGTTCTATTTCCACCCCTGGGAGATCGATCCCGATCAGCCGCGCGTCGGCCATGCGCCGCTGCGCTCGCGCTTCCGGCATTACACCGGCCTTGCGCAGATGGCGGGCAAGCTGGCCGAGCTGGTGCACGAATTCCGCTGGGGCCGGATGGACATGATCGCCCACCGTGAGGCGGCGCGCGCGATCGATCTGGAGCTGCTGCCGCCGGTGCTCGAACTCGGGCCCGAGGCGCAGGTGGAGGCGGCCGAATGAACGCGCCGGTCAAGGCCGCCACAGCCACGCGCGCGCTCGATTTCCGCGACGCGGCCGAGGTGCGCCGCATCGAGAGCTTCGTCGCCGAGAGCGGCGGCTCCCTGTTCCACCGCCCGGCATGGCTGCGCGCCGTCGAGGCCGGAACCGGCCAGCGCGCGGCGGGGCTGGTGGCCGAACGGATGGGCACGGTCACGGGCTGGCTGCCGCTCACCGAGGTGCGCTCCGCCCTGTTCGGCAAGGCGCTGGTATCGAGCGGGTTCGGCGTGGCGGGCGGCATCCTCGCCTGCGGCGAAGACGCCGCGCAGGCGCTGGCCGAGGGCGTTCAGGGCTTCGCCCTTCGCGCCGGTTTTTCGGGTGTGGAACTGCGCGGCGGCCCGGTGCCTCAGGGCTGGGACAGCTGGTCGGACAAGCATAGCGGTTTCGAACGTCCGCTGGCCGCCGATGACGAGGCCGAACTCCTCGCCATCCCGAGGAAGGCGCGCGCCGAAGTGAGGAAGGGCCTCGGCCTCGGACATCGCGTCACTGTGGGGCGGGCCCGAGACGATATTGCCGCACACTATGCCTGCTACAGTGCGAGCGTCCGCAATCTCGGCACGCCGGTCTTCCCCCGCGCGCTGTTCCGAGCAATGCTCGAGGCCTTCCCCGACAGCAGCGACATCCTCACCGTCTGGGCGGGCGAGACCCCGCTCGCGAGCGTGCTCAGCTTCTATCACGACGGCGCGGTGCTGCCCTTCTGGGGCGGCGGGGTGTTTGAGGCCCGCGCGGCGCGGGCGAACGAAGTCATGTATTACGAACTGATGCTCCACGCCCGGCGGCAGGGCATGAACCGCTTCGATTTCGGTCGCTCCAAGACCGGAAGCGGCCCCTACAGCTTCAAGAAGAACTGGGGCTTCGAGCCGCAGCCGCTGACCTATGCCGCCTGGACCGCGCCGGGGGCGCCGCCGCGCAATATCGATCCCACCGACGCGAGCTTCAGCCGCAAGATCGAGCTCTGGAAGAAGCTCCCGCTGCCCGTCGCCAACACTCTGGGGCCGTGGATCGCGCGCGGGCTCGCGTAATGCCCGGCATCCTGTTCCTCGCCCACCGCGTCCCGTTCCCGCCCGACCGGGGCGACCGGATTCGCTCGCATCACCTGCTGAAGGCGCTCGCCCGGCTCGGCCCGGTCCATGTCGGCTGCTTCGGCGAAGGTGACGCGCAGGCCGAACAGGCGCTGGCCGCGCTCGCGACGTCGCAATGCGTGGCGCCGCGCACCAAGCCGCTGCCGCTGGCGGGCGTCGAGGCGGTGCTTGCGGGCAAGCCGGTGAGCCTCACCGCCTTCCAATCGGGCAAGCTCGCCCGCTGGGTGCGCGAGGCCATCGCGCGCGAGGGAATCGACGCGATCGTCGTCTTCTCTGGCCAGATGGGGCAATATGTCCCCGAAGAATTCGCTGGGCCGGTGGCGATCGACCTGTGCGATGTCGACAGCGCGAAGTTCGAGGCCTACGCCGCCGCGGGCGAGCGCAAGTGGCTCTACGCTCGCGAGGCGCGGCTGCTGGCGCGCGAGGAGGAGCGGCTCGGCCAGCGGGCCGATGCGACCATCCTGATTTCCGAGGCCGAAGCCGCGCTCTACCGCAGCCGCCTCGCCGCGCCCGATGCGGTCAACGTGCAGGTGATCGGCAACGGGATTGACGCTGCTTTCTTCGACCCCGCGCTCGCTGCCTCGCACCCGGAGCTTGCCGCGACGGCGGGGCCGCATTTCGTCTTCACCGGGCAGATGGACTATCGCCCCAACGAGCAGGCCGCGCTGTGGGTGATCGAGGCGCTGCTGCCACAGCTGCGCGCGCGGATGCCGCAGGCGATGTTCCATGTCGTCGGCCGCAATCCGACCCGAGCGCTGATGACGCAGGACGGTGCACCGGGCGTCAGGGTGTGGGGCGCGGTTCCCGACGTCCGGCCGTTCCTCGCCGCTGCCGATGCCGTGCTCGCTCCGTTGCTGATTGCGCGCGGGGTGCAGAACAAGGTGCTCGAGGCGATGGCGATGGCGCGGCCGGTGGTGCTCACCCCCGAGGCCGCGACGGGAATCGCCGCCGAGGACGGCACGCATTGGCTGGTCTCGCCGCCCGAGGCGCAGGCGATGGCGGCGCGGATCGCCACGCTGCTGGCTGACCCCGTCGCCGCCCGTGAAATCGGCACGGCAGCGCGGCGCTTCGTGCTGGCGCAGCATGGGTGGGAGGCGATGCTCGCCCCGCTCGGACGATTGATCGGCCCGGATCCGCAGACGCGCGGGGAGGGGCAGCGCCATGCCGCCTGAGGCCTTCGCCGCGCCGCCCGCGCGCACTGGCGGGCTGCCGGGAGCCTGGCGCGCGCCGCTCCTTGCGCTGGGCGCGGGGGCAGGCGCGCTGGTGCTTGCCACGCTTCAGGCTTGGGGGACGATGGCGCACCAGTGGTGGAACATCGACACCTACAGCCACCTCATGCTCGTCCCCTTCATCATCGCCTGGCTGGTCGCGCTGAAGGAGGAGGACCTTGCCCGCCTAGCCCCGCAGCCCTTCCTCCCCGGCCTCGCCGGCGTGGCGGCAGGCCTTGCCCTGTGGCGCGCGGGCGAGGGGCTGGAGATCAACCTTGTCGCGCAGGCGGGCGCGGTCGGCGCCTTGCAGGCGGCGGCGGTGACCGTGCTCGGCCTTCGCGTGGCAATCGTGCTCGCGCTTCCCATCGCCTTTGCCGCCGTCATGGTGCCTTTCGGCGACGAGATCATCCCGCCGCTGCAAGCCGTCACCGCCGAAATCGCCATCGCGCTCACCCATGCCAGCGGCGTACCGGCGCGGATCGAGGGGATCCACATCGACACCCCCGCCGGGCTGTTCCGCGTGGCCGAGGCCTGTTCGGGCGTGAAGTTCCTGATCGCGATGATGACGCTTGGTGTGCTGGTTTCGGCCACCCGGTTCAGCCGCTGGACGACCCGCGCCGCCTTCATGGCCGCCTGCGTCATTGTCCCCATCCTCGCCAACGGGGTTCGCGCCTGGGCAACGATCTATGTCGCGCAATATGTCGGCGCCGAGACTGCGACCGGGTTCGATCACATCGTCTATGGCTGGGTGTTCTTCGCGATCATCATCGCGGTCCTGCTCGGCGCAGTGTGGCGTTTCGTCGAGCGCGAGCCCGAGGATTATGGCTGGCAGCTTGCGGCAATCGAAAACTGGGGCTGGATGCGCCGCCTGGAAGCAATGACCTTTGCGCCCGGCAGCGCCGCCGCCGCGATCATCGCCCTTGCGGGCGTTGCCGCGCTCTCGCTCCTGCTCTAGGCCCGTAACACGATGTGCGGGATTGCCGGGATCTTCCATGCCGAGACGCCCAAGCCGGTCGACCCTGCCCGGGTCGTGCGGATGTGCGACGCGCTCGCCCACCGGGGGCCTGACGGTTCGGGCGTGTGGACCGATCACGGCGTCGGGCTCGGCCACCGCCGCCTCTCGATCATCGACGTCGCGGGCTCGCCCCAGCCGATGCACGCCGCCGATGGCCGCGCGGTGATCGTCTTCAACGGCGAGATCTACAACTTCCGCGAACTGCGCCGCGAGCTCGAGCAGGCCGGGTTCAACTTCCGCACCAATGGCGACACCGAGGTGATCCTCGCCGCCTGGCAGAAGTGGGGGCCCGATTGCCTCTCGCGCCTCGACGGGATGTTCGCCTTCGCGATCTTCGATCTTGCCACCCGCAGCCTGTTCCTCGCCCGCGACCGCTTCGGGGTGAAGCCGCTGTTCCTCGCGCACCTGTCCGACGGCAGCATCGCCTTTGCCTCGGAGCTCAAGGGGCTTCTGGCGCATCCCCAGCTGCGCCGCCGGGTCAACCCGCAGGCGATCGAGGCTTACATGGCGTGGGGCTATGTGCCCGACACCCATTCGATCCTTGCCGGCGTCGAAAAGCTTCCCGCGGGCCACTTCTGGGTGCTGGAGCAGGGCAGGGCCCCCGGACGCCCGCAGCGCTGGTGGGACATATCCTTCACCGAGCGCGAACGGGGGAGCGAGGCCGATCTTTCCGCCCAGCTCGTCCATCTGCTGCGCGAGGGCGTCCGCTCGCGCATGGTCGCGGACGTGCCGCTGGGCGCCTTCCTTTCGGGCGGGGTCGACAGCTCGGGCGTGGTCGCGCTGATGGCCGAGGCGAGCGCGTCGCCGGTGCAGACCTGCTCGATCGGCTTCGATGTCGCGGCCTATGACGAGACCTCCTACGCCCGCCAGGTCGCCGCGATGTTCGGTGCGGACCATGCCGAGCGGATCGTCGCGACCGACGACTTCGCCGCCATCGACGCTCTCGCCGCGATGTTTGACGAGCCCTTCGCCGATGCCTCCGCGCTCCCGACCTGGCGCGTGTGCCAACTGGCGCGGGAGCGGGTCACCGTGGCGCTTTCGGGCGACGGGGCGGATGAGGCCTTCGCGGGCTACCGCCGCCAAGTGTTCCACCACCACGAGGAGCGCACCCGCGCGGTGCTGCCTGCCTCGGTGCGGGCGCCGATCTTCGGCACATTGGGCCGCCTGTGGCCCAAGGCCGACTGGGCCCCGCGCCCCCTGCGCGCCAAGGCGACCCTGCTGGCGCTCGCCGAGAGCGGCGAGGCGGGTTACGCCCGCGGCCTCTCGGTGACCCTGCCCGAGGCGCGGGCCGCGCTCTATTCAGACAGCTTCGCAGCCAGCCTCGCGGGTTTCCGCGCCGAGGACGAGCTGATTGCGCTGATGCGCTCGGCACCGGGCCGCTCTGGGCTCGACCGCGCGCAATATGCCGACCTCATGTTCTGGATGCCCGGCGACATCCTCACCAAGGTCGACCGCACCAGCATGGCGGTGAGCCTCGAGGCCCGCGAGCCGCTGCTCGACCACCGCCTCGTCGCATTCGCCGCGCGCCTGCCAGAGGGGATGCGGGTGCGCGGGAGCGTCGGCAAGTACCTGCTCAAGAAGAGCCTCGAGCGCTACTTGCCCCACGACATCCTCTATCGCCCCAAGCAGGGCTTCGTCACACCCATCGCCGAATGGCTGAGGGGGCCGCTCGCTGACGCCTCGCGGGGGATTGCGACGGGGAGTCTCGCCCAGACCGGGTTCTTCCAGCCGCAAGCCATCGCCACGCTGGCCGAGGCCCATATCGCCGGCCGCGCCGACCATTCGCGGACCCTGTGGCAGCTGCTGATGCTGGAGAAGTCGCTCGGTCAGCTCGGGGTGACCGGCTAGTCTTCCGCCCCGTGGCCCAGCGCCATGTAAGCCTCGCTCTGCATCTCGTTGAGGCGGCTGACCGTCCGTTCGAATTCGAACGCCCCGTCGCCCGCCTGGTAAAGCTCCTCGGGCAGCGCGGCGGCGGTCACGAACAGCTTCACGCGGTGCTCGTAGAGCGCGTCGATCAGCTTGGTGAAGCGGATCGCCTCGTTGCGGTTCTCCGGCCCCATCTTCGGGATGCCGACGAGGATCACCGTATGAAAGGCCCGTGCGATGGCGAGGTAGTCAGCCGCGCCGCGGTTCTCGGCGCAAAGCTTCTTGAAGCTGAACACACCGACACCCTTGAGGCACTTGGGCACATGCAGCGTCCGCCCGCCGCCGAGGTCGAGCTCGCCGCTCGGCACGTTGACGGCATCCTCGGGGGCGAAGTCGGTGAGGCGGAAGAAGGCCTCGCGCACCTGCTCTGTCGCCGCCTCGCCGATGGGGGCGTGCCACGTGGCAAGCCCGCCGATGCGGTCGAGCCGGTAGTCGACCGGGCCGTTGAGGCTGAGCACATCCATCTCGCGCTCGACCAGCTCGATGAAGGGCAGGAACAGCGACCGGTTGAGCCCGTCCTTGTAGAGATCGCGCGGGGGGCGGTTGGAGGTGGTGACGATCACCGTGCCGCCTTCCATGAGCGCGGTGAAGAACCGCCCCATGATCGCAGCGTCGGCGGTGTTGGTGACGACCATCTCGTCGAAGGCGAGACAGCGGACCTCGGGGGCCATCGCCAGCGCGACACTCACCAGCGGGTCCTGCCGCTCGGCCTTGCGCGCCTCGGTGATGCGCCGGTCGAGTTCCAGCATGAAGGCGTGGAAGTGGACGCGGCGTTTGCGTTCGATGCCAAGGGTCTCGACGAAGAGGTCCATCAGCATCGACTTGCCGCGCCCGACGCCGCCCCACAGGTAGACCCCGCGCGGGTGGGGCGTGGCTTCGCGGGTGCCGGTCAGACGGGCGAAGAGGCTCCTCTTCGGCGGGGGTGCTTCAAGCTCGTCCTGTAGCCGCGCGAGGCGCTCGGCGGCGGCACGCTGGTCGGGGTCGGCGCGCAACTGGCCGCTGGCGATCAGCGCATCGTAGCGGGCGAGGAGACCGGGCACTGTGTCAGGCTTGGGCGCGCGGCTGCATCTTGCGCACGATGCCCGAGAAGCTCGCGACCGTATCCTCGCCTTGCACCACCATCCCGCGGATGAAGACCAGCTTGCCGGTCTCGCGCACGATCTCGGTCACCGCATCCAGGGGCCGCTGCGGATCGCCCGCCCCGACGAACTGGGTCGAAAGCTCGAGCGTCACCGAGGGGCCGGCATTGCCGGTGCCGATCCGGTGCATCGTCACGAACAGCGCAATATCAATCAGCGAGAGCGTGATCGCGCCGTGGATCACGCCTTGCAGGTTCATGTGCCGCCGCTCGGGGACCATGCGCAGCCGCGCCTTACCGTCCGGGTCGACGCGGGTGATGAGCTTGCCCATCACCGCGCCGTTGAACAGCGTTTCGTCCTTCAGGTCCCAGCGGTGCCAGCCGGGATTGTCCGGGTCCGGCCCGTGTTCGAACACCTCGTCCTTGAAGCTCACGATCAGATCGCCAAGTACCTAGATGGCACGTTCGGCCATCATCTTCTTGGTCTCCGCGATCGCCTTGGCCGGGCTCAGGCCCTTGGGGCAGACGTTCGCGCAGTTCATGATGGTGTGGCAGCGGTAGAGGCGGAAGGGGTCTTCGAGATCATCGAGCCGCTCGCCGGTCATCTCGTCGCGGCTGTCGGCCAGCCAGCGATAGGCCTGCAGGAGGATCGCCGGACCGAGGAACTTGTCGGAGTTCCACCAGTAGGACGGGCAGCTCGTCGAGCAGCATGCGCACAGGATGCACTCGTAGAGGCCGTCGAGCTTCTCGCGTTGCTGCGGCGACTGGAGCCGCTCCTTGCCCGAAGGCGTGGGCGAGACGGTCTGGAGCCAGGGGCGGATGCTCGCATACTGGGCGTAGAAGTGGGTGAAATCCGGCACCAGGTCCTTGATCACATCCATGTGCGGCAGCGGGGTGATGCGGATTTCGCCCTTGAGGTCCTCGATCGCGGTGGTGCAGGCGAGCGCGTTCTTGCCGTTGATGTTCATCGAGCATGACCCGCAGATCCCCTCGCGGCACGAGCGGCGGAAGGTCAGCGTGGGGTCGACCTCGTTCTTGATCTTGAACAGTGCGTCGAGAACCATCGGCCCGCACTGGTCGAGGTCGATCTCGAACTTGTCGTAACGCGGGTTCTGGCCGGAGTCGGGATCGTAGCGGTAGATCTTGAATGACTTCACGCGGCCGCCGGAAGCCTTGTGGGTCTTGCCGTTCGCGCTGATCTTGGAGTTTGCAGGGAGAGTGAAGGTCGCCATTACGTGATCCCGGTTACGCAGTTGCGACCCTACTTAGCGGCATCGCGCGCTCGCGCAAGCGGGGGGTGACTGTCAGATGTTGCAGGCTTTCGCACAGGGGTTGAGCATGGTTCAGCACTGCGGTGTCGGAGACAATGAGACACTTTATAAATGCAAAACTGTCTCCGCCCCCGCAGGCCGGGAAGAGCGGCGTGAAAAAGGGCGGAACCACAAGGCCATGCGGGCACTTTATGCCGCATGGATGATGTAGGACAGACCCCGGTTCGCGTGCCCGCCACGGCCTGTGTGTTCGGGGCGAGCGGCGGGATCGGGCGGGCGCTGTGCGAGGGCCTCGCGGCCGCCGGATGCGCGCGGATTTATGCCGGATCGCGCAGCGGAGCGGTGCCGCAAGGTTCTGCCTTCCAAGGCTTTTCCTTCGATCTGGAAGACGAGGCGAGCATCGCCGCCGCCGCCGCCATGATGCGCGAGGCGCCGCCCGAATGGGTGATCGTCGCGACCGGCGTGCTGACACTGGCAGATGGCACCGGGCCCGAGCGATCCTACAAGCGGCTCGAAGCCGAGACGATGGCGCGGGTCTTCGCGCTCAACACCATCGGCCCCGCGCTGATCGCCAAGCACATGCTGCCGCTGATGCCGCGGGGGCAGGGTTTCACCTTCGCCGCGCTCTCCGCGCGGGTCGGCTCGATTTCCGACAACCGGCTCGGGGGCTGGCATTCCTACCGCGCCTCCAAGGCCGCGCTCAACATGCTGCTCAGGAACTTCGCACTGGAGATGGCGCGCACCCATCCCGACAGCGTGATCGTGGGCCTGCATCCGGGGACGGTCGATTCCACGCTCTCCGCGCCGTTCCAGTCGGGGCTGGCCGAGGGGCAATTGACCGCGCCCGATGTGGCGGCGGCGAACCTCATCGGGGTCCTCGCGCGGCTCACGCCGGCGCAATCGGGCCGGGTGTTCGATTTTCGTGGGCAGGAAGTGCCCGCCTAATCGAACAGCCCCACTGCCAGGTGCGCCCAAAGCGTCAGGAACGCCAGCAGCGCGAGCGTCATCGCGCCGACCCGCCAGCGCAGCGCGGTGAGCCAGTTCATCGCGCCCTCGAGCGCGGCGCACAGCACCAGCAGCATCAGGCCCATCGCGGCGAAATCCTCGAGGCCCCAGTTGACCTCGCGCGTCACCAGCATCGCTGCCGCGGGAAGCGCCAGCAGCAGCGCGGCGGCAATCCACAGCTTCGGGTGGAAGCGGAAGGGCGGCTTGTCGAACGGGCGGGTGCCCGAGGTCGTGGTGTTCATGGCGGCATCCCTCCCAGAAAGCCGGTTTGGCATTTGCCGCATATCGTGCCACGCATTGGTCCGCCGGGAAAGAGCGCAAGTGCGGGAGAGCGGAAAATGGGGCTGGGGAACTGGTACGAGGCAAAGGTGATGCCGCGCCTTATCACTTGCGCCTGCTCGCAAGGGCAGGTGATGAAGCGCCGCGCGGCGGTGGTGCCGCGCGCGGCGGGTGACGTGTTCGAACTGGGCTGCGGAGGCGGGATCAACCATCAGTTCTATGACCCATCCGCGATCACCTCCTATGCCGGGATCGACCCGCACGAAGGGTTGCTCGACGGCGCGCGCGCCGCGGCCCGCGAGAAGGGCTGGGCGGCGGACCTGCGGCAGGGGCGGGGCGAGGCGATCCCTTTTGGCGATGCTTGCTTCGACTGCGTGGTGTGCACCTTCACTTTGTGCTCGGTCGCGGACCCGGCGCAGGTGATGCGCGAGATGCGCCGCATCCTGCGCCCCGGCGGCGCGGTGTTGTTCCTCGAGCATGGCCTCGCCCCGGATGCCGGGGTGCGCGCGTGGCAGGGACGGATCGAGCCGGTCTGGAAGCGCCTCGCGGGCGGGTGTCACCTGACGCGGCCGATCGCCGATGTGTTGGCGGGCGCGGGTTTCGCCGTGGAGCCGCTGGGGCAGGGCTATACCCCCAAGGCCCCGCGCTTTGCCGGGTGGATGGAATGGGGTGCGGCGCGGAAGGTGGAGTGAGATAATTTTCAGAATCGATTTGGGTGCAAAATGTGTTATTATCGTGCGTGAGGGGGTCTTGAAGGAGAATGATAATGTCCAAGCCTGACGCAATGACAAGCTTCCTCTCGGCCGTTGCCGGCTCAGCGATGGCTCCTTTCGAAGCCGGCATCGAACTCGCCACCTCCGGCAAAATCGACACCGATACTGGCGTGAAGGTCGTCCTCGGAACCATTGGTGACAGCATCACCAGGTAACCATCTCTGAGGACTCGATAGGAGGCGAGGGGAAAGTCCCTTGCCCTTCTTTGACCTGACAAAGTCAAAGGGCGGAAGCAGATTTCTGCTTCCGCCCTTTTAGAGGTTGTTCTGGCGCGGCGGCTTACTCGCCGAAGGTCCGCTGCCACCAGCCGCGGCGCGGCTTGGCTTCGGCTTCGGGTGCCGCTTCCGCCGCCGCTTCCTCGACCGGAGCCGGCTCGCTCACCTCGGCGGTTTCGGCGGGCTCGGCATCGGCGACCTTGGCCTTGCGGGGCGCGCGCTTGCGCTTGGGCTTTTCGGCCGGAGCCTCTTGCTCGGCGGGTGCGGCATCGGCGGCTTCGGCGGCGAGTTCGGGCGCGAGTTCGGCGGGGACTTCCTCCGCAACTGGCTCAGCCACCTTCTTCTTGCGCGGCGCGCGCACGCGCTTGGGCTTTTCGGCTGGAGCGGCTTCCTCGGCGGGGGCTTCGGCTTCGGGCTCGGCGGCGGGAACCTGGGCTTCGGCGGGAGCCTCGGCGCCCGCAACATCGCCGGCGCCGTCATCCCCGGTCACGGCCTCGCCGTCATCACCCTGCGCCTCGTCGCTGGCTTCGGGCCCATCGCCCTCACGACGCTTGCGACCGCGACCGCCGCGGCGGCGGCGCTTCTTGGGACGCGCTTCGCCATCCTCACCGGCCTCGGGTGCGGAGCCTTCGGCGCGATCTTCATCTCCGGCCTCGTCGCCGCCATCCTCGCCACGCTCTTCGCGTTCGTCGCCGCCTTCGCCGTCCTCGCGCTCGCGATTGCGGTTGCGGCCGCCGCGCCGACGCCGGCGCTTCTTCTTGCGATTGCCGCCCTCATCGTCGTTGTCGGCACGCTCGCGGCGAGCGGGGCGCTCGTCGCGCTCCTCAGCCACTTCCTCGGCGAAGTCTTCCTCCTCCTCGGGCAGGTCATCATCGTCGTCATCGTCGATGATCGGTTCGAACTTGGGCGCCTGCGAGGGGCGCGGGCCGGAGCTGGAGACGCTCATCTTGGCGCCTTCCTGCTCGCCCTCGGGCACCACCTCGACGCTGACGCCGTAGCGCTGCTCGATCTCGACGAGGTCGGCGCGCTTTTCGTTGAGGAGGTAGATCGCCGCCTCGGTGCTGGCCGCGAGGCGGATCTGTGTGCCCTTGCCGCGCGCCGCCTCGTCCTCGATCAGGCGCAGCGCCGAGAGACCGGCGGACGATGCCGTACGCACGAGGCCGGTGCCGTCGCAATGCGGGCAGGCGCGGGTGGTCGCTTCGAGCACCCCGGTGCGCAGCCGCTGGCGGCTCATTTCCATCAGGCCGAAGGAGCTGATGCGGCCCACCTGGATGCGCGCGCGATCGTTCTTGAGCGCGTCCTTCATCGCCTTCTCGACCTTCCTCACATTGGAGGGGTATTCCATGTCGATGAAGTCGATGACGACGAGGCCGGCCATGTCGCGCAGGCGCAGCTGGCGGGCGATTTCGCGCGCGGCTTCGAGGTTGGTGTGGAGCGCGGTCGCCTCGATCCCGTGCTCCTTGGTGGAGCGGCCGGAGTTGATGTCGATCGATACCAGCGCCTCGGTCGGGTTGATGATGAGGTAGCCGCCGCTCTTCAGCTGCACCATCGGATCATACATCGCGCGCAGCTGGTCTTCGGCGCCGTAGCGCTGGAACAGGGGCACGGGGTCCGAATAGGCCTTCACCCGCCGCGCGTGGCTAGGCATTAGCAGCTTCATGAAGGCCTTGGCCGACTTGTAGCCTTCCTCGCCCTCGACGACGACTTCCTCGATTTCCTTGTTGTAGATGTCGCGGATCGCGCGCTTGATGAGGTCGCTGTCCGAATGGATCAGCGCGGGCGCGACCGAGGCGAGGGTGTTCTCGCGGATCTCGTCCCACACGCGGGCGAGGTAGTCGAAGTCGCGCTTGATCTCGGGCTTGGTGCGGCTCATGCCGGCGGTGCGCACGATCAGCCCCATGGTCTTGGGCAGCTTGAGGTCCGAGACCATGTCCTTCAGCCGCTTGCGATCGCTGGTCGAGCTGATCTTGCGGCTGATCCCGCCGCCGTGCGACGAGTTGGGCATGAGCACGGTGTAACGGCCCGCGAGGCTCAGATAGGTGGTCAGCGCCGCGCCCTTGTTGCCGCGCTCTTCCTTGACGACCTGGACGAGCAGCACCTGGCGGCGCTGGATTACGTCCTGGATCTTGTAACGGCGGCGCAGCGCCATGCGCTTGGCGCGCACCTCGTCGACCTGCTTGGCGCGGCTGCGGCCGCCCTTGCTGTCGCCGCGTTCGCCCTTGCCGCCCTGACGGCGGCGACCGCGACCGCGGCCGCGACGTTCCTCGCCATTCTCGTCGGAGGATTCTTCGCCCTCGCTCTCGCCGCTCTCTTCGTCAGAAGCATCATCTTCGGCGCTGTCTTCCTCGTCCGAAGCGCCGCCTTCGATGGTGGCGACATCGTCCTTGTCGGAGGTGTCGACTTCCTCGACGCCGTTTTCGGCGAAGTCTTCGGCGAGCGCTTCGCCGCTGTCGTCCTCGGCGTCATATTCGGCGCCGGGGGCGATGCCTTCGTCCTCTTCCTCGGCGCGCAGGCGTTCCTCTTCCTCGGCGGCCTCGGCCTCCTCGGCGAGCAGCGCGTCGCGGTCCGCCTTGGGGATCTGGTAGTAATCGGGGTGGATTTCGCTGAAGGCGAGGAAGCCGTGGCGATTGCCGCCGAAGTCGACAAAAGCCGCCTGCAGCGAGGGTTCGACCCGGGTTACCTTGGCGAGATAGATATTGCCCTTGATCTGCTTGTGTTCGGCAGATTCAAAGTCGAATTCCTCAATCCGGTTGCCTTGCAGAACCGCCACCCGGGTTTCTTCCGGGTGGCGCGCATCGATAAGCATGCGCGTTGCCATTGAATAGTCTCCATGCGCCCGGCCTTGACCGCGTGAGCGGTGGAAGGGGGCGCGCATATTGTGGTGAACCGGCGCGCCCTGGGGCCTTGCCGGAAGGGATAATCGCGCTGTGAGCGCCAGAGGCACCCGGCGCGAAGCTCGTGTCTGCAATGGCGAGCGTGCGGCCAAGCGCCGCGCCTTCTCCCGAAACAGCAGCCAAACGCCTGTCGCGCTGGGTGCTGGTTGTCCGGGAAAAGCGATCTGTCACTGCATCAACCTGTATTGGACCGGGCGCGAAGGATATCGATTGCCCGGAGCAAGGGGCGGGCGGGAGTGCGCGGGTTGCGCTCTTATCCGGCCCCTGTGGCAGCAGTGCTAGCACTGTGGGGCGGCCCCCGCAACTCTATTGCGTTTGCCCGTGACAAGAACGTAAGCCGCAAGGCGCAATGAGTTACCGCACCCTCCTGCTGATCGTTCTCCTCGTCCCGGCGGCGCTGCTGGGCGGGGCGAAGGCCTTGGGGCTGGTGATCCCGGTGCCGATCTGGGGGCGTGATTATGTGCTCCATTTCCCCTTCGCGGGCGAGGCGGCCGCGCCGCCCGAACTGCCCCTCGTCGAAGGCCCCGACGATCCCTCACGCCCGCTGGTGGTGATCGATGCCGGGCACGGCGGGCGCGATCCCGGGGCGGTGGGCGAGGATGCCGAGGGCACGCGCTTCGAGGAGAAGGCGATCACCCTCGCCATCGCGCTCGCGCTGCGCGACGAATTGCTGAAGCGGGGCGGGGTGCGGGTGGCGCTGACCCGCGCCGACGACCGCATCATTCCGCTTGCGCACCGCCCCGAAATCGCCCGCCTGCTGGGCGCCGACCTGTTCGTCTCGATCCACGCCGACAGCGCAGGCGAGGCCAATGACGCGGTAAGCGGCGCGAGCATCTACACGCTCTCCGCCGAAGCCTCGAGCGAGGCTGCGGCGCGGTTTGCGGCGCGCGAGAACGATGCCGACCGGTTGAACGGCATCACCATCGCAGGCGCGAGCAAGGATGTCAGCGCGATCCTCGTCGACCTGTCGCAGCAGCGCACGCAGGAGGATGCGTTGGCCTTTGCCGGCCTCGTGCTGCGCGAGGGCGAGAGCGCGCTGGCCTTCGTCCCCCAGCCGCGCCGGTCGGCGGCGCTGGCGGTGCTGCGCGCGCCGGACGTGCCCTCGGTGCTGTTCGAAAGCGGCTTCGTCACCAACCGCGATGACCGCGCGCGCCTCACCACGCCTGAGGGCCGGGCGCAGTATGCCGGCGTGCTGGCGCGCGCGATCCGGGTGTTTTTCGCCCGCCGGGCAGCGACCCCGGAGAGGGCGGATGCGGGCGGGGAATAGGTTTGCAATGCCGCTAGCCTTGGCGCGCATCGGCGTGCTAGTTGGCCCGCGTCCATGACCGAGACCCCTACGCCTTCCGCGCCGCAATCGAACTGGGCCTACCTGCGTTACCGCGTCAACCGCGACCTGCGCGGCGTGCTCGCCTGGTTCGGCGCACGCTGGCGGCAGAGCCGGTTGTTCAGGCTCGTCGCGATCGCCTTCGGGGCTTTCCTGACGCTTTGGATCGCGGTCTTCGTATGGCTCGCGAGCGATCTGCCCGAGGCCGAGGCGCTCCTCACCTACGAAACCCCGCTGCCCACCGTGGTGCGCGGGATGGATGGCGAAATCGTCCATTCCTACGCCCGCGAACGGCGCGTGCAGCTGCAATATGCGGACTTTCCGCAAAAGCTGGTCGAGGCCTATCTCGCCGCCGAGGACAAGACCTTCTTCAGCCACGGCGGCGTCGATTTCTTCGGCACGGCGGGCGCGGTGATCGACTACCTCAATCCGGCGCGGACGGGCCGCGCGGTCGGTGGCTCGACCATCACCCAGCAGGTCGCCAAGAACCTGCTGCTTGGCGACGAATATTCGGTGACGCGCAAGCTCAAGGAAATGATCCTCGCCGGCCGCATCGAGCAGGTGCTTACCAAGCAGGAAATTCTCGAGCTCTATCTCAACGAAATCCCGCTCGGTCGCCGCTCCTTCGGGGTGCAGGCGGCTGCACGGGCCTATTTCGACAAGGATGTCGACCAGCTCCAGCTGCACGAGATGGCCTTCCTCGCGATTCTGCCCAAGGCGCCTGAGAAATACGGGCGCAAGGGGCAGGAGCAGGAGGCGCTCGCGCGGCGGAACTACGTGCTCGACCAGATGGAGAAGAACGGCTTCATCACCGGCTCGGAGCGCCGTGCCGCGGCCGCGCAGCCGCTGGGCATGGTCACCCAGCGGCGAGAGCGTTCGGTCGATGCGGGCTATTTCCTCGAGGAAGTGCGCCGCGAGCTCATCAATCGCTTCGGGGAGACCGCGGAGAAGGGGCCGAATTCGGTCTATGCAGGCGGCCTGTGGGTGCGCACCTCGCTCGATCCCCAGATGCAGGCGGCCGCGCGCGATGCCTTGCGCGAAGGCCTGCTGCGCTATCACGGCGGGCGCGCCTGGGCCGGGCCGATCGCGACGCTCGACGTCTCGGAAGGCAACTGGGCGAGCCAGCTGCAATCCTCGCCCCTGGGCATCAGCTACAAGGACTGGCGCGTCGGCGTGGTCACGCAGCGCAGCGGGCAGAACGCGCGCATCGGCTTTGCCGACGGCAGCGAGGCGCCGCTGTTCGGCCTGCCCAATGCACTGAAGGCCGGTGACGTGATCGCCGCCTCGCCATCGGGCAATGGCTTTGCTGTGCGCACGATTCCCGAGGCGCAGGGCGCGCTGGTGGTGGAGCAGGCGCAGACCGGCCGGGTCCTGGCGATGCAGGGCGGCTTCGACAACCGCCTGTCGGACTTCAACCGCGCCACACAGGCCAACCGCCAGCCGGGTTCGACCATCAAGCCCTTCGTTTATGCCGCCGGGCTCGACAACGGGATGACCCCTTCGACCCAGGTCGATAACTCGCGCTTCTGCTATTATCAGGGCGCCAACCTCGGCGAGAAGTGCATCCGCGGTTCGGGCAGCGGCGGGCAGCACCCGATGCGCTACGGCCTCGAACAGTCGCAGAACATCATGACCGTGCAGATCGGGATGACCGCGGGAATGCCCAATGTCGTCAAGGAGATCGAGCGGCTCGGGATCGGCAAGTTCCCGCCCTATCCCTCGACCGCGCTGGGGGCGGGAGAGACGACGCTGGTCAAGATGGTCGCGGCCTATTCGGCGCTCGCCAACCACGGCCGGCTCGCGCCGCCGACGCTGATCGACTATGTGCAGGACCGCCGCGGCAAGGTGCTGTGGCGGGCCGACACCCGCGATTGCCGGGGGTGCAACATGCCCAAGTGGGACGGCAAGCCGATGCCGCGCTTCGGGGTTATGGGCGCGCAGGCGATGGACGCGCGCACCGCCTTCCAGGTGATGCACATGCTGCGCGGCGCGGTGAGTCGGGGGACGGCGACAGTGCTCAACTCGCTCGGCCTGCCGCTGTTCGGCAAGACCGGAACGACGACCGGTCCCAAGGACGTGTGGTTCATCGGCGGAACGCAGCAACTGATCGCGGGCGCTTACGTGGGCTTCGACCAGCCCCGCAACATGGGCGGCTATGCCTTCGGCGGCACGATTTCCGCGCCGATCATCAAGAGCCTGATCGAGAAGACCAAGCCCAAGTGGTCCGATCTTCCCCCCGTGGCGCCCGCGGGCGTCAGAATGGTGCGGATCGACCGCCGCTCGGGCAAGCGCGTGTTCGATGGCTGGCCGAGCGACGATCCCAAGTCGGCGATCATCTGGGAAGCCTTCAAGCCCGATACCGAGCCCGAGCGCTACACGCGGCAGGACGCGATCGCGGCCAAGCGCAACGAGATCCTCGCGCTGATCCGCGCCGGGCGCCAGAGTGCCGCCAGCGCGGTGGTTGATACGCCGCCCGATGAAGGCACGGTGATCGAAGAGGGCGGCATTGACTGAGGCGCCGGGCGATTTGATTCGGAACCGCTGGCGGGGCTTGGGGGTTGGGACGCCATGAACCGCTTTATCCGCACCCACGCCGCCGCGCTCGCGCTTGCCGCTCTCGTCGCCACCGCAGCCTCGGCCGAACTGGCCCAAGGCGCGAGGGCCCCCGCCTTCGCCACCCAGGCGGCGCTTGCGGGCAAGGCCTTCGGGTTCAACCTCAAGGCCGCGCTGGCGAAGGGGCCGGTGGTGCTCTATTTCTATCCCAAGGCTTTCACGCAGGGCTGCACGCTCGAAGCCAATGCCTTTGCCGAGGCCATGCCGCAGTTCAAGGCGGCGGGCGCGACCGTCATCGGCATGTCGGCTGACGATATCGAGACCTTGAAGGATTTCAGCCGCAAGGAATGCCGCGATGCCTTCCCGGTCGGGGTCGCCACGCCGCAGATCGCCAAGGCTTACGATGTCGCGATGGCGTCCGGGCTGACCCGCCGCACCTCCTACGTGATCGCCCGCGATGGCCGGATCGTCGCGGTCCACGCCAACGCCGACTACCGCGACCATGTCGCCAAGACGCTGGCGGCGGTGCGCGCGCTCAGGAACTAGCGGGCGGGGCAGAGGCGCTTTACAATCGCGCAGGTAGCGCTAAGCGCGTCCGCCTCATTCACGCTTTTTCCCACGAAGGACTGACCGATGCGGGCCGAGGCCCAGGCTTACATCAACCGGATCGAGGCAGCGCTGGCCCTCGTGCGCCTGTCGCTCGACTGGGACCGCGCGCTGCGCCGGCTCGACGAGCTCAATGCGCGCGTGCAGGACCCGAACCTGTGGGACAATCCCAAGCAGGCGCAGGCGATCAGCCGCGAGCAGAAGACGCTCGAAACCGCGGTGAACACCGTGAACGAGATCGCCGCCGAAATGGCCGACGCGATCGAGTTCATCGAATTGGGCGAGGCCGAGGGCGAGGAGACGATCGTCGAGGACGGCCTCGCCACGCTCGCCGCGCTCGCCGACCGGGCCGATGCCGACAAGGTCCAGGCGCTGCTCTCGGGCGAGGCGGACGGCAACGACACCTATCTCGAAATCCACGCCGGCGCGGGCGGGACCGAGAGCCAGGACTGGGCCGAGATGCTCTTCCGCATGTATGGCCGCTGGGCCGAACGCCGCGGCTTCAAGGTCGAAACGGTCGAATATCAGGCGGGCGAACAGGCCGGAATCAAGTCCGCGACCCTGCTGATCAAGGGCGACGGTGCATACGGTTATGCCAAGACCGAAAGCGGCGTCCACCGCCTCGTCCGCATCAGCCCCTATGACAGCTCGGCGCGGCGCCACACCTCTTTCTCGAGCGTGTGGGTCTTCCCCGTGATCGACGATTCGTTCGAGATCGAGATCAACCCGGCCGACCTCAAGATCGACACCTACCGTGCGTCGGGCGCGGGCGGGCAGCACGTCAACACCACCGATTCGGCGGTGCGCATCACCCACCAGCCGACCGGCATCGTGGTGGCGAGCCAGCAGGACCGCAGCCAGCACAAGAACCGCGAAATCGCTATGAACATGCTGAAGGCGCGGCTTTACGAGGCGGAAATGCGTGCGCGCGAGGAAGCAGCGAGCGCCGAGCACTCGGCCAAGAGCGACATCGGGTGGGGCCACCAGATCCGCTCCTACGTCTTGCAGCCCTACCAGATGGTCAAGGACCTGCGCACCGGCGTCGTCTCGACCTCGCCCGACGCCGTGCTCGACGGGGCGATCGACCCCTTCATCTCGGCCGCGCTCGCCCAGCGGGTGACGGGCGAGAAGGTCGAGATCGAGGACGTGGAGTAGGCCTTTGCTCCGGCTTCCGGTTGCATAGCGAAACGATTTGAATTTCCGTGCCTTGTAGCGGAACCTTGCGACGAGAGGAGCAAGGCCGATGGTCGAGTCGCGTGGAGCCGGAACACTGTTCGGGGCGCTGATCGGGGGGCTGGCGCTGGCGGCCATGCCGCTCGCGGCGCAGGAGAGCAAGGTCAAGCCGGTGCCTCCCGGCCCGGTGCGGATCCTCACCCCCGAGATGATCGAGACCCGGCCTGCGCCCCCGCCGCCGCCGGTCGACCCCGCGCTCGCAGCGCCCGAGCCCGACACCCGCCCGTCCTATCAGGAGCCGCGCTACCGCAAGCTTGCCGATCCCGAGTTCGAACCCTTCGCCGATGAAGGCGAATTCCGGCGGCTCATGCGCGCGATCGAGAAGGCCCGCCGCAGCGAGGGACGCCGCCGCTATGGCGCAGCGGACGGGGGCCAAACGGTCATCGCGCTGATGCAGGATGCCGAGCCCGAATGCGCCGTGCCCGAGGATTGCCCTGCGGAGGACAGTGGTGATCGCAGTATCGTCGTCACCGGCACGCGCGTGACCCCCACCGCAATGTCTAGCCCGGTGGCCGTCACTGCCGTTACCACCGCCAACGGCCAGAACATCACCAACACCCAGGTCGCCGCCGTCGACGAGGGCGATATCGTCAAGCTGATCGGCGAATATCTGCTGGTGCTGCAGGATGGCCGGGTGTTCGCGGTGCACTATCCCACCATGCGCCTCACCGACCGCGTCGATGTCTACCGCAAGGACAAGGACGGCGAACCGATCGGCGCGGACTGGTATGACGAGATGCTGGTGCAGGGCGACCAGATCATCGTCACCGCCTACAGCTATCAGGACGATGCGACCGAAATCACCGTCCTGAAGCTCGATCAGACGAAGGGCACGGTCGCGGTGCGCGGCGTGTTCCTGATTTCGTCGGACGATTATTACGACGTCGACAATTACGCGACCCGGATCGTGGGCGACAAGCTGGTGGTCTACACCCCCTACGAGGCCGACGACCTGCTCAGCCGCCGCGGCCGCCCCGCGATCCGGCGCTGGAGCGCGGCGGAGGAGTTCGACGACGCGCGTGGACAAGGGCGCGCCCTGCTCGATATCCGCAAGGTCTATCGCCCGGTGTTCGGGGTACGCGATCCGTGGGTGCACACGGTTTCGGTCTGCCCTCTGGGCGAGGTCACCACCAAGGGTCTCGAATGCGAGACGACCGGGTTCGTGGGCTCGGACATGGCCGAAATGTTCGTTGCGGGCGATGCGGTCTATCTGTGGACGCTCGCGAGCGGATCGGACGAACTGGCGTGGGATTCCTGCCCCGCCGGAACCCCCGCACCGCGCTTTGGCGAAGTGCCCCCGGCGGCAGTCTATCGCATCCCGCTGGGGCGCGGCGAGGTTGAGGTGATGGGCGCGCGCGGGATGCCGGTCGACCAGTTCGGGATGGACGCCAATGCCCGCCGCTTCCGCGCGTTGCCGAGCCTGTTGCGCAACGGCTGCGACGATGATGGCGAAACCCAGCGGCAGTTCGCGCTGTTCGATGCCTCGCAGCAGCGCTTTTCGGATTACTATGCCGCCGCCACCGAGCGCGAATTCACTCCCGTGCCCCCGGTTGGCGGCAACGGGATCGAGAACCGCTTCACCAGCGAATACCTCGTCTATGGCGGGCGTGACGGCTATTGGCGCCGCCCGCCCGACGATGCCGACGAGCGCGAGCGAGCGCTGGCGGGTTCGATCACCGTGGTGCCCTTGTCGCGCCCCGCGCAGCCGCAGCGCATCGCGCTCGGCCACAATCTCATCCGGCTCGAGAAGATCGGTGACGGCGCGGTGATCGCCAATGGCTATGCCAATGAGGAGGGCCTCAGGGTCAGCTTCGTGACGCTCGCAAGGGACGGGGCAGGGGCCACACTCGGCACCTCGGCGATGCTGCCGGGGCGCTACGAGAGCGAGGGCCGCAGCCATGCCTTCAACGCCACCATCACTGCCGCGGGCGACGGGATGCTCGGCGTGCCGACCGTGACCCGGATCGAGAACTCCAAGGGCTACTGGTGGTATTCGGATGTGTCCGACCTCTCGTTCCTCGGCTTCGATGGCATGGGGACGCTCGGCGATGCCGGCCTGATCGCCGCCACGCCCGAGGATCAAGTGAAGACCGGCGAGGGCTATGATTGCGAAGTCTCGTGCATCGACTGGTACGGCAATGCCCGCCCGATCTTCCTTGCAGGCAAGGTCTATGGCCTGATGGGGACCGAGCTGGTCGAGGCCGAGGTGGTGACCGGAAAGGTCGCCGAGCGCCGCAGGGTCGATCTGACGGGGTCGCTGATGCGCTGAACAGGGACGGCGTGATTGCCGTTTGGCAAGCGCGCGACTAGGCGTTAGGGGCCATGTCCATGCCGCATCGCCGCCCCCTCGCGCCCGGTTTCGTCGCTGTTCTTGCCGCCCTCGCACTGCCCGCACTTGCGGCGTGCGACGCGATCGCGCCCGCCGCCTCGGACCGGCCCGAAACCGCGCTCGAGTTCCCCGCGCCCGACCGCCCCGTCGCCGCGGTCGTCTCGACCCAGTTCTCCAACGAGGATGCGCGCGACGAGCGCAACGAGGCCAAGGTCGTGATGGACCTTGCCGCGATCCGCCCGGGCATGACCGTGGCCGATATCGGCGCGGGCGAGGGCTATTACACCGTGCGCCTCGCCGAGCGCGTGGGCGCGGACGGCCGCGTGCTGGCGCAGGACATCAGCCGCGAGGCATTGGACCGGCTCGGGCGACGGGTGGAGCGCGAGCGGCTCGAGAATATCTCGATCAAGCTCGGCGGAATCGACAACCCGCAGCTTCCGGCCGACAGTTTCGACCGCATCTTCATGGTGCACATGTACCACGAAGTGACCGAGCCCTACGCTTTCCTGTGGAACCTGTGGCCCGCGCTCAATGCGGGCGGGCAGATCGTGGTCGTGGAAAGCGACAGCCCGGTCGGCCGCCACGGCTTGCCTCACACGGTGCTGTTCTGCGAATTCGAGGCGGTGGGCTACGTGCTCGTCGAATATATCGAGCGGCCCGACATCAAGGGCTATTTCGCGCGCTTCGAGCGCGGCCGCGAACGCACCGCGCCCGACAAGATCAAGGTCTGCGATGCCGGCTGACGCCGCGCAGGCGCCGAGGTTGCCGAGCGGGGCTGCGCGCACTATGGCAAGAATTCGAAATACCGCGCCACAGGGGCGCAGAGGGGATCTTCATTGTTCAAGGGATTGAGCCCGATCGTATACGGCGGGCGTGAAGTGTGGCCGCTGGTCGAAGGCGGCAAGGGCGTGTCGGCAACCAACCATGCAAGCTCTGGGGCCTGGGCGGCCGCCGGCGGGATCGGCACGGTGAGCGCGGTCAACGCCGACAGCTATGACGATAACGGCAACGTCATCCCCCAGATCTACCACGGCCGCACCCGCGAGGAGCGCCATCTGGAGCTGATCCGCTACGCCATCGAAGGCGCCACCACGCAGGTCAAGAAGGCCTACGAGATCGCCAACGGCAAGGGCGCGATCAACATCAACGTGCTGTGGGAAATGGGCGGGGCGCAAGCCGTGCTCGAAGGCGTGCTCGAACGCACCCGGGGGCTGGTTACGGGCGTCACCTGCGGCGCTGGGATGCCCTACAAGCTCGCCGAGATCGCGGCGCGCTTCAACGTCAATTACCTGCCCATCGTCAGCTCCGGCCGCGCCTTCCGCGCGCTGTGGAAGCGCTCCTACCACAAGGTCGCCGAGCTGATGGCGGCGGTGGTCTATGAAGATCCGTGGCTGGCGGGCGGGCACAACGGCCTCTCCAATGCCGAGGACCCCACCAAGCCCGAGGACCCGTACCCCCGCGTCAAGGTGCTGCGCGAGACGATGCGCGCCGAGGGCGTCTCCGACGACGTGCCGATCGTGATGGCGGGCGGCGTGTGGTATCTGCGCGAGTGGGAGAACTGGATCGACAATCCCGAGCTCGGCAAGATCGCCTTCCAGTTCGGCACGCGGCCATTGCTGACGCAGGAAAGCCCGATCCCGCAGATCTGGAAGGACATGCTGCGCACCGTCGAGCCGGGCGACGTGCTGCTCCACAAGTTCTCGCCCACCGGCTTCTATTCGAGCGCGGTCAAGACCCCGTTCCTCTACGACCTGATGCACCGCTCGGAGCGCCAGATCCCCTTCTTCAAGCGCGGCGAGGAAGAGGGCACGGTCCAGCTCGGCGAAGACGGCAAGGCGAGGAGCTTCTGGGTGCGCCCCGAGGACAAGACCAGGGCCGGAATGTGGATGCGCGCCGGGCACACCGAGCCCCTCAAGACCCCCGAGGGCACGATCGTCTTCGTCACCCCCGAGGCGCGCGACACGATCCGCAAGGACCAGCAGGACTGCATGGGCTGCCTGTCGCATTGCGGCTTCTCGGCGTGGAAGGACCACGACGACTACACCACCGGCCGCCTCGCCGATCCGAGGAGCTTCTGCATCCAGAAGACCCTGCAGGACATCGCCCACGGCGACGACCCGGACAACAACCTCGCCTTTGCGGGCCACGCGGCCTACCGCTTCAAGACCGACCCCTTCTTCTCGAACGGCTACACCCCGAGCGTGGGGGAGCTGGTCGAGCGGATTTTGACCGGCGACTGACGCGGCGCTAGGACGCGGCGATGGACGATAGCTCTCCGCCGCCGCTCTCGCTCTGGGTTCGCGAGTTGCCGATCACGGTGCCGATCGTGCTTGCGCCGCTGCGCCGCCCGCGCGCGGTTGCGGGCGCGCGGGACGGGGCGGGGCAGCCGGTGCTGGTCATCCCCGGAATCCTCTCGAGCGACAGCGCTACCGCGCTGTTGCGCCGCACGCTCGATGTGGCGGGATACCGCGCCTATGCCTCCGACCTCGGCTTCCTCACGGGCATCCAGCCCAAGGTGCTCGCCCGCGCGCTCGACCGTCTGGCCGAGGTGGCCGAGGCCGAGCAGCGCAAGGTCGCGCTGGTCGGGTGGAGCCTCGGCGGGCTCTATGCCCGCGTGCTGGCGCAGCGCCATCCGGAACTGGTCGAGCTGGTGATGACGCTGGGCACGCCTTTCTCGGGCGACCGGCGCGCGAACAATGCCTGGCGGCTTTACGAGGCGATCAACGGCCACAAGGTCGATGCGCCGCCGGTGCCCGACGACCCCTCTGTAAAGCCGCCGGTCAAGACGATCGCCTTGTGGTCGCGCAAGGACGGCGTGATCGCGCCCGCCGCCGCGCGAGGTCTGCCGCATGAGCGCGATGCCGAGATCGAAGTGCCCTTCCACCACTTCGCCCTCGCCTCCAGCCGGCCCTCGATCGAGCGGGTGGTGACGGAGCTCGGGCAGGCGCTTGCAGGTTAGCGCACCAGCGCGGTCAGGACCTGATCGGGCGGGCGGTGCCCGTCGGCCCACATGCGGATGTTGGCGATCACTTTGTGCCCCGAATCCTCGCGGCCCTCGGCGGTGGCGCTGCCGATGTGGGGGAGGGTCATCACGTTGGGGTGGGCGATGAGGCGCGGGTCGACATGGGGCTCGTTCGGGTAGACGTCGAGGCCTGCGCCCGCGAGGTGGCCCGATTCGAGCGCAGCGATCAGCGCCTCCTGATCGATCAACTCGCCGCGCGCGGTGTTCACGATGCTGCTGCCCGGCTTCATCAGCGCGATCCGGCGCGCGTCGACCAAGTGGCGGGTCTCTTCGGTGAGCGGGCAGTGGAGCGTGAGGATGTCGGCCTCGGCCATCAGCGTGTCGACATCGGCGACATAGCGCGCGCCGAGCATCCGTTCCAATGCCTCGGGCAGCTGCTTGCGATTGGTATAGGCGATTTCGAGCCCGAAGGCGCGGGCGCGGTGGGCGACCGCCTGGCCGATGCGGCCCATGCCGACGATGCCGAGCACCTTGCCTGCGAGCTTGCGGCCCAGCAGCCCCGAGGGCGCCCAGCCGGTCCACTCGCCCCGCCGCACCAGCGCGGTGCCCTCGCGGATGCGGCGCGGCACGCCGATGATCCCAGCCATCGCGAGGTCGGCGGTGTCGTCGGTAAAGACGCCCGGCGTGTTGGTGACGATGATTTTCCGAGAGGCGGCGGCGGCAAGGTCGATATGTTCCGTGCCCGCGCCGAAGCTGGCGATGAGGCCAAGTCGCTCGCCTGCGCCCGCGATGAGATCGGCGTCGATCTTGTCGGTCACGGTCGGCACCAGCACGTCGCAATCGCGCATCGCGGCCGCCAGCTGCTCGCGCGTCATCGGCACGTCGGCCTCGTTCAGCACCACGTCGAACAGCTCGCGCATCCGCGCCTCGACCCCCGGCATCAGGTGGCGGGTGACGATCACGCGCGGCGGGCTGGCGAGCGGGCGGGAAGGGCGCTGGGTCATGGGGCGAGGGCTAATCCCTCAAACCCTTGGCGGTCAAGGCGCAGGAAGTCACGCGAGGCTTGAATCGGTGAAGCGGAAGGCGCTATCGCTTGGGGAATGAGGGGACTGCGCCAAATCATCGCTTGTGTGCTCGCGCTGGTGCTTGCCGCCGGAACGCTCTTCGCCCCGGCGCATGCGCAGGACCGCGTGCTGCCCTATTGGGCGGCGCTGCGGTTCGAGAAGGTCAACATGCGCGTGGGGCCGAGCGCCGAATACCCGGTCGTCTGGGTCTACGCGCGCAAGGGGTTCCCGGTGAAGGTGCTGCGCATCCGCGAGGGCTGGCGCCTGGTCGAGGACCACGAGGGCACGCAGGGGTGGATTTCAGCCAGCCAGCTCGATCCCGAACGCGGCGGGATGGTGATCGGGCAAGGGCTCGCCGAAGTGCGCGCTGCCGCCGATCCGGCCTCGGCGGTGAAATGGCGGGCGGAGCCCGGGGTGATTGCCCGCATGAAGAAGTGCAAGGCCGGGTGGTGCGAGGTCGACATCGCCGGGCGCAAGGGCTTCATCGCCGCCGCGCGCCTGTGGGGCTCGCAGGACCTGCCGGGCGACGAGTGATGCTCGCCGCCCGGCGGTAGGGTATCAGACCAGCTCGATCGCGACCGCGGTGGCCTCGCCCCCGCCGATGCACAGCGAGGCGACGCCGCGCTTCAGCCCCTTGGCCTTCAAGGCCGCAATCAGCGTGACGATGATCCGCGCGCCGCTTGCGCCGATGGGGTGGCCGAGCGCCGTGCCGCCGCCGTTGACGTTGATCTTCTCGTGCGGAATGCCGAGGTCGCGCATTGCGAACATCGCGACGCAGGCGAAGGCCTCGTTGACCTCGAACAGGTCGACATCGTCCACGCCCCAGCCGGCGCGCGCGAGCACCTTCTGGATCGCAGGGATCGGCGCGGTGGTGAACTGCGCCGGAGCGTGGGCGTGCGCGGCGGTGGCGATGACGCGCGCGACCGGTGTGAGGCCCTTCGCCTCGGCGACGCTCGCGCGGGTGAGGACGAGCGCGGCCGCACCGTCCGAAATCGAGGATGAGGTCGCCGCGGTGATCGTCCCGTCCTTGGCGAAGGCAGGCTTCAGCTGCGGGATCTTGTCGGGGCGGCCCTTCGAAGGTGCCTCGTCATGCTCGACCACGACATCGCCCGCGCGGGTGCTGACCGTCACCGGCACCACCTCGTCGGCGAAGGCGCCGCTCGCGATCGCCTTGTTGGCGCGGGCAAGCGACTCGATGGAGTAGGCGTCCATCTCCTCGCGGGTCATCTGGTACTGGTTGGCGGTTTCCTGCGCGAAGGTGCCCATCGCGCGGCCCGGCTCGTAGGCGTCTTCAAGGCCGTCGAGGAACATGTGGTCATAGGCGGTGTCATGGCCCAGCCGCGCGCCCGAGCGGTGCTTCTTGAGGAGATAGGGGGCATTGGTCATGCTCTCCATCCCGCCCGCGACAACCACGTCGATCGTGCCGCTGGCGAGCGCCTCGGCGCCCATGATCACGGTCTGCATGCCGCTGCCGCAGACCTTGTTGACCGTGGTCGCCTGAACCGAAAGCGGAAGTCCCGCCTTGATCGCCGCCTGCCGCGCCGGGGCCTGGCCGAGGCCAGCCGGAAGCACGCAGCCCATATAGGCGCGGTCGATATCCTCGCCGCTGACGCCCGCGCGCTCGACCGCGGCCTTCACCGCGATGGCGCCCAGATCGGTCGCGGCCACCTCGGCCAGCGCGCCCTGCATCGCGCCCATCGGGGTGCGGGCGTAGGACAGGATGACGACGGGATCGGCGGGGGAAAGCTGGGTCATGGCAAAGTCCTTTGCTTTGACGGTGAGATATCGGGCGCGATGTAATGATGGCAGGCGTGCATGGCAATCGCGAGGCAACCATGCGCCTTGCGCTCGCACACGTATTCCGCAACAACGCGTCGCAAATCAAAACGCATATGTCCGAACGGGAGAACGACATGGCCGACGACCGCCGCGCTGAACTTGAAGCCCTGCTGGCACGCCAGCGCGCCGCCTTCACCGCCTCGCGCCCCGAGCCGCTCAGCCAGCGCAAGGACCGCATCCGCCGCGCGATGGCGCTGGTGAAGGAGCATGGCGAGGCATTCGCCAAGGCGATGAGCGCCGATTTCGGCAGTCGCTCGCATCACCAGTCGATGCTGACCGACATCGCCGCGACCGTGGGCGCGGGCAATCATGCGCTCAAGCACCTCGATGGCTGGGCCAGGCCGGAAAAGCGCAAGGTGCAGTTCCCGCTCAGCCTGATGGGTGCGAAGGCCGAAGTTCGCTATGAACCCAAGGGGGTGATCGGCATTCTCTCGCCGTGGAACTTCCCTGTGCAGCTTGCTTTCGGTCCGCTGATGCAGGTGCTCGCCGCGGGCAACCGGGCGATGATCAAGCCGTCCGAATTCACCGAGCGCACCAGCGAATTGATGGCCGAGCTCACCGCGCAATATTTCCAGCCCGAAGAAGTCGCTGTGATCACCGGCGGGCCGGAAGTGGCCGCGGCGTTCTCCTCGCTGCCCTTCGATCACCTCGTCTTCACCGGATCGACCGCGACGGGCCGCCGGGTCATGCAGGCCGCGGCAGCGAACCTCGTGCCGGTGACGCTCGAACTTGGTGGCAAGTCGCCCGTTGTCATGGGCCGCAGCGCCGACTTCGCCAAGGCGGGCGAGCGCATCGCCATCGGCAAGATGATGAACGCAGGGCAGATCTGCCTTGCGCCCGATTACCTGATGGTGCCCGAGGACAAGGCCGACGAGGCGGTCGCGGGGGTCACCGGTGCGGCGGCGGCGATGTATCCGCGCGTGCTCGATAATGACGACTATGCCTCGATTGTCTCCGATCGCCATTTCGAGCGGTTGCAGGGCCTTGTCGAGGATGCCAAGGCCAAGGGCGCAGAGGTGATCGAGGTCAACCCGGCGGGCGAGGATTTCGCCAACGCCAACCAGCGCAAGATGCCGCTCACCGTGCTGCGCGGGGTCAATGACGGCATGACCGTGATGCAGGAGGAAATCTTCGGCCCCGTCCTGCCGGTGATGACCTACAAGTCGATCGACCAGGCGGTCGACTACATCAACGAGCACGACCGCCCGCTCGGCCTCTACTATTTCGGCGAGGACAAGGGCGAGCAGGAGCGGGTGCTGACCCGCACCATCTCGGGCGGGGTGACGACCAATGACGTGGTGTTCCACGTCTCGATGGAGGACCTGCCCTTCGGCGGGGTCGGACCCTCGGGCATGGGGAGCTACCACGCCATCGAGGGTTTTCGCGAGTTCAGCCATGCCCGCGCGGTCTATCACCAGCCCAAGATCGACATCGCCAAGCTCGGCGGGTTGAAGCCCCCCTATGGCAAGGCGACCGAGGCGGCAGCGGCGCGGATGATGAGATGAGGGCGCTTGCGGCCGCGCTGGCGCTGGTGCTGGCGGCTCCGCTCGGAGCCGAGGCTCTGCCCGCATGGCGCGCGGTCGATACGGCGACCGGTCAGATCGCGGATGTGGCGGGGCTCGAGCAGCTGGCCCGTGACTTTCCCGACAGCGTCAGCGTGCGGCTGCGGCTGCTGAATGCGCAGCTTGCGGCGGGCGGGGGCGAGGCGGCGCTCGCCAGCCTGCGCTGGCTCGCGGCGCGGGGCCATGCGTTCAGCGAGCGGGCCAAGGCGAGGATTCCCGAACTGATCGGCCCCGTGCATGCGCAGGCCGCCCGCGATGCGGTCGCTGGCGTGCCGCTTGTCATCGGAGGCAGCGCGGTGTTCAGCACGCTTCCGGCCGAGGCGGGGCTGATCGAGAGTGTCATCGTGACCCCGGGCGGGGACGGGGCCCTCGCAAGCTCGGTGTCCGGGCGCAGCCTGTTTGCCCTTGCCGCCATGAGCGAATGGATCGCGGTCCCGGTCCCCGGGGCGCAGGCCCTGTCGGGCCTCGCGTCTGCACCCGACGGAAGTCTGGGCTGGGTGGCCTCGTCCAATGTCGACCGGTCCGCGCCGGTTCCGGGAAGCTTCTCCGGACTGATCGGTCTGACCGGCGACATGAACGACCTGCTGCTGGTCGCAGCCCCCGAAGGCGTGGTCGTCTCCGACCTCGCGGTCGGGCCGGACGGGACGGTCTATGCCAGCGATCCGCAGGGCGGCGGCATCTACCGTGCGCGCCCCGGTGCAAAAGCGCTCGAAGCGCTGGCCGCCCCCGGCACCTTCCGCTCGCCGCAGGGACTGGCGGTCAGCGCGGATGGAAAGCGGCTCTACCTCAGCGATTACGGCTATGGCCTTGCCGTGATCGACCTCTCCAACGGCAAGGCGAGCCGCCTTGCCAGCGATGTGACCGCCGCGCTCGACGGTATCGACGGGCTGTGGCTCCACGAGGGCGAGCTCGTCGCGGTCCAGAACGGCACCAGTCCGATGCGCATCAGCGCCTTCCGCCTGTCGGACGACGGCACCCGCATCACCGGCCACCGCATCCTCGAACAGGCTCATCCCGACTGGACCGAGCCGCTCGGCGGGAGCATTGCCGACGGCGCGCTCTACTATGTCGCGACCGGGCAATGGGACCGCTACGACAAGGGTGCCTTGCGCGAGGGACAGGAGCCGCTGCCCACGGTGATCCGCCGCCTCCCGCTGGGCGCGCCCTGACGCGGACAACGCGCCGCAACGACTGTTCGATTTCCTGCAACTCCCTTAAGGGGTTTTCCCCGAGTCGCAGGCTTGCGCGGTGCGCGCGACAGGCCTAGGGCGACCGACGGGATTAACTGCTTGGACATCGTCGTGATCGACCTCAGCCAGTATCTGCCGATACTGTTATTCGTGCTGGTTGCCCTCGGGCTGTCGGTGCTTTTCGTCGTGGCCCCGATGGCGGTGTCGCGCCTCACCGGCGTGCACAAGCCCGATGCGGAAAAGCTGTCCGAATACGAGTGCGGCTTTCCCGCCTTCGAAGACGCGCGCAGCCAGTTCGACGTGCGCTTCTACCTCGTCGCGATCAGCTTCATCGTCTTCGATCTCGAGGCCGCCTTCCTGTTCCCCTGGGCGGTGAGCCTCGGCGAGACGGGCTGGATCGGGTGGACCGGCATGATGGTGTTCCTGTTCATCCTCGCGGTGGGGCTTGCCTATGAATGGAAGAAAGGGGCTTTGGACTGGGAATGAATAACATCGTTTCTCCTCCCCAAGGGCTCCCCGACATTTCGAAGCTGACCACCGCGCAAGGCGGCGAGGTCCGCGCGCCTGACGCGAGCTTCTTCGACGCGCTTCAGACCGAGGTCACCGACAAGGGCTTCCTCGTCACCTCGACCGAGGAGCTGTTCCAGTGGGCGCGCACCGGCTCGCTGTGGTGGATGACCTTCGGCCTTGCCTGCTGCGCGGTCGAGATGATCCACGTCAACATGCCGCGCTACGACATGGAGCGCTTTGGCGCCGCCCCGCGCGCCTCTCCGCGCCAGTCGGATGTGATGATCGTCGCCGGTACGCTGTGCAACAAGATGGCTCCGGCGCTGCGCAAGGTCTACGACCAGATGTCGGACCCCAAGTATGTGATCAGCATGGGCAGCTGCGCCAATGGCGGCGGCTATTACCATTACAGCTACTCGGTGGTGCGCGGCTGCGACCGCATCGTGCCGGTCGACATCTACGTCCCCGGCTGCCCGCCGACCGCCGAGGCGCTGCTCTATGGCGTGATGCAATTGCAGCGGAAGATCCGCCGCGTCGGCACGATCGAGAGGTAAGGGCGCATGGCCGTTCTGCATTCCGCACCGCGCTTCGCTTCCAACGAGGGCGTGATCGACGCCGTCAGCGAGACCATCTCGGTCTGGCTGATCGAGGCGCATGAAGCCCACGGCGAGGTGATTTTTCGCGTCGAGCGCGATGCCATTGAAAAGGTTCTGCGCATCCTGCGTGACGATCACGCCTACCAGCAGCTCATGGAAATCGCGGGCGTAGACTACCCCTCGCGGCCCGAGCGCTTCGAGGTCGTCTACATGCTCCAGAGCCTCACCAAGAACCACCGCTTGATGGTGAAGTGCTCGGCCAGCGAGGACACGCCGGTGCCGACTGTCACCACGCTGTGGCCCAATGCCGGGTGGCTCGAGCGCGAGGTGTTCGACATGTACGGCGTGACCTTCGCCGGGAACCCCGACCTTCGCCGCATCCTCACCGATTACGGCTTCGAGGGGCACCCGTTCCGCAAGGACTTCCCGATGACGGGCTATACCGAACTGCGCTATTCCGAGGAGGAAAAGCGCGTGGTGTACGAGCCGGTCGTGCTGGCGCAGGAAATGCGGACCTTCGATTTTCTCAGCCCGTGGGAAGGCGCGGACTACGTGCTGCCGGGTGACGAGAAGTCCCGCGGCGCGCCGACCGTCACCGAGGTCAAGACCACCGAGAAGACGTCCGAGACCGGCGCAGGCAAGGATGCGGACAAGGCCGCCGCGAAACCGGTATCCCCGCCCAATCCGGCGGAGAAGGACAGCGGCAAGGGTGCCCCCGGCGCCCCCGATCCCACCTCGAAGGAGGGTGGACGATGAGCATCACCCAGGAACAGTCGCCCACCACCGAGGGCGAGGTCATCACCAACTACACCATCAACTTCGGCCCCCAGCACCCGGCCGCGCACGGCGTGCTGCGCATGGTGATGGAGCTGGACGGCGAGGTGATCGAGCGGATCGATCCGCACGTGGGCCTGCTCCACCGCGGCACAGAGAAGCTGATCGAGCAGAAGACCTATCTCCAGGCGCTGCCCTATTTCGACCGGCTCGACTATTGCTCGCCGCTGGCGATGGAGCACTCCTATGTGCTCGCGATCGAGAAGCTGCTGAACCTCGAAGTGCCGCTGCGCGCGCAATATCTGCGCGTGCTGTTCGCCGAGCTGACTCGCATCTGCAACCACATGCTCAACATGGGCGCGCACATCCTCGATGTCGGCGCATTCACGCCGAACCTGTGGATCATGGACCTGCGCGAGGATTGCCTCAACTTCTTCGAGCGGGCGAGCGGCGCGCGGATGCACTCCGCATGGTTCCGCCCGGGCGGCGTCCATCAGGACGTGCCGGAGAAGCTGCTGGTCGATATCGGTGACTGGCTCGACAACCGCTTCTTCCAGCTGTTCGAGGACGCGATGAGCCTCGTCATGGACAACCGCATCTTCAAGCAGCGCAACGTCGACATCGCCGTCGTCAGCCGCGAGGACGCGATTGCCTGGGGCTTCAGTGGCCCGATGATCCGTGCCGCGGGTCTGCCGTGGGACCTGCGCAAGAGCCAGCCCTATGACGTGTATGACCGCATGGAGTTCGACATCCCGGTCGGCACCAACTCCGACTGCTACGACCGCTTCATGGTGCGCGTGAAGGAAGTCTACGAGAGCGCGAAGATCATGCGCCAGTGCCTGCGCGACATGCCGGGCGGGCCGATTGCCTCCACCGACACCAAGGTGGTCCCGCCCAAGCGCGGCGAGATGAAGCAGTCGATGGAAGCGCTGATCCACCACTTCAAGCTCTACACCGAAGGCTTCCACGTGCCTGCGGGCGAGGTTTATGTGGCGACCGAAAGCCCCAAGGGCGAATTCGGCGTCTACCTCGTAAGCGACGGCACCAACAAGCCCTATCGCTGCAAGATCCGCCCGACGGCCTTCTCGCACCTGCAGGCGATGGACTTCATGTCCAAGGGCCACATGCTCCCCGACGCGACCGCCATTCTGGGCGCAATCGACGTGGTGTTTGGGGAGTGCGACCGGTGAGGTTGGCTCTTCTCGCAGTCCTGCTCAGTCTTGCAGCACCGGTTGTCGCGGAAACCGACCGCGGGGATCCGGTTGACGCCTTTGTCGCTGCGCTGGAAAAAGGGCGCTGGGAAGATGCGGAGGCGCTTGCTCCGGGCAATATCACACAGTTGAACGGGATAGGACCTAATTTCAAGGGGGGGCCGTTTGACGGCACATGGCGCCAACGGATTGTGCCTGACAAAGAGACGATAACTTTCGGAGAATTTCGTAATGAAATTGCTGAGTGTAAGTTCTCGCCTACAGTTAGGTTGATTTCTGGTACTGCATCTTCTCCGAATAAAGTCGTGAGAGTTTATTTTATATGTCTCGTGGATGATCAGAAAACGATACATTCAGTAACCAAGCATTTTATGGTTCGCCGCGCTGCTGATGAATCGAAAGTCGTGGTCTACGATTTTGGCAAGGATGTGGTCGTGAAGAGCGGCGACAAGGCAGTGCTTACCAATGAGCAGTAATCCTAGAATCGACACCGCCAAGGCGATGATCGACGCCTACAACGCGCAGGACGTCGATGCCTATGTCGCGTTCATGACCGACGATGCCTGCGAAGCCAATTATCGCGGCGACGTCGTGCGCGAAGGCAAGGAAGGCACCCGCGCAGGCCTCGCCACTGCGTTCGCGCGCTGGCCGCAGAACCGGGCTGAAATCATCGATGCGCAGGCTATCGGCAATTACGTGCTGATGCGCGAACACGTGACGCGCGGCCCCGCCACCGATGGCTCCCCGCTGGTCGACCCCTTCGATGTGATCGCTGTCTATTCCTTCGAGGGCGACAAGTGCTCTCGCGTGGAGTTCATCCGCTAATGGCTGACCGTACCCCCGCTCCCGACACCCCCGAACTGCGCGCTCGCTGGGGCGGCTTTGCGTGGACGCCGGAGAACAAGACAACCGCCGACTGGCATATCGCCAAGTATCCCGAGGGGCGTCAGCGCAGCGCGGTGATGCCGCTGCTCGATCTCGCCCAGCGGCAGGTCGGGGCGGAGACCGATACGCAAGGGTGGCTGCCGCTGCCGGTGATCGAATATGTCGCCAAATATCTCGACATGCCGGTGATCCGCGTGCTCGAGGTCGCCAGCTTCTACTTCATGTACAACCTGAAGCCCGTCGGCAAATTCCACGTGCAGGTGTGCGGCACCACGCCCTGCATGCTGCGCGGCTCGGACGACATCATGGCCGCCTGCAAGAAGCGCGGGATGGTGAAGGGCGGGGTCTCAGCGGACGGATTGTGGACCCTCACCGAGGTCGAATGCATGGGCAATTGCGCCACCGCGCCGATGGTCCAGATCAACGACGACAATTACGAGGACCTGACGCCCGAACGCCTCGACGCGGTGCTCGATGCGCTCGCCGCGGGCCAGCAGCCCAAGACCGGCACGCAGGAGCCGGGCCGCCACACCTCCGAGCCTTCGGGCGGGCCGACCACGCTGACCGCGATGGTCGATGCCAATCACGATTACCGGGGCGAATGGTGATGGAAAAGAAGATCGAACAGGGCGGCGGCGTCCTCGGCCTGATCTTCCTGGCCGTGGCCTTCGTCAAGCTCGTGCAGGGTGATGGCTGGGTCGTGTGGGCGATCCTCGCCTTCCTGTTCGGCGGCTTTACCGCAGCGGCGCGTATCTGGCAGGGGCGGGGCAGCGGCCAATGACCACCGTCGTCTCCATCCTCGTCGCGCTCGTGCTCGCCTTCATCGCCTTCAAGGTGCTGATGGGGCTGGTGCGCGTGGGCGTGGTGCTGCTGATCGGCGTGGTGCTGATCGGCATGTGGCAGTCGGGGACTTTCGGATGAACCCGCTGACGCTCCTCCTCGCGATCCTCGGCCTCACCGGCTTTGCGCTGGGCGCGGTGCTGACCGCGACCGGGCCGCTTGAACTGGGGGTCATCATCATGGGGCTCGGCCTCGTGTTCCAGACGATTTCGCTGGCACGCATCCGGCGCGCCAAGGCGCAGAGCGGGGAGGGGACGTAGCCATGACCCTTTCTTACCGGCATATCTTGTCCTGCGCGTTCTGGCTGGCTGGCATGGCGTTGCTTGTGCTGGTGGACAAAGACAGCGCGAACCTCGCCTCGCTTTTTTCCGCCGTCGCCTGCCTCGCGCTCAGCATCGCCGTGCAACCGCGTGATGAGCGCGCGCTCGCCGAGCGGGGGCCGCCGATCCCGTGGGACCGGCGCGATGCCGGGGAGAAATTCTCGATAATCATGTTTCATATCGTCATCGGCCTCTTTGCCCTTTTTACCGCCGGGCTTCTGGCCGGGATTGGCGAGGACGGCCCCGCACCGCTTTGGCGCATCGCACTCGGGGCTGGGTTGGTGACGATGGTGGCGTGGAAACTCTGGCGTAACTGGACAATGCGCAATGCTGGCTGACAAGGACCGCATCTTCACCAACCTCTACGGGTTCCAGGACTGGAGCCTCAAGGCCGCGCAGGCGCGCGGGGATTGGGACGACACCAAGGCGCTGCTCGCGCGCGGGCAGGATGCGATCATCGAGGAGATCAAGGCATCCGGCCTGCGCGGGCGGGGCGGGGCGGGCTTCCCCACGGGGCTCAAGTGGTCCTTCATGCCCAAGGAATCGCGTGACGGGCGGCCGAGCTTCCTCGTCATCAATGCCGACGAGAGCGAGCCCGGCTCGTGCAAGGACCGCGAGATCATCCGCCACGATCCGCACAAGCTGGTCGAAGGCGCGCTGGTCGCGGGCTACGCGATGCGGGCGCGCGCGGCCTATATCTACATCCGCGGCGAATATATCCGCGAGGCCGAGACGCTGCAGAAGGCGATCTCCGAGGCCTATGACGCCGGGCTGATCGGCAAGAACGCCTGCGGTTCGGGCTATGATTTCGACGTCTTCATGCACCGCGGCGCGGGCGCATACATCTGCGGCGAAGAGACCGCGATGATCGAAAGCCTCGAAGGCAAGAAGGGCCAGCCGCGCCTCAAGCCCCCCTTCCCGGCGGGCGCAGGCCTCTATGGCTGCCCGACGACGGTGAACAACGTCGAGAGCATCGCGGTCGCGCCGACGATCCTGCGGCGCGGGGCCTCGTGGTTCTCGAGCTTCGGGCGCGAGAACAACAAGGGCACGAAGCTGTTCCAGATCAGCGGCCACGTCGAGAAGCCCTGCGTCGTCGAGGAAGCGATGAGCATCCCCTTCGAGGAGCTGATCGAGAAGCACTGCGGCGGCATCCGCGGCGGGTGGGACAATCTGCTGGCGGTCATCCCGGGCGGCTCGTCGGTGCCGCTGGTGCCTGCCGCGCAGATCCGCAACGCGCCGATGGATTTCGACGGGCTCAAGGAACTGGGCTCGGGCCTCGGCACGGCGGCGGTCATCGTCATGGACAAGTCGACCGACATCGTCCGCGCGATCAGCCGCCTCTCCTACTTCTACAAGCACGAAAGCTGCGGCCAGTGCACCCCCTGCCGCGAGGGCACGGGCTGGATGTGGCGCATGATGGAGCGCCTGCGCACGGGTGACGCGGCGATCGAGGAAATCGACATGCTGCAGGAAGTCACCAAGCAGGTCGAAGGCCACACCATCTGCGCACTGGGCGATGCCGCCGCTTGGCCGATCCAGGGCCTCATCCGCCACTTCCGGCCGGAGCTGGAGCGGCGGATTCATGAGCACAATGCGAAGTTCGCGGAGGCGGCGGAGTGAGAGCCCTTGCCGCCATCTCCATACTTTCAGGAGCTCTGGCGAGCCCTGCGCTCGCTTGCGTCCCCACCTCGCCGAATGCCGTTGCATGGGCAAAGTGCGCTCATGAGGTGGCGAAAGGCACTGGCGAGCAAGATTTCATGAAGAGCATGGCAAGCGCAATCGTTAATAAGAAGAAGCTGAAGCCGACATCGATGCCCCGCTGGGAGAAGCTGGAGGGGCGTATCGAAGGCAAGTGCGGCGGCTACGCGGCAGCTCTGAAGCGAGATACACAGCTGTACGGCAAGTCCCACGACGTCCCCGATGATCAATTCGAGGCCATTGCCGCAACCTTCTCACTTTATGAACTGTGGAAGCCCAATGCCTAAAGTCACCGTAGACGGTCAGGAAATCGAGGTCCCGGCGGGCGCGACTGTGCTGCAGGCGTGCGAGCTGGCGGGCAAGGAAATCCCGCGCTTCTGCTATCACGAGCGCCTCTCCATCGCGGGCAATTGCCGCATGTGTCTGGTCGAGGTGAAGCCCGGGCCGCCCAAGCCGCAGGCCTCCTGCGCGCTGCCCGCTGCCGAGGGTCAGGAAATCCGCACCGACAGCCCGATGGTCAAGAAGGCCCGCGAGGGGGTGATGGAGTTCCTGCTCATCAACCACCCGCTCGATTGCCCGATCTGCGATCAGGGCGGCGAGTGCGATCTGCAGGATCAGGCGGTCGCCTATGGCCGCGGCGGCTCGCGCTATCACGAGAACAAGCGCGCGGTGACCGAGAAGTACATGGGCCCTCTGATCAAGACGATCATGACCCGCTGCATCCATTGCACCCGCTGCGTGCGCTTCTCCGAAGAGATCGCGGGCGTGGACGAAATCGGCGCGCTCTATCGCGGCGAGGATATGCAGATCACCACCTATCTGGAGCAGGCGGCGGCGCATGAATTGTCGGCGAACGTCATCGACCTGTGCCCGGTCGGCGCGCTGACCAGCCGCCCCTATGCCTTCGAGGCGCGGCCGTGGGAGCTCAAGAAGACCCTCTCGATCGACGTTTCGGACGCGGTGGGCGCCAACATCACGCTCCACTCCAAGGGCCGCGAAGTCATGCGCGCGCTGCCGCGGGTGAATGACGACGTCAACGAGGAGTGGCTGTCGGACAAGGGCCGCTATCAGGTCGACGGGCTGACCAAGCGCCGCTTGGACCGCGTGTGGGTGCGCCGCGATGTCCGGTTGCAACCGGCCGATTGGACCGAGGCCTTCGGCATGATCGCCTCCGCGCTCGAAGGCGACAAGGCGAGCATCGCGGCGGTCGCAGGCGACCTGCTCGATGCCGAGACGATGTTTGCCGCCAAGGCTTTGGTCAACGCCTGCGGGTCAAACCTCACCGAGGCGCGCCAGACCGGCATGACCTATGACGTGTCGAACCTCGCGGCGGTGAACTTCAACAGCACCTTTGCAGGCATCGAGACCGCCGATGCGATCCTGATCGTCGGCAGCAATGTCCGCTGGGAAGCCGCGCTGCTCAATGTCCGTCTGCGCAAGGCGGTGAAGGCGGGGGCGAAGGTCTATATCATCGGCCCCGAATGGGACCCGACCTATCCGGCGACCTTCCTCGGCAGCGATCTCAAGCTGCTGAACCGCATCCCCAAGGAGCTGGGTGACGTCATGAAGTCGGCGAAGCGTCCGGCGGTGATCGTCGGCCCGGCGGCGCTCGCCAAGGGTGCGCTTCCTTCGGCGCTCAAGCTGGTCGACAAGTTCGGCCTGGTTCGGGACGGGTGGAACGGCTTCAACGTCCTCCACATCTCGGCGGCGCGGATGGCTTCGCTGATGCTCGGCTTCACGCTGCCCGGCGGGATGGGCGACATCGCCGCCGCTTCGCCGAAGGTTCTGCTCAGCCTCGGTGCGGACGAGATGGACTATGCGCCCTACGCGGGGAGCCTCAAGGTCTATATCGGCCACCACGGCGACAAGGGCGCGCATCACGCCGACATCGTGCTGCCGGGCGCGTCCTATGCCGAAAAGGACGGGACCTACGTCAATACCGAGGGCCGCGTGCAGTTTGCCGAGAAAGCGGTCTTCGCCCCCGGCGATGCGCGCGAGGACTGGACGATCCTGCGCGCGCTCGCCGATGCGCTTGACGTGTTCGTCGGCTTCGACAGCTTCGCGGCGCTTCAGGCCAAGATGATCGCCGCCGTCCCCGCGCTGGGCGAAGAGGGCCTCGCCGATTACGGCGCGCTTCCCAAGGCGGACAGCGGCGCCAAGTTCGAGGGCGAAATCGGGGGCTATCCGATCAAGGACTTCTACCTCACCAACCCCATCGCCCGCGCGAGCGAGGTGATGCAGCGCTGCTCGGACGAACTGCTCCACGGGGCTGACGTTAAGGAGGCTGCGGAATGACCGCCTTCTTCCAATCCCTCGGCCTGCCCTTCGAATGGGCGTGGACCGTCGCGACGCTTGCGGGGATCCTGATCATCTCGCTGCTCGTCATGTTCAGCGTCGCCATGGTGATCTATGTCGACCGCAAGGTGCTGGGCGCGATCATGCTGCGGCGCGGGCCGAACGTGGTCGGGCCGTTCGGCCTGCTGCAATCCTTCGCGGACGGCCTCAAGGTCTTCCTGCAGGAAACCATCATCCCGAGCGCCGCGAACAAGGGCATCTTCCTGATCGCGCCGATCATCACCTTCACCGTCGCGCTCGCGGCCTGGGCGGTGATCCCCTTCGACGCGGGCGTGGTGCTGTCGGACATCAATGTGGGCCTGCTCTACATCCTCGCGATCTCCTCGATGGGGGTTTACGGCGTCGTGATGAGCGGGTGGGCGTCGAACTCCAAATACCCGTTCTTCTCGGCGATGCGCGCCTCGGCGCAGATGATCTCCTACGAGGTCTCGATCGGCTTCGTGCTGGTGTGCGTCGTGCTGTTCGCCGGCACCTTCAACCTCTCGGGGATCGTGAACGCGCAGCAGGGCTTCGGGTTGGGGCTGATCAACGCCTATGCGGTGCACCCGCTGCTGTTCCCGATGTGGGTGGTGTTCTTCATCTCGGCGCTGGCCGAGACCGCGCGCGCGCCCTTCGACCTCACCGAGGCCGAGAGCGAACTCGTCGCGGGCTACCAGACCGAATATTCCTCGATGAGCTTCGCGCTGTTCTGGCTCGGCGAGTATGCGAACATCCTGCTGATGTGCTCGCTCAACACGCTGCTGTTCTGGGGCGGGTGGCTGCCGCCGCTCGACATTCCGGTGCTCTACATGGTGCCGGGGATCATCTGGTTCCTGCTCAAGACCTTCGTGTTCTTCTTCATGTTCAGCTGGATCTGGGCGACCGTGCCGCGTTACCGCTACGACCAGCTGATGCGGCTCGGGTGGAAGGTGTTCCTGCCGATGAGCCTGCTGTTCGTCGCGGTGACCAGCGGGTATCTGATGGCGACGGGGCATTTCGGATGATGGCTCTTCTGAGATACGCACTCTTCCCCGTGGCGCTGCTGGCCGGAAGTCTTTCGGCAGCCTTGCCTCCCGAGTTGAAGCAAGAGGTCATGATCCATTGCAACTTTGCAAAAAAGGGATCCCTTGACCTTAAGACCTCAGATCGTGTGGCATTCTACTTCCCCGGTGGGGTGGTCCGGTCAGGCAAACAGTTCATGGAAATCCATGACCCTTCGCGGGTTTTGGCCGGCGATGCTGTAAACATTGCTAGAGTCGAGCCTGAGTCGATTGCTCTGCATTCAGACTCCGATTCACCAGGTCATTTGGTGATTGTGCATTTCAATGAACCAGATGCCATGAAGAGTTATCCAGCCACGGTGGGGTATTTAAGCGACGCCGATGGGTCCGATTTGCGGTACGGCCGCTGCCTTCTTTTTTCAGGGAGCGACGCTCAGGAGGTTCTGAAGATCTATCGCGATTTGAAATCAGGAACTGATTCACAATGACCGTCTCCCACCTCATCAAGAGCTTCACCCTCTGGGAATTCCTCAAGGCGCATGCCTTGACGCTGAAGTATTTCTTCAAGCCCAAGGTGACGATCAACTACCCCTTCGAGAAGGCCCCGCTCTCGCCCCGTTTCCGCGGCGAGCATGCGCTGCGGCGCTATCCCAACGGCGAGGAACGCTGCATCGCGTGCAAGCTGTGCGAGGCCGTGTGCCCCGCGCAGGCGATCACCATCGAGAGCGAGCCTCGGGAAGACGGCAGCCGCCGCACCACCCGATACGACATCGACATGACCAAGTGCATCTTCTGCGGCTTCTGTCAGGAAGCCTGCCCGGTCGATGCGATCGTGGAGGGGCCGAACTTCGAATATTCGACCGAAACCCGCGAGGAGCTCTTGTACGACAAGGCCAAGCTGCTCGCGAATGGTGACAAATGGGAAAGGGCCATCGCGGCCAACCTTGAAGCCGACGCCCCCTACCGCTAGGGCGCGCGGCGACGAGGACATGGGGTTAACGGGCCGGGGCGTTCTGCTGCGGCTCACACTTGGACTAAGGGATCAAATGCCGCTTTCTGCACCCCGCGCGCCACTTTGTTATAGTGGGCCGGGGGGACGGATCGGCGGAGACGCATCATGCTGATACAGGCCATCGCCTTCTACTTCTTCGCGTTCATCGTGGTCGCCAGTGCGCTTATGGTCGTGCTGGCGCGGAACCCCGTGCACTCGGTGCTGTGGCTGATCCTCGCCTTCTTCAACGCGGCGGGCCTGATGGTGCTGCTCGGCGCCGAGTTCATCGCGATGCTGCTGGTGATCGTCTATGTCGGTGCCGTGGCCGTGCTGTTCCTGTTCGTGGTCATGATGCTCGACATCGATTTCGCCGCGATGCGCGCAGGCTTTTCCCGCAACGCGCCGCTGGGGCTGACGATTGCCGCGGTTCTGCTCGTCGAACTGGTGCTGGCCGTGTTGGGCTATCATGCAGGCGGGGTGACGCTGGGTACGCCCGATGGCACCGCGGTGCAGGCTGCTGACACGAGCAACATCGAGGCGCTCGGAGCGCTGCTCTATGGCCGCTACATCATCCTCTTCGAGATCGCCGGGATCATCCTGCTGGTCGCGATGATCGGCGCGATCGTGCTGACCTTCCAGCCGCCCAAGCCGGGTGCCCGCGCGCGGCAGGACGTGGGCAAGCAGATCCGCCGCCGTCCGGAAGAGGCCACCGTCATGAAGAGCCCCGAAGTGGGCCAGGGGATCGAGCTGTGATCGGGATCGAACATTACCTTGTCGTGGGCGCGATCCTGTTCGTACTCGGCGTCTTGGGGATATTCCTCAACCGCAAGAACGTGATCGTCATCCTGATGGCGGTGGAGCTGATCCTGCTCGCGGTGAACCTTAACCTCGTCGCCTTCAGTGCATTCCTGCAGGACCTGACGGGTCAGGTTTTTGCGATGCTGGTGCTGACCGTCGCGGCGGCCGAGGCTGCGATCGGCCTTGCGATCCTGGTGATCTATTTCCGCACCCGCGGCTCGATCGCGGTCGACGATATCAACCGGATGAAGGGCTGAGGGTGCTCGGCGCGGCTCTCCTTACGCGTGCGGTCCTGCCGGTCTCGGCAGCGATCGTTCTGGCCAGCTGCGATGACGCGGCCGGCGAGCGCGCGGGTGCGAGCCTTTCCGGGGCGCAGGCCGTTGATCCCTTCGCCGCGCAGCCCGACTTCTTCCCCCTCGGCGTGTACTTCCAGTCGCCCCGCCTCGCGCCGGAATGGGCGAAGCTCGGCATCAATATGATCGCGCCTGCGAACGGCGCCCTGACGCGGGACACCCTCGCCAGGATGGATTCGCTCGGCATGGTCGTGGGGGGGCGGATCAGCGATTTCGTCAACTTCGCGGGCAGCCGGGAGACGGTTCCCTTCATGGTCGCGGAAGACGAGCCCGACAATGCCCAGGCGAAGGAGGACGGCTCATTCGGGCCGTGCCTCAGCCCCGAGGAGCTCGCCGCGGAGAGTTCGCGGCTGCGCGCGCGGTCCTCTGGCATGCCGGTGCTGCGCAATTTCGGTCGCGGCGTCGTCGAGCCCCACTGGGTCGGTCGCGGAGCATGCGCCGGCAGGACGGACGATTACTACCCGGCGGCAATCGCGTCTGCCGACATTGTCTCGTTCGATCATTACCCCGTGCTCGAGGGCACGGGTCTCGAGCGGGTCGCACAGGGTGCGCGCAATCTGCGCGCCTACATCGCCAAGGCCGGCGGTGGTCAAGCGCAGTGGGGCGTCATCGAAGTGTCCGCGATCAAGGGCGGGCGCGCGCCAACCCCGGCCGAGGTGCGCAGCATGGCCTGGATGCAGATCATCAACGGCGCGAAAGGCCTGATCTTCTTCCCCTGGCACGTTGGCGAGGACGGCGAGCGAATCCGTGAGGACGCGCTGTTCGCCGATCCTGCGGCCGTTGCCGGGCTGAAGGCGCTCACCGCCGAGATCACCGCCCTCTCGCCCGTGCTCAAGGCCGGAGCCGACATTCGCGCGCGGGTGGAGAGTTCGCAGCCCCATTCCGCCATCGCGCGCCGGTACCGCGGCGACGCCTATGTGTTCATCGTGAACGAGAGCTCGCAGGCTGCCGACGTCGCAGTCTCGCTCGACGGCATCGAACGCGCCGCGCGGCCCGAAGCGCTGGGCAGCGCCCGGCAGCCGCAACTCTCCGGATCGCGGCTGCTGGACCGGCTCGAGCCTTACGAGCCCAAGATTTATCGCATGACTGGGATAGGAACGTGATGACACCCCGGGATCTTCTGACGTCGGCGGATTGCCCCGTGCCGCGCGCATGCTCTGGCGGCCGAGCTGCTGAAAGCGTGCGGCCGTGAACACCATCCTCGTCATCGTTTTCGCGCCGCTGGTCGCTGCCCTGATTGCGGGGCTCGGCAACCGCATGATCGGCAACGTCGCCGCCAAGAGCGTGACCACCGCCGGGCTGTTCCTTGCGGCGGGCCTCAGCTGGCCGATCTTCCTCGGCTTCCTCTCGGGCACCGCGAGCGCCGAAGTGGTGCCGGTGCTGAAGTGGGTGCAGTCCGGTAGCCTGACCTTCGACTGGGCGCTGCGGGTCGATACCATGACCGCGATCATGCTGGTCGTGATCAACTCGGTCTCGGCGCTCGTGCACCTCTATTCGTGGGGGTACATGGAGGAAGACCCGGACCAGCCGCGCTTCTTCGCCTATCTATCGCTGTTCACCTTCGCGATGCTGATGCTGGTGACGGCGGACAACCTCGTACAGATGTTCTTCGGATGGGAAGGGGTGGGGCTTGCCTCCTACCTGCTGATCGGGTTCTGGTTCCGGAAACCTTCGGCGGGCGCGGCGGCGATCAAGGCCTTCGTGGTCAACCGCGTCGGCGACCTGGGCTTCATGCTCGGCATCTTCGGCACCTATCTGGTGTTCCAGACCACCTCGATCCCCGAGATCCTCGCGGCGGCTCCGGCCATGAGCGGATCGACGATCACATTCGTCGGCATGCGCCTCTACACGATGGACATCCTGTGCATCCTCCTGTTCATCGGCGCGATGGGCAAGAGCGCGCAGCTGGGCCTTCACACCTGGCTGCCTGACGCGATGGAGGGCCCGACCCCGGTCTCCGCGCTGATCCACGCCGCGACCATGGTGACCGCGGGCGTGTTCATGGTGTGCCGCCTTTCGCCGATGTTCGAGACCGCGCCGACCGCGCTCACCATCGTCACCATCGTCGGCGCGGCGACCTGCTTCTTCGCCGCCACGATCGGCACGACCCAGTGGGACATCAAGCGGGTGATCGCCTATTCCACCTGCTCGCAGCTGGGCTACATGTTCTTTGCCGCTGGCGTCGGGGCCTACGGGGCGGCGATGTTCCACCTCTTTACCCACGCCTTCTTCAAGGCACTGCTGTTCCTTGGCGCAGGCTCGGTGATCCACGCGATGCACCACGAGCAGGACATGCGCTACTATGGTGGCCTCAGAAAGCACATCCCGCTCACCTTCTGGGCGATGATGGCGGGCACGCTGGCGATCACCGGCGTGGGTATCCTCGGCGTGTTCGGCTTCGCGGGCTTCTACTCGAAGGATGCGATCCTCGAGGCGGCCTATGCGCGCCACAACGGGGCGGGGCAGTTCGCCTTCTGGGCGGGCGCGATCGCTGCGCTGCTGACGAGCTTCTACTCGTGGCGCCTGATGTTCCTCACCTTCTGGGGCAAGCCGCGGTGGGAGCAGTCGGAGCACATCCAGCACGCGGTCCACGACGATCACGGGCATGGCCACGATGACCATCACCACGCCCCGAGCGATGGCACGGCGGGCTATCACCCGCATGAAAGCCCGGCCTCGATGCTGATCCCGCTCGGCATCCTCAGCCTCGGCGCGGTCTTCGCGGGCTTCGTGTTCCACCACCAGTTCATCGACGGCGCGAGCTTCTGGAACGGGTCGATCTTCTACAACGAGGACCTGATCCACGCGATGCACGGCGTGCCGCTGTGGGTGAAGCTGACCGCGACCGCGGTAATGGTGGTCGGCCTCGTAGGCGCGTATGTCGCCTACATTGCCAAGCCCGATATCCCGGCCAGGTTCGTGAGCGCCTTCGGGGCCCTCCACAACTTCGTCTACCGCAAGTGGTACTTCGACGAGCTCTATGACGCCCTGTTCGTGAAGCCCGCCTTCGCTTTCGGCCGCGCCTTCTGGCAACTCGGCGATATCGGCACGATCGACCGCCTCGGCCCCAACGGCATCGCTGCTGTGGTCCAGCGCAGCGCGCTCGCCGCCAAGTCGATCCAGTCGGGCTACGTCTACACCTATGCGCTGATCATGCTCCTCGGGCTGGTCGCCGCTGTCACCTACGTTTTGCTTTAGGAGCGCGCTTCGTAATGGAAGGCCTTCCCATCCTGTCGATCATGATGCTCGTGCCGCTGGCTGGCGCGGCGCTGTGCCTGTTCGCGGGCGCCAATGCCGCCCGCTGGATCGCGCTCGGGGCGACGCTTGTCACCTTGGTGCTCGGCATCCTCCTGTGGGCCAATTACGACATCGGCGGTGCCCAGTGGCAGTTCACCGAGGAGGCAAAGCTCTTCGCCGGGTTCGAATACAAGCTTGGGATCGACGGCATCGCGCTGATGCTGATCATGCTCAGCGTCTTCCTGATGCCGGTCTGCATCCTCGCGAGCTGGGACTCGGTCACCAAGCGCGTCGGCGAATACATGGCGGCCTTCCTGTTCATGGAAGTGCTGATGATCGGCACCTTCGCGGCGCAGGACCTGTTCCTGTTCTACGTCTTCTTCGAGGCGGGCCTCATCCCGATGTATCTCATCATCGGCGTGTGGGGCGGGGACAATCGCATCTACGCGAGCTACAAGTTCTTCCTCTACACGCTGCTCGGCTCGGTGCTGATGCTGATCGCGATGTTCTGGATGGTGGCCGAGGCGGGCACCTCGGACATCCCGACCCTGATGGAATACGGCTTTCCGAAGGGGGCGCAGACCTGGCTGTGGCTTGCCTTCTTCGCGAGCTTCGCCGTGAAGGTCCCGATGTGGCCGCTCCACACCTGGCTGCCCGACGCGCACGTGCAGGCGCCGACCGCGGGCTCGGTGATCCTCGCGGGCGTGCTGCTGAAGCTCGGCGGCTATGGCTTCATCCGCTTCAGCCTGCCGATGTTCCCCGAGGCTAGCGCGCAGTTCGCTTGGCTGGTCTTCGCCCTGTCGATGGTTGCGGTGGTCTACACCTCGCTGGTCGCGCTGGTGCAGGCCGACATGAAGAAGCTGATCGCCTATTCGTCCGTGGCGCACATGGCGATCGTCACTGCGGGGCTGTTCGCCTTCAACGTGCAGGGGCTCGAGGGGGCGATGATCGTCATGCTCAGTCACGGCCTCGTCTCGGGCGCGCTGTTCCTGTGTGTGGGCGTGATCTACGACCGCCTCCACACCCGCGAGATCGCCCGTTACGGCGGCCTTGCGATCAACATGCCGTACTATGCGCTGTTCTTCCTGCTGTTCACCATGGCGAGCATCGGCCTGCCGGGCACCAGCGGCTTCGTGGGTGAGTTCCTGTCGCTGGCAGGCGTCTATCAGGCGTCGAGCACTGTGGCGTTGATCTGCACCACGGGGATCATCCTCGGCGCGGCCTACATGCTCTACCTCTATCGCCGCGTGGCCTTCGGCGGGCAGGCCAACGAAGACGCCGCCGCCATGCCCGACATTTCGGCGCGCGAGTGGGTGATGATGGCGCCCATCGCCGCCGCGGTGCTGTGGATGGGGGTTTATCCCGAGAGCTTCCTCGCCCCGATGCGCAAAGACATCGCCACGCTCGACGCCCGCCTCGCCGCCGCCGCACCTGCGAGCGACGCGCGCCTCGCCCCTGGCACCCCGCGCACTGCCGCCGCCAATGCGCTGGAGCATCATGGCGCGGGTGAGGGCGCCGGGCATGAGGGCATGAAACACGAAGGCGCCAAGGAGGGCGCGCACTGATGGATTTCGCCGCTTCTTTCGCGCTCGTCCTGCCAGAACTGGTGCTGACCGGCACGGGGCTCGCCTTGCTGCTGGTCGCCGCATGGGGCGGGGACAAGGCTGCGCGCATGGTCGCTATCGCCGCAGCGGCCGCGCTGTTCGCGGCGGGGCTGCTAATCGTTCCCGGCCTCCACTTCGGCACCGACGGTCCTGCGACGCTGGCCTTCGGCGGCCTGCTCAAGGTCGATAGCTATGCGCTCTTCGCTAAGGCGCTGATCTACCTTTCCGCGATTGCCGCGCTGATCATCGCGCCGCCCTTCTTCGCGGGACTCGCTGCCGGAACCGAGCGGGGGATGCGGGCCGAATATCCGGTGCTGGTGCTGTTCGCGAGCGTCGGCATGAGCCTGATGGTCTCGGCGAACGACTTCATGAGCCTTTACCTCGGGCTCGAGCTGAACAGCCTTTCGGCCTACGTCCTCGCCGCGATCTTGCGCCGTGACACGCGTTCGGGTGAGGCGGGACTCAAGTATTTCGTCCTCGGCGCGCTGGCGAGCGGCATCCTGCTCTACGGCATGAGCCTGCTCTACGGCTTCACCGGCGGCACCTCGTTCGAGGCGGTGCGCGCTGGCCTGACCGGCGAAATGGGCACCGGCGCGCTGTTCGGGGTGATCTTCGTGCTCTCGGGGCTGGCCTTCAAGATCAGCGCCGTGCCGTTCCACATGTGGACGCCGGACGTTTACGAAGGCGCGCCCACGCCCGTCACCGCCTTCTTCGCCACTGCCCCCAAGGTCGCCGCCGTTGGCCTCACCGCGCGCGTGGTGTTCGAGGTGTTCGGCGGTCAGGTTGCCGCGTGGCAGCAGATCGTGATGTTTATGGCGCTCGCGTCGATTGTCTTCGGCGCGCTCGGAGCGATCGGTCAGGAGAACCTTAAGCGCCTGCTCGCCTATTCCTCGATCAACAATATCGGCTTCATCCTGCTGGGCCTTGCGGTTGCCAATGTCGATGGCGCGAGCGCGATGCTGGTCTACCTCTTCATCTACGTCGCCATGAGCATCGGCTGCTTCGTCGCGCTGCTGATGTTGCGCGACGAGGAGGGCAACCTCTACGAGACCTTCACCGACATCCGGGGCCTCTCGGTCACCCGCCCGGCCATCGCCTGGGCGCTTTTGATCTTCATGTTCAGCCTCGCCGGCATCCCGCCGCTGCTAGGCTTCTATGCCAAGTTCGTGGTGTTCCAGGCGACCATCGAGGCAGGGCTCGTGGCCTTCGGCGCTATCGCCATCGCGGCGAGCGTGATCGGGGCGTTCTACTACATCAAGTTCGTCAAGGTGATGTTCTTCGACGAACCGGTCGGGGTCGTCACCGGCAAGAGCGAGGCGAGCCACTGGATGCTGCTGTTCCTCACCGCAACGATCATCTCGCCGCTGGGCTACCTGCTGACGCCCTCGCTGAGCGCGCTGGCGGGCAAGGCGGCGACCGCGCTGTTCATCGTTTCGGTTTGATCACCTTCGTCGAAGCGACCGGCTCGACCAACGCCGACCTTGCCGCCGCACTGCGCAGCGGGGAGGGCTGGGCGGAAGGTGCGTGGCTGGTCGCCCGCCGTCAGAGTGCCGGGCGCGGGCGGCAGGGGCGCGAATGGTTCGACGGGGCGGGCAATTTCATGGGCTCGACCGTCGTGGTGCTTGGCGAAGGCGGGCCGCCGCCTGCTTCGCTGAGCTTCGTCGCCGCGCTGGCGGTGCGCGATGCCTGCGCCGCCGCCTTGGGAGACACCGGAGCGTTCGGCCTCAAGTGGCCCAATGACGTGCTGCTGAATGGCGGCAAGCTTTCCGGCATCCTGCTCGAAATGGTGCGCGGGCACATCATCGTCGGCATCGGGGTGAACCTCGCCCGCGCGCCGCAGGTGGAGGGCCGCAGGACCGCCGCTCTGGCCGACGTGGCGCCACCGCCGCCGCTCGAGGATTTCGCCGCCAGCCTCGCCGCGGCCTTCGATCGCAGGCTGGAAGCGTGGCGCACCTATGGCCTCGGCGCGACGCTACACGCCTTCCTTAACCAGTCGATCCATGCCCAGGGCGCGCCGCTCACCGTCCACGACACCGATGGATCGGTGCTCTCGGGCACCTTCGCAGGGCTCGAGGAATCCGACGGCGCCTTGCGCCTGCGCTTGGCGGATGGCCGCGAACGTGTCATTCGCGCTGGCGATATTTCTTGAGCCAAGGATCCAGACCCATGCTGCTCGCCGCCGATGTCGGGAACACCAATGTCGTCTTCGCGCTGTTCGACCTGAACGCTGACGGCACCCACACCACCCGCGCGCGCTGGCGGATCGCCACCGATCCACGCCGCACGGGGGACGAATATGCGGTGTGGCTGCTCCAGCTCCTGAAGATCGAGGGCGTCGAGCGTGACGCGATCACGCAGATCATTGTCGCCTCGGTGGTGCCCCGCGCGGACCACAACCTCACCGTATTGTGCGAGAAGTATTTCGGCATCACGCCCCTGTTTGCCGGACAGGGCACCGCGCGCTGGCGGTTCGAGATCGATGTCGATCAGCCGTCCTCGCTGGGCGCCGACCGCGCGCTCAACATCCTTGCGGCGCACCACAAGTATGGCGGCGACCTGATCATCGTCGACTTCGGCACGGCGACCAAGTTCGAGGCGGTCGATTACACCGGCGCCTACAAGGGCGGCTCGATCGCGCCGGGGATCAACCTCAGCCTGGATGCGCTGGTCGGCAAGACCGCCAAGCTCCCGCGCATCGCCATCCGCGCGCCCGGAAGCCGCAGCGTCATCGGCCGCAACACCGAAGACCAGATGCTGATCGGAGTCTTCTGGGGCTATGTCGCGATGATGGAAGGCATGGTCGCCAAGATGAAGAGTGAAATCGGCCGCCCCGCCAAGGTTGTCGCCACGGGCGGGCTCGCCATATTGTTCGACGACGCGACCGACATCTTCGACCACGTCGACGCCGACCTCACCCTCGATGGCCTCGCCATCCTCGCCCGCCAGGCCGAAACCGCCTGAGCGCGCGCAACATAAGAGACATTGTGAAGAACGATTACACCCCCGAAGACGAATTGCTGTTCCTGGCCCTCGGCGGATCGGGCGAGATCGGCATGAACGTCAATCTCTACGGCTGCCAGGGCAAGTGGATCATGGTCGATCTCGGCATGACCTTCTCGGGCACCGAATATCCCGGGGTCGAGCTGGTCTTCGCCGATCTCGATTTCATCGAGGAGCGGCGCAAGGACCTGCTCGGCATCGTCCTCACGCACGCGCATGAGGATCACATCGGCGCGGTGCCCTATTTCGCCGGCGACCTCGGCGTCCCGCTTTTTGCGACGCCCTTCACCGCAGACCTTGTGGCGCGGAAACTCGAAGAGGCGGGGCTGCTGGGGCAGGTCGAACTCAATATTATCGAGGAAGACCACGGCCAGATCGAACTCGGCCCCTTCACCATCACCTACCTGCCGCTTGCGCATTCCATCGCCGAGGGCAATGCGCTGCTGATCGACACCCCGCACGGGCGCATCTTCCACACCGGCGACTGGAAGCTCGACGATGACCCGATCATCGGCGAGCCCACCACCGAGGAAGAACTGCGCGAAATCGGCGCTGAAGGCGTGCTGGCGCTGGTGTGCGATTCGACCAATGTGTTCAATCCCAACCCCTCGGGCAGCGAGGGCGCGGTGCACAAGGCGCTGATGGAGGAGGTCGCGCGCCACACAGGCAAGCGCGTGGTCGTGACCACCTTTGCGAGCAATGTCGCACGGCTGCAAACCTTGGGCGAGGTCGCGCGCGAGACCGGGCGCCAGATCTGTGTCGCGGGTCGTTCGCTCGACCGGATCATCGAAGTGGCGCAGGACAACGGCTATCTTCAGGACTTCCCCACGCCGGTCGATTTCGACACTGCGATGGGTCTGCCGCGCGGGCAAATCCTGATCCTCGCCACCGGCGGGCAGGGCGAGCCGCGCGCGGCGCTGGGCCGGATGGCCGACATGAACCACCCGATCGAGCTCACCGCAGGCGACGTCGTGCTGTTCTCCTCGCGCCAGATCCCGGGCAACGAGATCCCCATTGGCAAGATCCAGAACCAGCTCGCCGCACGCGGCATCCAGATGGTGACCGACCGGCAGGCGCTGATCCACGTCTCGGGCCACCCCGGGCGGCCGGAACTGGAGGCGCTCTATTCGTGGCTCAAGCCAGAGATCCTCGTCCCCGTCCACGGCGAGATCCGCCACATGGCCGAACAGGCCCGTGTCGGGAAGGCCAGCGGCATCCCGCATAACGTGGTGCAGAAGAACGGCGACCTCGTCCGCCTCGCGCCGGGCAAGCCGGGCAAACTCGCCGAGGTGCGCGCCGGGCGTCTGGTGCTCGATGGCGACATCATCGCCCCCGCCGATGGCGATGCCATCACCATGCGCCGCCGCATCGCGGGCGAGGGCGTGCTGGTGGTGGTTCTGGCCCGCGGGAGCCGCCCGGTGATCGAGGCCATCGGCCTGCCGCTTGACGAGGACCTGCCCGAATTCCTCGCCGAGGCGGCCGAGGATGTGCTCAAGGCGATCGGCCGGCTCAAGGGCCGCGATGCGAAGGACGAAGCCGCCATCCGCGAGGCCGCGCGCCTCGCCGCCCGCCGTGCCGCGCAGCGCTGGTCGGGCAAGAAGCCGCAGGTGCGCGTGGTGATGCCGGGGGCCGCTGCCTGATGCAGATCACCTCGATCCTTGCGATCTACTTCCTTTTCTGGGTGATGAGCGCCTTCATCATGCTCCCCTTCGGCGTGCGCACCGCCGACGAGGCGGGGGTCGAGAAGGTGCCCGGGCAGGCCGACAGTGCGCCGGTCAATTTCCGGCCGGGCAGGCTGGCGCTGCGCGCGACGGTGGTCGCCGCGGTGCTGACCGCGCTGTTCATCGCCAACTTCACTTATGGCTGGATCACGGCGGCGGACATCGACTTTCTGCCCAAGCCGCCCGCTTCGGCGGGTTAAGTCCGGAAGCGCTCGATCGCCTGGGCAAGCGCGACGTAGAGCTTGCCCATGTCCGAGCCCAGCATCGTCACGCTCAGCACATGCCCGTCACGGGTCGAGAGCGTCTGGCGCAGCAGCGCCTCGAAATCGTGGATGTAGCGGCTGACGTTGAGCTTGAAGGCCTCGTCGGCGGAGTAGAGCGCGGCGATCTCCTTGGCCGCGCCCGCATCGAGCAACTTCACCGCACGGCGGGTAAAGATCCCGCGGTCGCCCTTGAGATAGGCGTCCCACGCCGTGTCCGCGACTTCGCTCGACAGAGCGCCGGCAATGTCGATCGCGGCCGAGTTGAGGCTGTCGGTGATCAGCGCCATGCGCCGCGCGAAGTCGTTGCCGACCTGCTCCTCGGCCAGCTCGCGCGCGCGCGTGACGCGCTGTTCGAGATTGCCGGTGAGTTCGTTGACCTTGACCAGCTGGTCGCGCAGCTGGATCGCCGCCTCGCGCCCGACGCCCGAGGCATGGGCGGCGGACTGCTCGAGCGCCCCGATGGTCGCCGCGGTCTCGTTGCGCAGCGCCCGTTCGAGCGCCTCGACCGCCTCGCTGCCCAGCCTGCCCGCCAGCGCCAGCATCCGCTCGCGCGCGCCCGTGTCGAGCGTGGCGAAGGCGCCGGTGATCGCGGTTTCGAGCGCGGCGAGGTTCTCGCGCAAGGCGTCCTGCGTCTCCTGCACCAGCGCCCCGCTTTCCGCGGCAAGCCGGGCAAAGCCGCCGCGCAGGCCCTGCAGGCGGGCGAGCACGTCCTCGGTCTCCTCGGCAAGGCGCGACTTGAAGCCGGCGATGGCGACTTCGGCGGCGTCGATGCCGTCGCGGGTCTGGAGCAGGTAATCCGACAAGTCGCTGCCCGCCTGGGTCGAACGCAGCATCAGCGCGGCGACCTTGTCGGCGCGCGTCTCGACAGTCTCGAGCGCGGAATTGGCCCCGCCGATCGCGCCGATGAGGTCCTCGCGGCAGGTACGCGCGCCCGATTGCAGGATCTCGAGCAGCCGCACCGAGCTGTCGGTGAGCTGCGCCATCTGGGCATCGGTCGCGGCGAGCGCGGCCCGCTTTTCATCGAGTTGCCGGGCCAGACCTTCAAGCGCGTCGGTGAGATTGGTCCTCGCGGTTTCACCGGCCGCTCCCGCTTCGCCGACGGCGCGGGTGAGCTCGGCGACGCGTTCGGTCATGGCCTCGCCCTGAGCGACGAGTTTCTCGATTTCCGCCAGTTGCGCATCGCGCCGCTGTGCGAGCGCATCGTCGAGGGCGGCAAGGCGCTGGGCGAGCACTTCGCCGGCCTGCGTCTCGCGCGTTTCGAAGGCGGCCTGACGCTGCTCGATCTGCTCGTCGAAGCTGCGGTTGCGGGCTTCGAGGTGGTCGTCGAACCGCATGGCCTCGTCGCGCAGCTGGACGATGCGCTGGGCGGCAGCCGCGCTTGTCGTGCGGTCAAGCTCGTCGACGAGGCGCAGCTTCTCGAGCATCGCGTCGTGAAGGGCCTTGATCGTCTCGGAAAAGCGCGCTGCGGCCCCTTCGGTCGCCTCGCGCAGGCGCTCCGCGGTGCTTTCGGCCTCGCTGGCAGCGGTCCCCGCACGCTCGCGCAGCGCGGCCATCGCTTCTTCCTCGAGCGCGCCGACCGCCGCCCGGTAACCTTCGGCTTCGGACTGGAGCGCGGCAAAGCGCTGCGCGACGAGTGCTTCGATCCGCACCAGCTGGGCCTCGAACCCTGACAGCGTCGTGCCGACATTCTCGCCGAGCCGTGCGACCTGTTCCTCGCTCTCGGCGCCGACCGCGGTGAGCCGTTCGAAGCCGCTCGTCAGGCGCGCCAGCCGGTCCTCGGCCTCGCGCCCGGCGCTGCCGATCTGATTGGTCACATCGCGGGCGGCATTGGCGATCACCGGCAGATCGTCACGCAGCCGGTTCATGTTGCCGAGCGCAGTTTCGCTGGTGGCCGCGATGGTTTCGACCTCGGCGCCGTTGTTCCTGATGAGCGCCTGCAATTCGCCCGCGTGGGTCGACAGGCGTTCGGCGGCGATCCGTCCGAGGGCTTCCAGATCGCGGGATTCGGCAGCGAGGAATTCGCGCGCGAGGCTGAGCTCGCGGTTGACCACCTTGAGCTTGGCCTCGAGCGCTGCGCTCTCGCGGTTCATCGCGGCCGCCGTCGCGGCAAAGCGCTGCGCTTCAGCGTGGGAGGAGCGCATCGCCAGCAGGTAGAGCACACCGACCAATGCGACCGGCACGGCCCACATCACGATCCACTGCGCCCACTGCGCGGGCGCCGCACCGGCCTCGATCGCGGCTAGGTTCGCCCAGACGAAGAAACCGCTCCATCCGGCCACCGCCAGCACCGCCAGATACGGAGCCGTCTTGGCGAGAAGCGAGGGGCGGGGCGTGCCGAAAGCGTCCTCGGGCTCGGCTTCGTCGACCCAGGTGTCCGACAATTCAAGTGGTTCCCCGCTGTCATCGGTCTCGGGAAGCGTCGTCTCGCCCGTGCTTTCGCCGCCACTCTTGCGCCCCAAGGCGCGCATCTGATGCCGTCCTGCCATGCCCCTTCATACCACAGCCCGACTCGGGATAAACCCCGCTTTAACCAATCCGGATTATTCCTGCGGTCATGGCATTCAATCACGGAGCTCTCGATGCGACCCTCGCGGCCGCGGCCGGCGATGATGCCGCGCTGCTGCGCGAGCTGCGCAGCGCCTTTCTCGACAGTGCGGCCAAGCAGCTCGATCTGCTGAAGCGCGCGCGCTGCGATGGCAACTGGCACGTCGCGGCGATGCGGCTCAAGGGCCTTGCCGCCAGCTTCCACGCCGAGGACCTGCTCCAGGCCGCCGAGATCGCGCTCCATGCCGCCCCCGGCGAGCCGATGGCGATCCGCGAGGTGGAGGCGGTGATCGCCCGCTTCGCGCGCAGCCGCACCCCCGATCCCAACCGTATCTGAGCGCCCCCGCGCTGCGCCGCCCCGCACTTGGGGGCAACGCCCGCCGCCGCGCTTGAACCGCCGCGCCGAACCGGCCAAGCCTCCTTGCCGGAGCAACGGCAAGCGGAGGAGCAAGCCCAATGCGCATCGGCCTCATCGCCGCGCTGCGCCACAGCGAGGACGGCGCTCTGCGTGCCGCGCTCCCGCTTGCCGGGCGCAGTGTGGTCGCGTGGCAGGCGGCGCTGCTCCAGACGCTCGGGTGCGAGCGGGTGCTGTGTCTGGCCGAAACGCCAGGAGGGACGGTGCTCGATCTGCAGCACATGCTCGAAGGGCGGGGCGTTCAGTTCCACGCGCTGCGCGGACTGGCGGCGATCCCCGCGCTGGTGCGGGCGGAAGACGATCTCGTGATCCTTGCCGACGGGCTGGTGCCCGACCCGGCGGTCGTGCGCGCGCTCACGGGCGGGGGAGGCAGCGACCTCCAGCGCATGGTGGCCACCATTCCCGCCGATCACCCGCTGGCCGCGGCGCACCCGGAGGATTTCGAGCGCATCGATGCGCAGCGCCACTGGGGCGGGGTGCTGGTGATGCGCGGCGCGCCGGCGCAGCGCCTCGCCGATTTCCCCGCCGATGCCGACGCGGTCTCGCTGCTGCTGCGCCTAGCGCTCCAGTCGGGCACCCCGACCCGCGAGCTCGCTGCGCGCGAGCTGGTGCCCGAAACCTGGCTGTTGGCCGATAGCGCTGCCGCCACACAGCGGCACGAGAACGCGCTGGTAGCGGCGGCCGCGCCGCCCGCGGATTGGCGCGCACCGGCGCGCGCGCTCGCTTCGGCAGCGGTGCGGGCACTGGTGCCACGCGGGCTCGAGCAGGGACCGGTGATTGCCGGAACAGCGGCGCTGGTGCTGTTGCTCGGCGGCGTGCTGGCCGCAGCGCTCGGCTTTGCCGCGATCGGCCTCGCGCTTGCGGGGCTGGGCCTGTTCGCTGTCGAGGTTGCGCAAGCCTTCACCCTGCTCGCGGCACGCCTGCGCCGCGAGGCGAGGGGAGGGCGCGCGGGCAGGGTGCTGACAGGCGCCTGCGACCTGCTCGCGGGCGTGACCTTGTGGTTTGCGCTTGCACCCTGTCCCGACAGGGAGCCGCTCGCGGTGCTCGGCCCCGTGGCCTATGCGCTGGCACGGCTTGCGGCGCGCGGGCGCGACACGACGCTGGCCGCAGCCGCCTCGGATCGTGCGGGCCTGCTCCTTTTTCTCGCGCTTGCCGCCGGCCTCGGCCTGCTCGCACCATTGCTGGCCTGTCTCGCCTTGGGGCTATGTGCAGCTTTGCTGCTGCGCGGACCCGAGGAATGATCTAACCCGTCCTTAACTATAGCGGCGCTATGCCCGAAGGACGATGCGCGAAGACACGATGGACCTTGCCGCCGACGATGCTGTCGAGGCGATCCTGCGCGGCGGGCTCGCGCGCGAGGCCCGCGCGCTGACGGCGGTCGTCCCTGTTCTGCGTCACTTGCTGGGTTCGGAGGCGCAGAGCCTTGTCAGCGAGGCGATCCTTGCGCGAGTGCGCGGCATGATCCTCGATATCGCGGCCCAATTGCTCGCTGCGCAGGCCGGGCGCGATCCCGCCGTTCGCCCGCCCGGCGGCGACGCTGCCGCGCTCGATGCCCTTGCCGAAAACCTGAGGGGCGATGAGGCGCTGCTCGCCCACTGCCATGCCCTCGCAACCGAGGGGCTGGTGGCCGACCGCCTCCAGCAGCGCCACGGGATCGATCCCGTGCTGAGCCCGCTGCTTCAGGAACTCATCGCCGCCGAAGACCCCGCCGTCGCTTCGCTGGCGATGACGACGCTCGCCGCGCAGTCGCGCTTCGTCCAGAGCCAGCGGCGGATGGAACTGCCGCTCGGCGAACTGCCGGCGGAACTGTTCCATGCCCTGCTGGCCCGGGCCCGAACCGGCGCGCCGGACAGCACCGGGCTGGCGGAGTTGCAGGCGGGGTATGACGAGGCAACCTCGCGGCTCGGTCTTCTGGCGCGGCTTGTGGCTGCGATGCGCCGCGGCGCGGTGGCCGCGCTTGCGCTCGACCATGCGGGCCTGGCGCTGTTCGCCTCGGCACTCGCGAACGAAACCCGCGTCCCGCGCGCCGATACAGTGCTGGCCTGTCACGAGGGGCAAGGCCTGCGGCTCGCGCTGCTGCTGCGCGCCTCGGGCCTTGGCGCGCCCGCGATCGAGCGCCAGGTGGTGCTGGCCGAGCCTGCCGCGCTGCTCCCCGCCGCGCTCGCCGCGCTGACCCCGGCGCGCGCCGCCGCGCTGCTTGCTGCCGACCGGCCGCTGTGATGAACATGCCCGGTCGCACCGATACCCTCGTTGGCGCCTACGGCCTGACCGATGCGCAGGGCCGGCTACTGAGCGCCGATGCGCCGCTCGCGGACCTGCAGGAGCGCTGCGGGGGCGATCTGCCCGGGATCCTTGCGATCCCCGAACTGCTCGCGCTGGTGCGGCAGGCCCGCGCGCTGGGCCTCAGGATCGCGCGCAGCTTTTCCGCTTTCGACGGCGATGCGGAGGTTTCGGGCTTCGCGCGCATCCATCCTCTCGCGCAGGACGAGGGGGGCGGCTGCGAGGTGCTGGTCGAGAACTGGCAGCGCAGCCCGCTGACCCCGCCCTCCGCGCGCGAATTCGCCGAGCGGATCGATGCGATCGACCGCGCTACGGCCGAGGTCAGCGCCCGGCTCGATGCGCGCCAGCGGCTGCAAGTGCTCAGTGCTCGCGCGCACGATGCCGCCGGGCTCGAGGCAGCGGCGATGGCCGCGCCCGGGACGGTGTGGAGCGATCTGGTCGAACTCACCGACATCACCCATCACCAGCCGCTGCACTGGCGGCTGCTCGACGGCGCAGCGTGCCGCTTCGCGGGCTCGGCGCGCAGCTGGCGGGTGCGTCTGATCCCGCTTGGCGCGGATGTGCAGAGCCCCTCGGGCTTCGAGCTGCTGCTGATCGCCGAGGAGCCGCTCGCCGACACCGCTCCCGAAGGCGAAGCCGAGGGCCCCCTAGAAACCTCGCCCACCCGGCTCGTCGGCACCGCGCTTACCCCGGTGCTGCGCCAGCCGGTCGCGCGGATCATCGCCAATGCCGAGACCATGCGCGCGCGCCTTGCGGGACCGTTGCGCGACGAATACAGCGAATATGCCGGCACTATCGCCAGCGCCGGGCAGCACCTTGCCGCCATGCTCGATGACCTTGCCGATCTCGAAGTGGTCGAGACCCCGGGCTTTGCCACCATCAAGGAGCCGGTCGATCTTGCCGACGCGGCCCAGCGCGCTGCGGGCATTCTCGGCGTGCGGGCGCACAACCGCGATACGCAACTGGTGGTCGAGGGCGAGCTTGGGACGGCGATCGCCTCTGCCGAGTTCCGGCGGGTGCTGCAGATCCTTATCAACCTCGTGGGCAATGCCATCGCCTATGCGCCCGCATCGAGCACGGTGACGATCAGCGCCTTCGCCTCCGGAGACAGCACGGTTGCCATCAGCGTGGCCGACGAGGGGCCGGGCGTCTCCCCCGAGCAGGCGGAACGCATCTTCGACAAGTTCGAACGCCTCGGGCGCGACAGCGACGGGGGGCGCGACAGCGGTTCGGGCCTGGGCCTCTATATTTCGCGCCGTCTCGCCGCAGCGATGGAAGGCACGCTCACGGTCGGGAGCGCGCCGGGCGGGGGCGCCTTGTTCACGCTGGAACTGCCCGCCGCCTGACGCCGAGAAAAGCGAAGGCCGCCGGTTCCGAGGGGAACCGGCGGCCTTGCCGTGTCCAATGCGTGCTGGCGCTCAGCGCTTGTCGAGCGGCACGTAATCGCGCTGCGTCGGGCCGGTGTAGAGCTGCCGCGGGCGACCGATCTTCTGGCCGGGGTCCGAGATCATCTCGTTCCACTGCGCCACCCAGCCCACGGTGCGCGCGAGGGCAAAGAGCGCGGTGAACATTGTGGTCGGGAAGCCGATCGCCGATAGGATGATGCCCGAATAGAAATCGACATTCGGGAACAGCTTCTTCTCGATGAAGTAGGGATCGTTCAGCGCGATCTCTTCGAGCTGCAGCGCGGTCTCGAACAGCGGGTCGGTGACCTTGAGGCTCTCGAACACCTCGCGCACGGTCTTCTGCATCACCGTCGCGCGCGGGTCGTAGTTCTTGTAGACGCGGTGGCCGAAGCCCATCAGGCGGAACGGATCGTTCTTGTCCTTGGCGCGCTCGATATAGTGCGGGATGCGATCGGGCGTGCCGATCTCGCGCAGCATGTTGAGCGCGGCCTCGTTCGCGCCGCCATGCGCCGGGCCCCACAGGCAGGCAATGCCCGCCGCGATGCAGGCGAACGGGTTCGCGCCCGAGGAACCGGCGAGCCGCACGGTCGAGGTCGAGGCGTTCTGCTCGTGGTCGGCATGGAGGATGAAGATGCGGTCCAGCGCGCGCTCGACCACCGGGTTCACCACATAGGGCTCGGCCGGCACGCCGAAGGTCATGCGCAGGAAGTTGCCGGTGTAGGAGAGCGAGTTGTCCGGATAGACGAAGGGCTGGCCGACCGAATACTTGTAGGCCATCGCCGCGATCGTCGGCATCTTGGCGATCAGCCGGTGCGAGGCGATCATGCGCTGCTGCGGATCGGAGATGTCGGTGCTGTCGTGATAGAACGCCGACAGCGCGCCGACCACGCCGCACATCACCGCCATCGGGTGCGCGTCACGGCGGAAGCCGCGGTAGAAGGTCATCAGCTGCTCGTGCAGCATGGTGTGGCGGGTGATGGTGTAGGTGAAATCGTCGAGCGTCTGCTTGCTCGGCAGTTCGCCGTTGAGGAGCAGGTAGCTGACTTCCATGAAGCTCGAATCCTCGGCCAGCTGGCCGATCGGATAGCCGCGGTGGAGCAGCACGCCCTCGTCGCCGTCGATATAGGTGAGCGCGCTCTCGCAGCTCGCGGTCGAGGTGAATCCCGGGTCGAAGGTGAAGGCGCCTGTCTGCGCATAGAGCTTGCGGATATCGATCACGTCGGGGCCGGTGCTGCCCGCGAGCACGGGATATTCGTGCGTCTGGCCGCCGATTTCGAGTTTCGCCGTCTTGTCTGCCAAGATCTGTCTCCTGTCCAAAATTTCAATTCCGGCCCCCGCCGGTCGCCCTGTTTCAGGCCGAGTGTCAGGCGGCCTGCGCGTCGAGCCGGGCCAGCGCCTCGTCTCGGCCGAGCAGGACCAGAACATCGAAAATTCCCGGTGACGTGGTCGTCCCGGTCAGCGCCGCGCGCATCGGCTGCGCCAGCTTGCCAAGGCCCAACCCTTCCGCCTCGGCGAGCGCCTTGGTAGTGGCTTCGAGTGCCTCGCTTGTCCAGTCGTTTTCGGCCCTGAGGGCCTCGTAAATCTTTCGCAGAATCGCCCGCGCATCGCCCTCGAGCAGGCTGGCGGCCTTCTCGGTCATTTCAAGCGGCCGCTTTGCGAAGAGGAAGTCAGCGCCTTCAACTACTTCATTGAGGTTCTTCGCACGCACCTTGAGCACCGGCATGGCGCGCTCGAGGAGGTCCGCATCGGCATGCTCGCCGATCCGCGCGGCGACCAGCGCAGCCAGGCGCGCGTCATCCGCCTCGCGCAGATAATGGCCGTTCAGGTTTTCGAGTTTCTTCATGTCGAAACGCGAGGGGCTCTTGCCGACGCCGGCCAGATCGAACAATTCGATCGCCTCTTCGCGGGTGATCTCCTCGCGGTCCCCGTGACCCCAGCCGAGCCGCAGCAGGTAGTTGAACAGCGCCTCGGGCAGGATCCCGAACTCGTCGCGATAGGCCTCGACGCCCAGCGCGCCGTGGCGCTTCGACAGCTTCGCCCCATCGCTGCCGTGGATTAGCGGGATGTGGGCATAGACCGGATCGGGCCAATTGCCCTCGATGGCGTTCATCGCGCGGATGATCGGCAACTGGCGGAAGGCATTGTTCAGGTGATCGTCACCGCGGATGACGTGGGTCACACCCATGTCGTGATCGTCGACCACCACCGCGAGCATATAGGTCGGCGTGCCGTCGGCGCGCAGGATGATGTAGTCGTCGAGCTCCTCGTTCCTGACCGTCACCGGGCCCTGAACGCGGTCGCGGATCGTCACCTCGCCGTCCTCGGGGGTCTTGAGGCGGATGACGAAGGGCGCGCCTTCGGGCGCTTCCGAGGGATCGCGGTCGCGCCAGCGCCCGTCATAGCGCAGCGGCTTCTTCTGGGCGCGCTGCTCCTCGCGCATCGCCTCGAGCTCTTCGGGGGTGGCGAAGCACTTGTAGGCATGGCCCGCTTTCAGCAGCTGCCACGCGACCTCGGCATGGCGCTCGGCACGGTCGGACTGGAACAGCGGGGGGGCGTCATAGTCGAGGCCCATCCACGCGAGCCCCTCGATGATCGCGTCGATCGCCTCCTGCGTGGAGCGCTTGCGGTCGGTATCCTCGATCCTGAGCAGCGTGCGGCCGCCGTGGTGGCGGGCATAGAGCCAGTTGAACAGCGCCGTGCGCGCGCCGCCGATATGCAGGAAGCCGGTCGGCGAGGGCGCGAAGCGGGTGACGACCTCGCCTGCGGGAGTGCTGCTTTCGCTTGCCATGGGCTTTCAATTCCTGTTCACTTCGAACGGCTTGGACGGGAACCGGCCGGCTGTGGGGGCATGCCGATGCGCGATGTGCCGATCATTCCGATGGGGGGGGATCCGGGCGGACCGGACGCCGCCCCCGATCCGCGTCCGCGCCCTTGGCAAAGTGCGCGCGGCTTGTCCAGCATCCGCGGGGGCGGGGCAGGTCTTGCCGATGCAGCCGAGCGCTTCCTCGCCGAAGCCGGGTTCGAGCGCGCGCCGTGGCTCGCGGTGGTCTTTGCGGGTGGCATCATCACCTGGTTCGCGCTCCCACACCCATGGCAATGGCTGGCGGTGATGGCCGGCGGCGCGGGCACGGCGCTCGCCGCGCTGGCGCTCTGGCCGCCGGGCAGCGCGGCGGACGAGACCCGCGCGAACTTGAGGCTGGCAGTGGTGGTCTGTTCGCTGGTCTTCGCCTTCGGAATCGGCACGGTATGGGCGCGCTCCGCGATCGTCGGCGCCGTTCCGATCGCGCGCCCGGCGGTGGTGCTGATCGAGGGGCGAGTGCTGGAGCGCGAGGACCAGCCCGCCGAAGAGCGCCTGCGCCTCACGCTGGCGATGCGCGATGCGGAAGCCGGGCGGGCGCTCAAGGTGCGGGTGAACGTGCCGCTGGCGGCGCTCGGCAAGGGTGGGCCGCCCGCGGGGCTGGCCGAGGGCGCGGTCGTGCGGCTGCGCGCGCGGCTGATGCCGCCCGCCTCGCCGATGCTGCCGGGGAGCTACGATTTCGCCCGCGCGGCGTGGTTCCAGGGGCTTTCGGCGACGGGCACGCTGGTGGGCGGGCTCACGCTGGTCACCCCCGCGCCCGAGGGCGAGGGGCTGGCGCGCTGGCAGCGGGCGCTCTCCGCCCATGTTCGCGCGGCCGTCCCGGGATCGCCGGGCGCGATCGCGGCGGCCTTTGCCAGCGGTGACCGCGGCGGGATTGCCGAGGCCGACGAGGTGGCGATGCGCGACTCCGGCCTCACTCACCTGCTCTCGATCAGCGGGCTGCATGTGAGCGCGGTGATCGCAGCGGCCTATTTCGCGGTGCTGCGCCTGCTCGCGCTGTGGCCTGCGCTCGCCTTGCGGGTGCGGCTGCCGATCGTGGCGGCGGCGGCGGGCGCACTGATGGGGATCGCCTACACCCTGCTGACCGGGGCCGAGGTGCCCACCGTGCGCAGCTGCGTCGCCGCGCTGCTGGTGCTCGGCGCGCTGGTGCTGGGGCGCGAGGCGCTGTCCTTGCGGATGGTGGCGGTTGCGGCAGGCTTTGTTCTGCTGCTTTGGCCAGAGAGCGCGATCGGGCCGAGTTTCCAGATGAGCTTCGCCGCGGTACTCGCGATCGTTGCCCTGTCGAACAGCGCGCCCGTGACGGCCTTCCTCGCTCACCGCGAGGAGCCGTGGTGGATGCACTCCGGGCGGCGGGTGGTGATGCTGTTCGCGACCGGCGTTGTCATCGAGCTGGCGCTGATGCCGATCGTGCTGTTCCACTTTCACCGTGCCGGCATGTATGGGGCGCTCGCCAATGTGGTGGCGATCCCGTTGGTGACCTTCGTGGCGATGCCGCTGATAGCGCTGGCGCTGGTGTTCGACCTCGTGGGCGCAGGCTGGCCGTTCTGGTGGCTCGTCGAGCGCGCGCTGGCGCTGCTGCTGGGGATCGCGCATCTCACCGCCGGTCAGGCCGGCGCGGTGCGGTTGATGCCGCAGATCAGCGGGTTTGCGGTCGCGCTGTTCGCGAGCGGCGGCCTGTGGCTTGCGCTGTGGCGCGGGAGGGCGCGGCTTGCAGGGCTTGTGCCGGTCGCCGCGGCGAGCGTGATGGTAGCGCTGACTCCGGTTCCCGACATCCTCGTGGCGGGCGACGGGCAGCAGGTCGGGATCACCGTGCGCGTGGCCGAGGGTACGCTGCGGCTCGTCTCCCTACGCGACAGCCGCTCGTCCTACACCCGCGACAACCTGATGGAGCTCGCCGGGGTCGGTGCCGATCCCGTTCCGATCGCCGACTGGCCCGATGCGCGCTGCACCTCGGCCTTCTGCACCCTCACCATCGCGCGGGGCAAGCGCGACTGGGTGCTGCTCCTCGGCCGCGGACGGGCCCAGGTGGAGGAGCGCGCGCTTGCCGCGGCCTGCGCCGAGGCCGACATCGTCGTCGCCGAACGCTTCTTGCCCCGATCGTGCCGCCCGCGCTGGCTCAAGGCCGATCGGCGGTTCCTCGAGCGATCGGGCGGCATAGCCATAAACCTCGCCGCCGAGCGGATCACCACCGTCGCCGAGGGGCAGGGCGAGCATGGCTGGTGGCGGGAGCCGGAACCGCGGGCGAGGCCGGTGCGCCCCGTCGCCCCGGCTCCGGCCAGAGCCACACCTCAGTGATAGCGGCGCAGCAGCCCGGCCAGCTTGCCCTGCACCTCGACCTCGTCCGGGCGGTAGAACTGCGGATCATAGGTCGCGTTGGCCGGGTCGAGCCGCACCTGCCCGTTCTCGCGACGCAGATACTTGAGCGTCGCTTCCTCGCCGCGCACCAGCGCGACCACGATCTCCCCGTCACGGGCGGTGTTGGTGCGGCGGACCAGCGCGAAATCGCCGTCGAAGATGCCGGCCTCGATCATCGAGTCGCCCGAAACCTCGAGCGCGTAATGCTCGCCCGGGCCGAGCAGCGCGGCCGGGACCGGCAAGGTCGACTGGCCTTCCAATGCCTCGATCGGGGCACCGGCCGCGATCCGGCCGTGCAGCGGCAGCTCGATCACATCATTGGCCGGTTCGGCAATGCGCGTCGCCGGGGCGGGCATGGCCACCACGTTGTCACCCGCGGGCGCAGCCGCGCGGGCAGGGGTGGTATCGCCCGGTTCGCGGATCACCTCGAGCGCCCGCGCCCGGTTGGGCAGGCGGCGCAGAAAGCCGCGCTCTTCCAGCGCGGAGATGAGCCGGTGCACGCCCGACTTGCTCTTCAAATCGAGCGCTTCCTTCATCTCCTCGAAACTTGGAGAGATGCCGGTTTCCTCCAGACGCTTCTGGATGAACTGGATGAGCTCGTGCTGTTTGGCAGTCAGCATTGGTCAATTCTCCTGTGGTCGCACTCACGCCGCGCCCGGTCAGGGCGAAGCGTGCCAATCCCTTGCGTGCGCCAAGAGGCACCTGCCTGTTCGCATCAGGCCCCGGTGCGTAGTCTGCACTTGCCGTTCCGCCATTAAGGTGAACGAACAAGGAACAATTAGGCAACCCGTTCGCGCGAGTCAAGCGCCTCCCAGAGCAAACCCGCGCAATTCAGCCATTTCGGAGCAGGAAAACCTGCACCGCTTCTCCGGCCCGGGCCGCCGCCGAGCCAGCAGGCCGGTCGATCAGTGCATTTGCCGCCGCCAGCGCCGAGAGCGCCGAGGAGTCCTGCGATCCGGCGAGCTGCACGCGGTCTCCCTCGACAACGCCCCGCAGGAACTCGCGGCGGCGCTCGGTCGGTGGCAGGTCCTCGCCCGCGATCATGGCGATGGCGCGCGGCAGCGGGTCGGGATCGTCCATCGCGGCGCGCACCAGCGGCAGGGCGAAGAAGAAGGCGGTGACGAAGCTCGACACCGGATTGCCGGGCAGGCCGAGGATTACCTGAGAGCCGCGCGTTGCCACCAGCAGCGGCTTGCCCGGCTTGATCGCGACCCGCCAGAAGGCGGTTCCGGCGCCCCACTCGGCGAGCGCGGGCTTGATGAGGTCGTGATCGCCCACCGACGCCCCGCCCGAGGTGACGAGGATGTCCGCGCCCTCAGCCTGCGCCAGTGCGGCGGCGAGAGCAGCGCGGTCATCGGGCACGGGGCCGATGCGCGTCACCTCGCAGCCCAGGGGACTGAGCATCGCGGCGATCATCGCGGCGTTGCTTGCGGGGATCTGGTGCGGCAGGCAGGCGGCCGGATCGGCTGCGAGCTCGTCGCCCGAGTCCATCACCGCCACCCGCAGCCGGCGGGGGACGGTGACCGCACCATGCCCGCCCGCCAGCGCGAGCGCGAGGCGGGCCGGGGTCAAGCAGGTGCCGCGCGCCAGCAGCAGGTCGCCCGCGGCGAAGTCGAAGCCGCGTCGGCGGATGTGGCGACCTGGCGGCAGCAGCGCGGCGGCGGTGAGGCTCTCGCCTTCCCGCACCGCATCCTCCTGCAGCAGCACCCGGTCTGCACCCTCGGGCACGATTGCACCGGTCGAGATGCGGGCCGCCTCGCCGGGAGCGAGCGGCGCAGACCAGGGCGCGCCCGCGCGGCTCTCACCCACCACCTGCCACGGGCCCTCGCCGGGCGTGAGCGCATAGCCATCCATCGCCGAGAGGTCGGCGGGAGGCTGGGTGCGCGCGGCGCGGACGTCCTCGGCGAGGTGGCGGCCGAGCGCGGCCTCGACCGCCACTGTCTCCGGCGGCACCCGCGGCGCCAATGCCAGCAGCCGCGCCTGCGCCTCCTCGAGACCCAGCAGTTCGCTCAAGCCAGCGCCTTCCAGTCGCCCGATTTGCCGCCGCTCTTGGCGATGAGGCGCACGCCCTCGATCACCATGCCTTTGTCGAGCGCCTTGGCCATGTCGTAGATCGTCAGCAGCGCGACCGAGACAGCGGTCATCGCCTCCATCTCGACCCCGGTCTTGCCGGTCAGCGAGGCGGTGGCGGTGACGCGGATGGCATCGGCTTCGTAGGCGAAGTCAATGTTGACTGCTTCCAGCCCCAGCGGGTGGCATAGCGGGATCAGCTCGCCGGTGCGCTTGGCGGCCATGATGCCCGCGATGCGCGCGGCCGAGAGCACGTCGCCCTTGGGGGCGTTGCCTTCCCGGATCGCGGCGAGCACGTCCGGACCCATGGTGATCCGCCCGCTTGCCACCGCGCGGCGCTCAGTAGCGGCCTTGCCGCCGACGTCGACCATGCGCGCCGCGCCGGTGTCGTCGAGGTGGGTGAGTCGCGTGCTCTCGCCGTTCACGTTCAAGCCTCCGAGGCTGACTGCATCCCCATGTTGGAGACACGTGAGACACTGTCCAGAGCCGGAAAACCGGGCCCCGCGGTGACCATTGCTGGGGCGGCGGAGGAGAAGGGGGCGGGGTGGGTCATGCGCTCACTCTTGCCCGATTTGATGCGTGTAGGACAGAGCCCGTATTGGCTCAGACCGCGCCCGCCAGCAGCGCCGAGGTCGCCGCCGCCACATCGTCCTGCCGCATCAGGCTTTCGCCGACGAGGAAGGTGCGCACCCCCGCGCGCGCTAGTCGCTCGCAATCCGCGTGGGTGTTGATCCCGCTCTCGCCCACCAGCAGCGTGCCTGCGGGCGCGAGCGGCGCGAGGCGCTCGGTCACGGCGAGCGAGGTGGTGAAGGTCTTGAGGTCGCGGTTGTTGACCCCGATCAGGCGCGATTGCAGCACGCGGGCCGCGCGCTCCAGCTCGGCCTCGTCATGCACCTCGACCAGCACGTCCATGTCCTGCTCGCGCGCGGCGGCCTCGATCTCGGCCATCGCGCTGTCTTCGAGCGCGGCGACGATGATCAGGATCGCATCGGCCCCGATCGCGCGCGCTTCGAGGCACTGCCAGGGATCGACCATGAAGTCCTTGCGCAGCACCGGCAGGGCGCAGGCATTGCGGGCTTCGACGAGGAAGCCCTCGTGCCCCTGAAAATAGGGCGCGTCGGTGAGGACCGAGAGGCACGCGGCACCGCCCGTTTCGTAAGCTTTGGCGTGTTCGGCGGGGCGGAAGTCGGCGCGGATCAGGCCTTTGGAGGGGCTGGCCTTCTTGATCTCGGCGATTAGCGCGAAGCCTGTGGCGGCGCGGGCGCGCAGGGCGGCCTCGAACCCGCGCGGCGGCGTCTGCGCGGCGGAGGCGGCTTCGAGCGCGGCGATGGTGGTCGCGGGCTTGCGGGCGGCGACTTCCTCGCGCTTGGTCGCGCAGATTTCCTCGAGCTTGTTCATCGGACCCGGCAGCTAGCCGATGGTCCTGCCGGGGGCAACCGCCGCAATGCAGGGCCCATTGACACCCATTGCCAAGAAGCAGATTCTTCAGGCCATGGCGTTCACCGAGTCCTTCTCGCGGCGCGACAGTCTGGCGCTCCTCGCGACCGCCGCGATTGCGGCGTGTCAGAAGGCGGCAGTCGGCGCCGCGCCGCCCGAAGCGGCGGGCTATCGCTGGCGGCAGCTGACCAAGGCAGCCGCGTTCCCGACGTCCTACAACTACCCTGTCCACGCCGTGCCAGACGGCCGGTTTGTCGCCCTCCATCCCCAAGGCACATGGTCTTCGCGTGACGGGGCCGAGTGGACCCGCGAGTCGCTCCCCCCGAGCGGCAGTAATTCGGCCTATCTCGGCACGCTTCAGCACCGCGGCGGGGCTGTGGCGCTGGGCCGTCACACCGGCAATTATCTCGACTTCCAGATCGATCCGGTGATCGCCGCAACCGCCGATTACCGCGCCTGGACCATGCGTCAGGCCGACAACCTGCCTGCCGTGATCTTCTACGGCCATGCCAGTTTCGATGATCATCTCTGGATTCTCGGCGGCTTCGACGGGCAGGCGCTCAGCAACGCGGTATGGCGCTCCTCAGATGGGATCGCATGGGAGCGCATGCCCGATCCACCGTGGTCGCCGCGCGCGCAGCCGACGGCGGCAGTGATGGGCGACCGCCTGCTGCTGATCGGTGGCGGCGCGATCGACGGCATGCCCGGCTCTGAACGGTCCAACAGCGAGGTCTGGGCCACCGCCGATGGAAAAAGCTGGGAGCGCATCGCGGAGCGAGTCGGCACGCCCGATCCGGTCGGTTTCCGTCCGCAGATGTTCGACGGCAAGCTGTGGCTGGTCGGCGCGAACCGTTCGGGCGGGTTCACCAGCAGCATGATCGTCACCGCGGACGGGCGCAGCTGGGACCGGGTCGAAGCACCGTGGAGCCCGCGCGGCGGCGTCGCCACATGGACCGATGGCGCGCGGATGTATCTCACCGGCGGCAAATACTCGCGCGAGATCGGCGGCGAATGGCAGTTCGAATATTCGAACGATGTCTGGGCAATGGAGCGCGCCTGAGCGCGGGTCACTTCGCCAGCGCGATCCAGCGTTCGAGCAATGCCAGCGCCGCGCCCGAATCGAGCGCCTCGGCGGCCATCGCGGCCCGTTCGCGCCAGTCCGCGCCGCGCCCGGCCACGGTCAGCGCTCCGGCCGCGTTGAACAGCACCGCGTCGCGATAGGGGCCGGGGGTGCCCATCAAGAGCGCCTTCAGCGCGGCGGCGTTGTGCTTGGCGTCGTCGCCCCGGATCGCTTCGATGGGGGCATGGGGGAGGCCCGCGGCGGAGGCGTCGATGCGCTCCATCGTGAAGGCATTGCCGGTCACCACCGCGACCTCGTTGCCGCCTGCGAGGCTTAGTTCGTCGAGGCCCTCGTCGCCCGAGACGATCAGCGACTTGCCCGTGCCGAGCCGCGCCATCGCGCCGGCATAGATCGGCACATAGGCGGGCCGGGCGATGCCGATCAGCTGGCTTTCGACGCCCGCGGGATTGGAGAGCGGGCCCATCAGGTTGAAGATCGTGCGCTGGCCGATCCGCACCCGGATGGGCTGGATGCGCGCCATCGCCGGGTGGTGGTTCCTGGCGAAAAGAAAGCAGATGCCGATCTCGGCGAGGGTCTTTTCCGCCGTGCGCCCGGCGGCGTCCATGTCGAGCCCGAGGGCCTCCAAGGTGTCCGCCGCGCCCGCTTTCGAGCTGGCCGCGCGGTTGCCGTGCTTCGCCACCGGCACGCCGCAGGCCGCGACCACCAGGCTCACCGCGGTCGAGACGTTCAAGGTATGATGCCCGTCGCCCCCCGTGCCGCACACGTCGATTGCGCCCTCGGGCGAGGCGATGGGGATCAGCCGCGCACGCAGCGCCCGCGCCGCGCCCGCAATCTCGTCCGCCGTCTCGCCGCGCGCGGAGAGGGCGACGAGGAAGTCGGCGATCTCGTCTTCCGAAGGCGCGCCGTCGAGCAGCGTGCCGAAGGCCGCCTCGGCCTCGGCCTCGCTGAGGGGTGCGGTGATGTCGGGGAGAGTGCTCATGCGGTGGCCCGCGCGGGCAGCACCGGCTCGAGCCCGCACAGCTTCACGAAATTGGCAAGGAGGGCGTGGCCGTGCTCGGTGGCGATGCTCTCTGGGTGGAATTGCACCGAGTGGATCGGGAGGCTCGCGTGGCGGAAGCCCATGACGCTCGGGTGGTCGGCGCCGGGGGTCTCGGCATGGGCGTTGGCGATGAGCTCTGGCGGCACGTTCACCACCTCGAGGCTGTGATAGCGCGTGGCGATGAAGGGGGAGGGGAGCCCCTCGAACACCCCTGTCCCGTCATGCGTCACCGGCGAGGTCTTGCCATGCATCAGCCCGCCGCGCTGGACCGTCCCGCCGAAATGCTGCCCGATCGCCTGATGGCCGAGGCACACGCCCATCAGGGGCTTCCCCGCATCGGCGCAGGCCCCGACCAGATCGAGGCTGATGCCCGCCTCGTTGGGTGTGCAGGGGCCGGGCGAGATCAGGAACCCGGCCGCATTGGTGCGGATCGCCTCGGCGGCGGTCAGCGCATCGTTGCGCTCGACGCGCACCGCCGCCCCCAGCTCCATCAGGTAATGGACGAGGTTGAAGGTGAAGCTGTCGTAATTGTCGATGACGAGGATCATTCCGGTGTCGCCTCCGCCTTGGGTTCCCGTTTCGTCACCACGATGATCGGGCCGACCCTGCCCTTGTCCATGCGGCCCTTCGCCGGTTCCCACAGCGAAGAGATCGCCCCGTCGAGGTAGAGGGCGTTTTTCACCTTCAGCACGTCGCGGTAATAGCGCGCGAGCTGGCCGAAGCTCACCGGCGCGTCGGAGATGACGAAATGCGCCTTCCCGCCCGCATCGACGCCCACAGCGTTGCGGATCGCCTTGGAGGGGCCGTCGTCCTGCACTTCGGGGTGAAGCTTGCCGTCGACCAGCAGCAGCGGGCCGGACTGCGTGCCGAATTGCGGGCGGTCGCCCACGGTGTTGAAGAAGGTGTTGCTGCCCAGCACCTGCCACTTGGTGCCGGTGCCGAAGAACACGCCGTTGGGCTTCATGTAGAAATTGCCCTCACCATCCGCGCGGTTCAGCTCCTTCAGGCGCTCGCCGTTCTGGACGTAATAGCCGATCGCCTTGAGGTCATCGCCGTACATCCCGCCGTTGACGGCGAAGGCGATGGTCGCGGGATCGACGCTGGCGGCGAAGGCGCCGAGCGAGCCGAAGGGCTGCTTGTCCGGCCCGAGGTTCGCCATGGCGATGCTGTGCCGGGCGGGATCGGCGATGCAGTGGGTGAGGGGAACGCTTTCGAATTGCACCGCCTCGCAGGCCGAAGGGGCTTGCGGTTCGGCAGTCGCGGTCGGCGCAGCGAGCGGTTCCTCGGCGTCCGAGCCGTCGAACTTGACCTTGACCTGCGCCTCGCCCGCGGGGGCTTGCGAACAGGCGGCGAGCGCCAGTGTGGCGGCGAGGACCAGAGCGATGCGCATCACTGGCCGTACCCCGGCTCGCCCGCGACCCGCACCGCCTCACGCGCAGCGGCGATCAGCGCGCCGGCCTTGGCGCGGCATTCGGCGAGCTCGTAATCGGGGTCCGAATCGGCGACGATCCCTGCGCCCGCCTGCACGTGCATCACCCCGTCCTTGACCACCGCGGTGCGCAGCACGATGCAGCTGTCGAGCGAGCCATCGGGCGCGAAATAGCCCACGCCGCCCGCATAGGCCCCGCGCGTCTCGGGCTCGAGTTCGGCGATGATCTGGCAGGCGCGGACCTTGGGCGCGCCCGAGACCGTGCCTGCCGGGAAGCCCGCGAACAGCGCATCGAGCGCGTCCTTGTCGCCCGCGAGCTCGCCGACGACGTTGCTGACGATGTGCATCACGTGGCTGTAGCGCTCGATGGTGAAGCTGCCCGTCACCTCGACCGTCCCTGCCGCCGCCACGCGGCCGACATCGTTACGGCCAAGATCGAGCAGCATCAGGTGCTCGGCGCGCTCCTTGGGATCGGCGAGCAGGCTGGCTTCGTTGGCGATGTCCTCCTCGCGCGTGCTCCCACGCGGTCGGGTGCCGGCGATGGGGCGGATGGTGACCTCGCCTTCCCGGACGCGCACCAGAATTTCCGGGCTGGAGCCCACCAGCGCGAAGCCGGGCAGATCGAGGAAATAGAGAAACGGCGAGGGGTTCACACGCCTAAGCGCGCGGTAGAGCGCCAGCGGGGGGAGGGTGAAGGGACACGTGAAGCGCTGGGCCAGCACGACCTGGAAGATGTCGCCGGCAAGGATGTAGTCCTTGGCCTTCAGCGCCATCGCCTTGTAGTCCTCGGGCGCGATCACCGGCGCGAGGTCGGGAAGGGAGTCCGGCACCGCCTCGGTTCCCATCGCCGGCATCGGTGCGCCGAGCTGACTCAGGACCGCATCGATCCGCTCACCTGCGCGTTCCACCGCCGCGTGAGGGTCGGCTGCCTCCCAGATCGGAGCGATCGCGAAGAGCGCGTTGGTGAGCCCGTCGAAGACAAGCACCACTGTCGGCCGCACGAACAGCATGTCGGGCAACTGGAGCGGGCTGTCGGGCGCGCGCGGCAGGGTCTCGACGAGGCCGATGGTCTCGTAGCCGAGATAGCCCACGAGGCAGGCGAGCGCGGGCGGCAGGCCCTCGGGCATGGGGTCGATCCGGCAGGCATCCGCCAGCGCGCGCAGTTCGGCGAGCGCATCCCCGGCGAGCGGCGCGAAGGCCTCGGGGGCGTGCTTCCAGTCGCGGTTGACTTCGGCAGCGGCGCCCCGCGCGCGGAACACGAGGTCGGGGTCGAGGCCGAGCAGACTATAGCGCCCGCGCACCTCGCCGCCCTCGACGCTTTCGAGCAGGAAATCGCCGCGCCCGGGCACGATCAGCCGCCGCGCCGCGCCCACCGGCGTGTCGCTGTCGGCGATGATGCGCCGCCACACCAGCGCCGGGCGGCCCGCCCCGAGCGCGGCGGCCGCGGCGGCGGCGTTCTCGGGCAGGCCTGCGGGGGCCGGGCTACTCACGAAAGGCTCACGGGAAAGGCCGGCCTTACTGCGCCTGCTCGCCGGCGAGCTGCTTGCGCACCGTCGCGATACCGGTCTCGTTGCGGGTCACGCCCAGTTCCTTGCGCATCGCGGCGGTCGCCTGCTGGCGGTATTCGTTCGAAAGCGAGGCGCCGAGCTGCTGGCGGGTCTGCACGACCAGCTCGGGCTCGTTGTCGAGCGGCAGGGTGCTGATGTCCTCGAGATCGACCACATACCAGCCGAGATTGCTCGGCCCCTCGAGCGGCTTGGTGGTGCCCTCGGCCATGCTGAACATCAGCACCAGCGGCGGAGCGATCCGGCCGCCGCGCTGCTGGGCGAGCAGCTCGCGGCGCTCGAGATCGATCGGTTCGAGCTGGAAGCCGGGCTTTTTCTCGGCGGCAAGGGCTGCATCAAGTGTCATGCCGCCGCGCACCTTGGCGATAATCCGGTCGGTCGCCTGCTTGGCAAGGATCGACCCTTGCGCGCGCTTCCAGCCCGCGATCGCGCCCTCGCGCACCTGGGCGAGGGGGGGAGCGGAGGCTTCCTCGACCTTGGCGACCTCGAAGATCACGAACTGGTCATCGGCCACGGGCGCAAGCTGGGGCTCGCTTTCCTCCATCTGGAAGGCGGTCTGAAGCACCTGCGCCAGCTGGGGCACGATCTTCTGGTCGGGCGCGCCGAACACCTGCCCGTTGGCGAGCAGCGCGGGCGTAGTCTCGACCGTCAGGCCATTGGCCTTGGCGACATCGGCCAGCGCGGTGCCGCCGTCGATATCGGCCTCGATCTCGGAGACGCGGTCCGCGATGGCAGCGGCGCGCTTTTCGCCGGCGAGCGCCTCGGTGATCTCGGGCGTCGCCTGCGCAAGGCTGCGGGCCGGAGTGCTCTCGATCGCATCGAGCCGCGCGACATACCAGCCGAGCGTGCCCTGCGCGGGCTCGATCACCGCGCCCCTGGCGGCCTTGAAGACGTTCTGCGCGAAGGCAAAGCTGGTGGAGCCCGCCATCGTCTCGCGGTCTTGCGCCTCGAGCTTGGTGGCGGTGAACCCGGCCTCGCGCGCGGCGGTCTCGATCGGGGTGCCGGCGCTGACGCGCGCGGCAAGCGACTTGGCGGCGTCCTGCGTGGGGACGACGAAGGTGGTCACGGCGCGCTTCTCGCTCGCGGCGTATTTAGCCGCGTCACGCTTGTAACGCGCGGCGATCTCGGCCGGAGTGGGCGCGGCGTTGACTTTCAGGCTGTCGCTGCCGAACACGGCGAAGCGCAGGGTGCGGCGTTCGGGCCGGATGAAATCGGTGCGGTTGTCCTTGTACCACGCGGCAAGCTGCGCTTCGGAAGGGTTGCCGGTGGGCGCAAACGCCGCGCTCGGAATCAGCGCGATCGTGCCCTTGCGCTTCTCGAGCACCAGCGCCGCATATTGCCGCGCGATCTTTTCGGGGAGCTGCGGGGCGGCCACGGCCGAGCGGAGCAGTTGCTGCTCGATCAGCCCGTCTTCGAGATCGCGGCGGAAGGTCTGGTCTGACAGGCCCTTGGACTGGAGCGCGGCGGCATAGGCCTTCGGGTCGAATTCACCCGTCAGCCCCTGGAAGGCGGGAATCTTCAGGATTTCGCTGTTCACCAGGTTCTCGCCCGCGCGCAGCCCGTAGGTGCGGCCATATTCGCCCACGGTGTAGCGATCGATCAGCTGGCGGACGACCTCGTCGAGCCCGCCCTCGGTGACGAATTCCGCCATGGTCAGCGTCGGGTTCTGCGCGCGGATCTGGTCGAGCGCGGTGTTCGCCGCGACCGGCAGGTCGGTGAGCGGGATGTTGCGGCTGCCGACCACGGCCATCTTGTCGCCGCCCGAAATCCCGCTGAAATTGGTCGACGAGAGGTCCGATGCGGCAAAGGCGACCGCGATCAGCGCCAGAAAGGCAAGAACCAGAGGCAGGCCGATCTTCGAGGAGAAAAAGCGGCGGAAAAACGAAATCATGTGCTCAAGCGTCCCATCAGGGGGCCGACCGCAGGCGGGCGGCAATATTCGGGGCAGCGCCGCGTCGGGTGCGGTGCGGTGCGGACACGCGCTTTATAGGCCCTGCGACCGCGCGGCAACAGGTGTCACAGCCTTTTGACAGCCGTGCCTTCCATGGCTAGCGGACCCGGTCCCGGCGCACTACAGCAATAACAGAATCGTCGCAAACCGGGCCCAACCCTCTCAATTTGCAGGAAGTGCAGAGCTTGTCATGACCCGCCGACCCTATATCGTCGGAAACTGGAAGATGCACGGTACCCGCGCGATGCTCTCCGAAGCGCGCGCGATCGACCGTGCCGCACAGCGTCACATGAAGGTCGAGGTGGCGCTCGCGCCGCCCTACACGCTGATCCACCCGATCCACCGCGAGGCCGAACAGATCGCGGTCGGCGCGCAGGATTGCCACCACGAGGACGGCGGCGCGCACACCGGCGACATCTCGGCGGCGATGGTTGCCGATGCGGGTGCGAGCTTCGTGATCCTCGGTCATTCCGAGCGCCGCACCGGGCACGGCGAGAGCGATGCGCTGGTGCGCGCCAAGGTGGCGGCCGCCTTTGCCGCCGGGCTCAAGGTGATCCTGTGCTGCGGCGAAAGTGCCGATACGCGCGAATCGGGCAAGGCCGTGGCTTTCGTCACGAAGCAGATCAAGGCCTCGCTCCCGCCCGCAGACACGCTCCCCGCCGATCTGGGCGAGCGGCTGACCATCGCCTACGAGCCGCTCTGGGCGATCGGCACCGGCACCCCGGCCACCACCGATGACATCGGCGAGATGCATGCTGTCATCCGCGCGCTGCTGATCGAGCTGCTGGGCGCCGAGCAGGGGCCAGAGGTCCGCATCCTCTATGGCGGCTCGGTCAAGCCGGACAACGCCGCCGCGATCTTCGCCGTGCCCGAAGTGGGCGGGGCATTGGTCGGCGGGGCGAGCCTGACCGCCGACGGCTTCATGGGCATCGCGCTCGCCGCCAGCGAGCCCTTCGACGGCTAGCGCGCGGCGCGCAGGCTTGTCCAAACCGGCGCGCGCGCCTACATGGCGCGCAAGATTTGCAACCGGGCGACCCGCTCGCCCCCGTTTCGAGACGCTATTTCATGTCCCCGTTCATCTTCCTCACCGTGATCCAGGCCCTGGTGGCCGCCGCGCTGGTCGGCGTGGTGCTGATGCAGCGCTCCGAAGGGGGCGGGCTCGGTATCGGCTCCAGCCCGGGCGGCGCGTTCGGCGCGCGCGGAGCAGCGGACTTCCTGACCCGCACCACCAAGTGGCTCGCGGTCGCCTTCGTCACGCTCTCGATCCTGCTGGCCGCAATGGCAGCGCGCGAGAACAGCGTGGGCACGGTCACCACCACCCTTGATCGCGATGCGCCCGGCGCGGCCGCTCCCGCCAAGCCCGATCTGCTCGCCGATCCGGTCGTGCCCGCTCCGGCGGCTCCTGCCTCGCAGGCGCCCGCGTCGCCCGCACCGCCCGCCAAGCAGTAATCCCATCCCCCCGGCAACCGAGGAGCGTGCCCCGCCGGGCGCGTCCTTTGGCGTTGCCGCTCACCATGGCTGTGGATGGCGCCCCCGCGCGGGGCGCAATTCGCTTGCCCCGAATCCCTCCTGACGCTTAAGGCCCAACTCCCATGGCGCGGTTCATTTTCATCACCGGCGGCGTGGTCTCCTCGCTCGGCAAAGGTCTCATGGCAGCCTCTCTGGCGGCCCTCCTGCAGGCGCGCGGCTACAAGGTCCGCATCCGCAAGTTCGACCCCTATCTCAACGTCGATCCGGGCACGATGAGCCCCTATCAGCACGGCGAGGTCTACGTCACGGATGACGGCGCCGAGACCGATCTCGACCTCGGGCATTACGAACGCTTCACCGGCGTCTCAGCGAGCCAGGCCGACAACATCACGAGCGGCCGCGTCTACCGCGACATCATCGCCAAGGAACGCCGCGGCGATTATCTCGGCGCGACGGTGCAGGTGATCCCGCACGTGACCGACGCGATCAAGGAATTCGCACTCGCCGATCAGGGCGACAACGATTTCATCCTGTGCGAGATTGGCGGCACCGTCGGCGACATCGAATCGCTGCCCTTCATGGAAGCGATCCGCCAGCTTCGGAACGAGCTCGAGCCGTTCCAGACGGTCAGCGTCCATGTGACGCTGGTTCCCTACATCAAGGCCGCGGGCGAGCTGAAGACCAAGCCCACCCAGCATTCGGTGCGCGAACTCGCCGCATTGGGCATCAAGCCCGACATCCTGCTGTGCCGCGCCGAACACCCCATACCCGAAAGCGACCGCCGCAAGATCGCGCAGTTCTGCAACGTGCGCGCCGAAGCGGTGATCCCCGCGCTCGATGCGCCCTCGATCTATTCGGTGCCCGAGCAGTATCACGCCGAAGGGCTCGACCGCGAGGTGCTGCGCGCCTTCGGCATCACCGATGCGCCCGAGCCTGACCTGTCGGCGTGGAAGGACGTGACCGAGCGCCACTTCAACCCCGAAGGCGAAGTCACCATCGCGGTGGTCGGCAAGTATGTCGGCCTCCCCGATGCCTACAAGAGTTTGAACGAGGCGCTGATCCACGGCGGCCTTGCCAACCGCGTGAAGGTCAACATCCGCTGGATCGACGCCGAGATCTTCGAGGGCGACGATGACTCGCAGATCATCGCCCAGCTCGAGCCGATGCACGGCATCCTCGTGCCCGGCGGCTTCGGCGAGCGCGGGAGCGAGGGCAAGATCGCGAGCGTGCGGTTTGCCCGCACCCGCAATGTGCCCTTCTTCGGCATCTGCCTCGGGATGCAGATGGCCTGCATCGAGGGCGCGCGCGCGGCGGGCATTGCCAATGCCTCCTCGACCGAGTTCGGTCCGACCGAGGCGCCGGTGGTGGGCATCATCACCGAATGGATGAGCAAGGAAGGCATCCAGCAGCGCGAGGAGGGCGGCGACCTCGGCGGGACGATGCGCCTGGGCGCCTATCCGGCCAAACTCAGCCCCAACAGCCATACCTCGCAGATCTATGGCGGCGCCGAGCTGATCTCCGAACGCCATCGTCACCGCTACGAGGTCAACAGCGCCTATATCGAGCCGCTGGAGAAGCAGGGCCTGATCTTCTCCGGCATGAGCCCCGATGGCTTGCTGCCCGAAATCGTCGAGCGGCCCGACCATCCGTGGTTCGTGGGCGTGCAGTTCCACCCCGAGCTGAAGTCGCGGCCCTTCGATCCGCACCCGCTGTTCGCGGGCTTCATCGCCGCCGCGCTCGAACAGTCTCGCCTGGTCTGACGGCCCTACCGATTCGCACCATGTCTGCCGTGGTCCCGCTGCGGGCGCGCGGGAGTTCAGATTCCCGCGCTTTCGAACGCGGGCTGGCGCACTTTCCGGGTGGGGCCTCACGCCCCCCGGCGAAGGCCCGTGAAGCTCTGCGAGGCGAGCTCAAATGTGTTTTGCAATCCTTTGTTTCGCAAGCCGGACTTGCGATGTCGTTTCCATACAAGTTTTGCAGATAGGCCTTGCGCAACCTTACCTATCCGCATTAGACCAAAGACGCGTTTTCACGGTTTTCTAGGAACTCGTGTACTAGGGCTCAGGAATTGTCGTGGCGGGAAACGCGACAATTCGATAGTTGCGCTCGCCATGAGTTTTCGGCGATACAAGCTTGGCTGATCTTGTCCGTCTTCTGCGACCCGGACGGATAGGAACAGCCGAGGCGACGCAAGTCGCGGGGGCGGATCGCAAGATCCGCCCCCATTCGTTTTCAGACGTCGTCTGCCGGTTCGCTCAGGCAGCGCTGGCGGTGTCCTCGCCATCGGCCGAGGGGACGGCGGTCAGCGTCGCAGTGCCGCCGATCGCGATCTTGCGCGGCTTCATCGCATCAGGAACCTCGCGCACCAGATCGATGATCAGCAGGCCGTCGGCGAGGTCCGCCCGCTCGACCCGCACGAAATCGGCGAGCTCGAAGCGCCGCTCGAAGCCGCGGTTGGCGATGCCGACGTGGATCAGCTCGGAGCCGTCCTCGGCTTCCTCGCGCTTCTTGCCCTGCACGGTCAGCAGGTTCTGCTGCGCGGTGATGTCGATATCGCCGGGGCGGAAGCCGGCCACCGCGAGCGTGATGCGGTAATTGTCCTCACCGCGGCGCGAGATGTTGAAGGGGGGATAATTGTCGCCCGCATTGAGGCGCGCCTGGTTCTCGAGCAGGTCGAACAGGCGGTCGAAGCCCACGGTGGAGCGGCGGTAGGGGGTGAAATCGAAACGCGACATCGTGCAAATCCTCTTCACGAGCAATTTGGGTCTGACGCGGGCCTGCCGGATGCAGCACCCGCCTTGCCGCCGTTCGTTTCCCGAGACTGGCGAAACGCGGCGACTGTGCTTATCTGGTTTTCGCAAATCAGCTTTCAAGAGGGTCCGAAATGGCTGCCCCGCATATCGATATCTACACCAAGTTCGCCTGCCCCTTCTGCGTGCGCGCCAAGCGCCTGCTGACCGAGAAGGGCGCGGTCTTCACCGAACATGACATCACCATGGGTGGCCCGCGCCGCGCGGAAATGCTCGCCCGTGCGCCGAATGCGATGACGGTGCCGCAGATTTTCATCGGCGAAGTCCACGTGGGCGGGAGCGACGATCTCGCCGCGCTCGAACGCGAGGGCAAGCTCGATGCGCTGCTGGCGGGCTAGGGGGCTGGCCGGCTGATGCCCAGGATCGCACTCTTGCAGATGACCTCAGGGGTAGACCCCGAGGCGAATTTCGGCGCCATCGCCGATGCCGCAAGGGCGGCGGCGGGGGAGGGCGCGGCGATGCTGTTCACGCCCGAAATGTCGCTGCTGCTCGATCGCGATCGGGGGCGGGGGGCGGGGCATATCCTGCCGCAGGCCCGCTCACCCTTCGTCCCGCGTTTCGCTGCGCTGGCCGAAGAAACCGGCATCACGATCGCGCTCGGCTCGATGGCGGTCGCGCACGAGGCGGGCGAGAAGTACGCCAACCGCTCGATGGTCTTCGCGCCCGGCAGCCCCGCGCCTGTGACCTACGACAAGGTCCACATGTTCGACGTCGATCTCGCCACGGGTGAGAGCTGGCGGGAGAGCAACGCCTACGAACCAGGCCGCGCGGTGGTGACGGTGGAGGACACGCCCGTCGGCCGGCTCGGGCTGGCGGTGTGCTACGACATGCGCTTTCCAGCGCTGTGGGGCGCGCTGGGCGACCGGCGCTGCGACGCGATCGCGCTTCCCGCCGCTTTCACCAAGCCGACCGGCGCGGCGCACTGGCACGTGATGCTGCGCGCCCGCGCGATCGAGGCGCAGGCCTTCGTCATCGCCGCAGCCCAGGTCGGCCACCACGAGGACGGGCGCGAGACCTATGGGCACAGCCTCGTGGTCGACCCCTGGGGCGAAGTGCTGCTCGACATGGGCGGCGAGGCACCGGGGCTCGGTTTCTGCGACATCGACCTTGCCCGCATCGCCGCCGTGCGCGCGCAGGTTCCGGCCCTTGCCAACCGGCGGGAAATCGCCAAATCCTGACCTGCCATGATCGTTTATGACCTAGCATGCACCGAAGGCCACCGGTTCGAAGGGTGGTTCGGCTCCTCGGGTGACTTCGAAGACCAGCGCGCGCGCGGGCTCCTGTGCTGCCCGTCCTGCGGCACGTCCGACGTGACCAAGGCGCCGATGGCCCCGGCCGTGCCCGCCAAGGGCAACAGCCGCCAGGACGTGCCCCCGCCCGAGACGCGGCCGATGGCCAACACCCCGATGCCGCCGCAGGTGCAGCAGGCGCTCGCCGCGCTCGCCAAGGCGCAGGCCGAGGCGCTCAAGCACTCCACCTGGGTCGGCGACAGGTTCGCCGAGGAAACCCGCAAGATGCACTATGGCGAGCGTGACGAAGCCCCGATCCACGGGCAGGCAAGCCTCGCCGAGGCCAAGGCGCTGATCGAGGAAGGCGTGCCGGTCGCGCCCCTGCCGTTCCCGGTGGCGCCGCCTGAGAAACTCAATTGATTGGTCACGTCCGGCTGCTATTGGATGCGACGGGACCCCGTAGCTCAGCAGGATAGAGCATCAGATTCCTAATCTGAGGGCCGCGCGTTCGAATCGCGCCGGGGTCACCATTCCCCTGCAATCGCGCTGCTTCGTTCCGGTCAGCTCGCCCGGCGCACGGCTTTGCGTGCGGGCCGGGCACGCAAAAAAGGGCGCTCGGCCCAACCGGAGTGAGGGGGCTTTCGCCCGGTCATTCGGTATTCGGCCGTAACGCCCTTCTTGGGGAAAGGCATTCGGCTTAACCGGAGCGAGCAAAGCGTTGCTTCCTCATTCGGTATGTGGCCGTAGTGCCCTTCGGAAACCCGTTTACCTTGGGAAGGTTAAGAAAGTCTTTCCTGTAAATTGCTTTTCTTGTCAGACCGATTGGACACCGGACGCGTCCTTCCACCGCCGCTCGGCAAGGAGCGAGAGCGCCACCACCGCGCAGCTCTTTGCCAGCAGCAGCGCGCAGGTTGCGCCCCATCCGCCGAGGTCGAACACCGCCGTCCCCGCCGCGCTGCCGATCGCGCCGCCCACGAACATTGTGACGATATAGCTGGTGGTGAGCCGGGTGCGGATTTCGGGGGCGAGGGAGAACAGCGTCATGCGGCCGGTCACATCGATCGTCGGGCCCACGAGATTGGTGATAAACAACGGCACCGCCACGGCCCAGATCGAGAAACCGAGCGGATAGAACAGGGCGATTCCCGCCAGCTGGACGATTGCCGCCGCGATCCGGGCGCGGCGCGGGCCTACCTTGTCTGCCCAGCGTCCGAGGCGCGGGGTGGTGAAGACGCTCACCGCCGCGATCCCCGCGAGATAGCCGACATCGTCGGTGCCGTAGCCCATCGCCGGCCCGGTCAGGTGGAGCGCGAGAGCCAGCCAGCTCGCGGTGAAGATCGCGAAATTGAGCCCCTGGATCGCGGCCGAAATGCGCATGTCGGGATGCCGCGCGGCGAGGGTGAAGACCGAGGCGATCACGGCGCGGTACCCCGCCGGCGGCTGCTTGGCGCCGGCGGCCTCGCTCTTCATCGCCACCGGCAGGAAGGCGGTCACCGCCACCATCAGCACCAGCGCGCAGACGTAGACCGTGTGCCAGTCCGCGCGCGCGGCGATGATCCCGGCGCCCACGCGCGCGACCAGAATGCCGAAGATCACCGCTGCGGTCAGCTGCGCGGTAACGGCGCCGAGCCGCTCGGGCGCGACGCGCTTGGAGGCGTAGGCGGGGATCAGGTAGGGCGCGATGGTGAAGAAGCCGAGCAGGGTCGAGGCGGCGGTGAAGGCGACGAAGCCGGGCGCGAGCACCATGCCGGCAAGGCACAGGGTCTGCCCGGCCACGAACGCGAGGCACAGCGTCCGGTTGCGGTAGAAATCCCCAAGCGGCAGCAGCAGCAGGATGCCGAGCGCCAGCGCCAGTTGGTTGAGCGCCGGCACCAGCCCGATCTCGGCCTCGCCCACGCGGAAGGCCCGGGCGACTTCGCCGATGATCGGGTGGATGTAATAGGCATTGGCCGTCACCACCGCGATGGTGAGCGCCAGCGCCCGCTCCTGCGTGCGGGTGAGATATACGGGGGCAGGGGCGGGCGCGGCGTCGGTCAAGGCAGAAAGCCGGCCTTCCGCGCGGTTTCGATCACGCCTTGCGAGAGCGCCTCGGGGTGGTCTTCCTGGCTGAAATGCCCGCACCTGGGCAGCATCGCGTGGGGCTGGCCTGCCGCGCCCTTGATCCGTCCGGTGAGGAGCGGCGCGGCGCGGCCGAGCACCGGATCATCCTCGCCGAACAGGGTGAGGAAGGGCTTGTCGAAGCCTGCCAGCCCCTCCCACGCGGCGATGTTGTCGGCGACACCCTCCTTGTCGTCCTCGATCGGGACCAGCTGCGGGAAGGCGCGCGCGCCGGCCTTGCTGGGCTCGTCGGGGAAGGGGGCGTCATAGGCGGCGATCTCTTCAGGGGAGAGCCCGCTCTGGCAGCCGCGGTGCATGATGCCTCCGATGCGGAATTCGGGCGAGGAGCGGGCGAATTCGCGCCACGCGAGGAAGCCCTCCGAGGCCTTGCCCCCGCCGGTCGGGAGAAAGGTGTTGCTGGCGACGACAAAGGCGAAACGCTCCGGCTCCTGCCCGACGATGCGCAGACCCAGCAGCCCGCCCCAGTCCTGACAGAACAGCCCGGCGAGGTCTGGCACCACGGCATTGCGCCACTGCTTGAGCCAGTCGACGTGTCGGGCGTAGGTGTAATACTCCTGCGCGTCCGGCTTGTCGCTCTTGCCGAAGCCGATGAGGTCGGGCGCGAGGCAGCGGAAGCCTGCCGCGACCAGCAGCGGGATCATCTTGCGGTAGAGGTAGGACCACGAAGGCTCGCCGTGAAACAGCAGCAGCGGGGGCGCGTCCTTCGGGCCCTCGTCGAGGTAATGCATGCGGGCGGTGAGGCCATCGCCCAGATCGATCGTCAGCCAGTTCTCGGCGAAAGGATAGTCGGGCAGGTCCTCGAAACGGGTGGGGTCGTGGGCGATGATCTGCATGGGCTCTCTCCCTCTCGTGGTCAGTCGGTAGCAGATCGAAACGGGATTGCCAGAGTGCACGTCTTTCGCGAAAGCACCCAAATTGGTGAGGTGGACTTGGCAAGCGCGAGCAGGCAATCCCCGGCGCCACAAGGAGAGAGATACGTGCCGCAATCCGCCCACGAACCCGAGGAACTCGCTGAAATCCGCCGCGCGGTGCGCCAGCTTTGCGATGGCTTTCCCGGCGAATACTGGCGGGCGAAGGACGCGGTGCGCGCATACCCCGCCGAATTCGTCGATGCGCTGACGCAGGCCGGCTTCCTCGCCGCGCTGATCCCGACCCAGCACGGCGGCAGCGGCCTCAGCCTCGAGGCGGCCTGCGTGATCATGGAGGAGATCCAGGCGAGCGGGTGCAACGGATCGAGCGCGCACGCCCAGATGTACATCATGAATACGCTGCTGCGCTACGGCTCGCCGGAGCAGAAGGCGGCCTATCTCCCTCGCATCGCCAGCGGCGAGTTGCGCTTGCAGGCCTTCGGCGTGTCCGAGCCCACCAGTGGCACCGATACCCTAAGCCTCAAGACCCGCGCGGTCCGCGACGGTGACCACTACGTCATCAACGGCCAGAAGATCTGGACCAGCCGCGCCGAGCATTCCGACCTCATGCTCCTCCTCGCCCGCACCACCCCGCGCGAGGAGGCGGCGAGCAAGACCGAAGGCCTTTCGATCTTCCTCGTCGACATGCAGGCCGCGCTCCAGAACGGCATGACCGTCAAGCCCATCCGCACGATGATGAACCATTCCAGCTGCGAAGTGTTCTTCGACGATCTGCGCATCCCCGCCAGCGGGCTGGTGGGGGAGGAGGGGAAGGGCTTTCGCTACATCCTCTCAGGCATGAACGCCGAGCGCATCCTGATCGCTGCCGAGTGCATCGGGGACGCCAAGTGGTTCATCGAGAAGGCGACGGGATACGCGAAGGACCGGAGCGTCTTCGCGCGGCCCATCGGCCAGAATCAGGGCGTCCAGTTCCCGATTGCGCGGGCCTATGCCCAGATGCGCGCTGCCGAGCTGATGGTGCACCACGCTGCGCGGGTCTATGACGAGGGCGGGAACCCGGGCGAGGAAGCCAACATGGCCAAGCTTCTCGCCTCCGAAGCCAGCTGGGCGGCCGCGGACATGAGCGTCCAGACCTTCGGCGGTTTCGGATTTGCCGAGGAATATGACGTCGAACGCAAGTTCCGCGAGGCGCGGCTCTATACCGTCGCGCCGATCTCGACCAACCTCATCCTCTCCTACCTTGCCGAGCACGTGCTCGGCCTGCCGCGCTCTTACTGAAAACCTCGGGCAATCCCCGTTTTGTTGCGCATTCGGGCGCATTCCCCTTGCGGCGCAGGCCCAACTATGATTCTGTGCATACCGAAGCCGCGCGCGGGATTTGCGCGGCCAGGGGGCTGTTTGGCATCATGCGCAAACCGGTGACGGAAAGCAGGCTGAAGCGGGTGGTGGCGCTGAGTGCGCTGCTGCTGCTGGCGGGCTATGCCGTGGCGGGTCCCACGGGCCTGCTTGCGTGGAGCGAAAACGCCGCCGCGCTCGAAGCCCGCAAGGCCGAGATCGCCAAGCTCACCGAAAAGCGCGATGGGCTGCGCAACCGGGTCAGCCTGCTCGATCCCGATGCGGCCGATCCCGATCTCGCCAGCGAATTGGTGCGCGACCAGCTCGGCGTGATGCGCGAGGACGAAGTGGTCATCACCCTCGAGGACGAGTGAACCGCCGGGACCTCAAGCAAATCGTGCTGATTTCGTATGCGCGTTCGTTTTTCTGCAACGCCTTGCCGTTGCGTCACCCCCGCTAGCCTGCCTATAGAAGACAGCGTTGGACGGCGCTTCTCCTCCCCATGAGCGCGCCCTAGAGAGGGATACTTGCCTTGGCCAAAAAGCCTGCAAAAGCCGCGGTAGCGGACGACAGCGATTTCCTGCTGCATTCGCTGCAGGACGCCTTCGAAGCGAAGAAGCGCTATGCCGCTTCGGAAAGCGAGATGCTCGAATTTTACCGCCAGATGCTGCTGATCCGGCGGTTCGAGGAGAAGGCGGGGCAGCTTTACGGCCTCGGGCTGATCGGTGGCTTCTGCCACCTCTATATCGGGCAGGAAGCGGTCGCGATCGGGCTCCAGTCGGCGCTCGATAATGATCGCGACTCTGTCATTACCGGCTACCGCGATCATGGCCACATGCTCGCCTACGGGATCGATCCCAAGGTGATCATGGCCGAGCTCACCGGCCGCGAGTCCGGCATTTCGCGCGGCAAGGGCGGGTCGATGCACATGTTCTCGACCGAGCATAAGTTCTACGGCGGCCACGGCATCGTCGGCGCGCAGGTTGCGTTGGGTGGCGGGCTCGCGCTCGCGCACCAATACAATAATGACGGCGGCCTGTGCCTTGCCTATTTCGGCGACGGCGCGGCCAACCAGGGCCAGGTCTACGAGACCTTCAACATGGCCGCGCTCTGGAACCTCCCCATCGTCTTCGTGGTCGAGGACAACCAGTACGCGATGGGCACCGCGACCAAGCGCTCGTCTGCCGAAACGCGATTCTACCGCCGCGGTACGGCCTTCCGCATTCCGGGGATGGAAGTGAACGGCATGGACGTGCTCGAAGTGCGCGCCGCGGCCGAAGTCGCCTTTGCCCATGTCCGCGCGGGCAAGGGCCCGGTGCTGATGGAGTGCAACACCTACCGCTACCGCGGCCACTCGATGTCCGACCCCGCCAAGTACCGCACCCGCGAGGAGGTGCAGGAACAGCGCGATCACCACGACCCGATCGAGGGCCTCAAGAAGACCCTGATCGAAGCCGGCAAGACCGAGGATGACCTCAAGGCCATCGACAAGGCGATCCGCGCCCAGGTGGCCGAGGCCGCCGATTTCGCCGAAACCTCGCCCGAGCCGGCGCCGGGCGAACTCTACACCGATGTTCTCGTGGAGGAGTATTGAGCCATGGGAATCGAACTGAAGATGCCGGCTCTCTCGCCCACGATGGAGCAGGGCACGCTCGCCAAGTGGCTGAAGCAGGAAGGCGACAAGATTTCGCCCGGCGACATCATTGCCGAGATCGAGACCGACAAGGCGACGATGGAATTCGAGGCTATCGATGAAGGCGTGCTAGAGAAGATCCTCGTGCCCGCCGGCACCGAGGATGTCGCCGTTGGCGCGGTGATCGCGCTGATTGCTGGCGAAGGGGAGGAGGCCCAACCCGCCGCCGCTCCCGTGGCTGCGCCTGAACCCGCTCCCGCACCGGCTCCTGTACCCAAGGCGGAAAAGCCGGTCGCTGCCGCGCCCGCCGCAGATCCCGCCATTCCCGCTGGCACCGCGCTCGTCAGCACCACCGTGCGCGAGGCGCTGCGCGATGCCATGGCCGAGGAAATGCGCAAGGACCCCAGGGTCTTCGTGATGGGCGAGGAAGTCGCCGAATACCAGGGCGCCTACAAGGTCACTCAGGGCCTGCTCGCCGAATTCGGACCCAAGCGCGTTATCGACACGCCGATCACCGAATACGGCTTTGCCGGCATCGGCACCGGCGCGGCGATGGGCGGCCTCAGACCGATCGTCGAGTTCATGACCTTCAACTTCGCGATGCAGGCGATCGATCACATCATCAACTCGGCCGCAAAGACGAATTACATGTCCGGCGGCCAGATGCGCTGCCCGATCGTGTTCCGCGGCCCCAATGGCGCCGCCTCGCGCGTCGGCGCGCAGCACTCGCAGAATTACGGACCGTGGTATGCGAGCGTGCCCGGCCTGATCGTCATCGCGCCCTATGACGCGGCCGACGCCAAGGGGCTTATGAAGGCCGCGATCCGCTGCGAGGACCCGGTTGTCTTCCTCGAAAACGAGCTGGTCTATGGTCGCAGCTTCGATGTGCCGCAGGTTGACGACTACGTGCTGCCTATCGGCAAGGCGCGGATCGTGCGCGAGGGCAAGGACGTCACCATCGTCAGCTATTCGATCGGCGTCGGCCTTGCGCTCGAGGCGGCAGACACGCTGGCGGGCGAGGGCATTGATGCCGAAGTGATCGACCTGCGCACCCTGCGCCCGCTCGACAAGGAGACGGTGCTCAAGAGCCTCGCCAAGACCAACCGGCTGATCGTTGCCGAAGAAGGCTGGCCGAGCTGCTCGATCGCATCGGAGATCATCGCCATTTGCATGGAGGAGGGCTTCGACCACCTCGACGCGCCGGTGCTGCGCGTGTGCAACGAGGATGTGCCGCTGCCCTATGCCGCCAACCTCGAAAAGCTCGCGCTGATCGATGCCGCACGCATCGCCGAGGGCGTGCGCAAGGTGTGCTACAAGGCGTAGCACACCCTATGCGGCAGCCGCCCTGGCGTCAGGTCGGGCGGTTCGCCGAATAGACGTTGCAGCGCGCCACCGGGCCACCGGTGTAGAGTTGGCTCAGGTCGCGGTTGTCGCGCACATTGAAGGCGGCGGTGTAGACAATCTGTTGGTTGTTGAAGATGTTCATCGGCGTGATCGAGCGGAAGTCGTAGGCCACTTCGACGAACATCACGGCGGTGCCGGGTGATGCGGTGATGTATCGGCCCGGAACGCCCATGCCCGGAAAGCTGGTTCCCGTCGCGCCGTCACCCTGCACGCCGTAGGAGGAGTTGTAGTTCTTCGCCCCTCGGCAGCGCTGCCAGGCGATCCATTGGCCGCCTTGCGCATTCTGCTGAAGGCTCGAGATGATCACCCGGCCCTGCTGGAAGATGGAAATGTTCTCGCCCAGCTTCTCGGCACCGAGCAGCGTGTCGATGATGTCGCTTTCATAGACCCGGCGCGCGGCAAGCGTGTCTTCCTCGCCCACCCGCGAGGCGTTGTCGGCAACCTGCATCGCGATCTGGCTGACCTGAAGATGCGTGATAACCAGATAGGCGGTGTCCGTGCCCAGCATTCCCATGCCGAGCACAAGCGGCGCCGCAAAGGCGAATTCGACCATCGCGAGGCCCGAAACATCCTGCCTCAGGTTGGACAATGACTGGCGGATCGTCGCGCGGATCGAGCGGCTCATGGACAATTCCTCACGGTCGGACTCAAGTTGCTTCCCTGATCGAAGGGCTGACGCCGCAGCACCGTCGTGGCGGACAGGGTCACGTTGGTGGGCAAGCCGATCATCCCGAACATCGGAAACAGCCGCGGGTAAGTGACGTTCGTGGTGTATAGCATGACGTCGCGCGCGCCCCCGAGGCCATTGGCGCCGCGGTAAACATCCCAAATCCCGTTGTTGTTGGCATCCTCGTACGGCTCGCCGCCGTTGCACGTGCCGTTGTTGTTGATGTCGGTGTATTCCTCGCGCTCGTTGACGTTCTTGAAATCGTCGAAGGCGGTCTTGGTGAAGGTGATCGTCGCGCCGTTGGGCATCACCGAACGGATCTGGTCCTGCACGCGGGTGTCGATCGTCGTAGCTGAGGTGCTTGCCGACTCCAGCGTGTAGTCGCGGGCTGCCTTTTGCATTGCGCCATAGAGCACCGCGCTGGTGTATTGCGTGTGCGCGATGTCGAACAGGCCCATCAGCATCAGGATCAGAACCGGCCCGACAAAGGCGAACTCGACCAGCGTGACCCCTTCGCGATCGTCACGAAGCTGTCGCAGGAAGGCGCGGAGGATGAAGCGCCGCCGGGTCACTGGGTGAGCCTCAGAGCGGCGATCTTCTGGGCGATTTCCCGGAAGCGCGCTGTCAGAGTGGCGTTGTCGCTCGCCTGGAAGGCACGGCCGGGAGAGGCACAGTCGATCAGGTTCTGCGTAAGCGTGGTCCCGAAGGCAACCACCCAGACCGTGATGTTCTCCTGCTCGGCGGCATTGCAGATCGCTTGGAGACGTGCGGCACGGCGATTGAACTCGGTGCTGCTGTCGCCATTGCCGGTGATGCGGCGGTCCCACCATTCAATGCCATGGGTCGAGTAGTTCTCGACATTGTTGACCTGAGCACCGTCGGTCATGAACACGATGTGGCGCGAGATCGGATCGCCGTTGGGGGCCGTGGTGTTGTCAGCCGCGAACATGCCGCGCGGCGAAAGGAACCGGGCACCCCACAGCATGCCGATATCGTGATAGGTATTGCCGCTCGCGGACAAGCTGTCGACATAGTTCTGAAGGTCGGTGCGGGTCATGTCGGACAGCCGGCGAGCGGCTTGCGGACAGGCCCAGCCGGGACGGTTTTCGTCCCAGGTCTGCAACAACCAGCTTTGCGTATTGGCATTATTGCTGTCCTCGCGCTTCCATACCGCGTTGATCAACGCCGGCTTCCAGCGCTGCGTTTCGTTGGCGGGCACGAGGTTGATGTTGATGTCGAAGGCGTTGGCCGGAATCGGGCTGTAATTGTCGGTCTGGACGGTCGAAGGTTCCTCGATACAGCCGGTCCAGGTGACGTTGGTCATCGCCCCGTTGGTGCCGATCGGCAGAGCAATGGTGTTGTTGGTGTAAAGGCTCGCGAGGTTGACCGTTTCCCAGCCAGCAGGGCTGCCGGGAGGGTTGGTTATGGTGCAGGCTGGATTGTGGAGGGTGTTGACCGGGCAATAGACCCAGTCGCGGAACTGCGGCGTGATGTCGGTGGTCGTGGCCGGACGCGTCTTGCGCACGCGTGCGCGACAGCCGGCGCGGTTGTTCTCATCCCCGCCAGACCACTGGTTCGACACAATCACGGGCGTTGCGAACACCTGCCACGTCTGGTTCACGCCGCCGACATTGACGGTGTAGGTTCCGGGCACGGTGCTGGTGCAGAAGGTCGTCGCCGAGGTCCCGTTCGATCCATCAGTGCGGAAGCGATAATGATCCGTCGTGCCCGAATTGAAGTTCGAGGTGGAGCGCGGCACGAATTCTTCCTGGTCCGACACCAGGATCGGGTCGCCGACGCTCCCGCCGGGCAGCGTGGCCGGATTATAGCGCGCCACGCGGGACTGGTAGGTGTTGCTGTTCGCCATGTGGACGCGCGGGATCGCGGCGCCGACATTGACCTGCTGCGAATAGGGCACGAGGCCGTAGCGCACCTGCGCCGAAGTCGAGGTGGCACTTTCGACGGTATCGTAGAAGCTCATCACCGCCGCCCGCATCCCGACGATCTTCGAACCAGGGCCCGAGTTGCAGCCGCTGGTGGCCGGGCAATCGGCCATCGAGCCGGTGACGTCGAGCACGAACATGATGTCGGTATTCGAGATGTTCACTTCGGCGGTGCAAGTGACCGAGATCGGGAACTGGTTGTAGCCGAAAGCGGCCATGATGGTGGAGGGCAGGGTGCCGCTCGCGGTTCCCGTGACCTTGCCGGAGGAATCGGCAGTGTAAGTGCGCGTGCGGTTGGTGACGCCGAACAGCCCATCGTTGAAGTTCTGGTCGAAGAAATTGAGGCCCTGGGTGCGCGCTTCGTTGGTCATCACCGGAGTCGGCATGGCCCGGCGCGCGGCGAGTGCACCCGCGTCGCACGCGGCCTGCATGCGCGCGGAGGCCATGTAGTATCGGCTCGCGTCGATGCCGCCGCCCACCATCGCCATCATCGGGATCAGCGATGCAGCAGCGATCGCGAGCGTGTTGGCGGTTTTGTCGTGCAGCAGATTGTGCAAGAACGACGTTCTGGCCTGCATTTCTCGCCCCATCGCTTCGGTGCCCTTCCCTGTTGTCCGCGCCGAAATCTGCACGGACATTCCAGATGCTGCCTTTGCCCTTAATCCGGTCTGGTAAGCGGAACGCGAAAGAGCGTGGTTAACGAAGTCTTGCGCGCCTCATCGGGGCTATCCGCAGGGCCTTGCGTGCCGGGGCGGGACAGTTTCCTTGCCAAGCGGGCAAGGGCGCGGCTAGGCGCGGCATCGTGACGCGCGAGGCCCCCGATCCCCTGCCACCCGAAACCGAATTGGCGCTCGCCTGGAGCGGGGCAAAGGTTCGCGAGGCGTTAAGCACGGCCTTTCAGCTTGACCGCAGGCTGGCGCGGATCGTCGGACGAACGCAAGAACCCATGCTCGGCCAGATGCGCCTTGCCTGGTGGCGCGAGGCGTTGGGAAAGCCGGTGGCACAGCGACCGCGCGGGGACGCGGTGCTCGACGGGATCGGCGAGCATTGGCAGGGCCGCGAGGCTTTTCTGGTGCAAATGGTTGATGGCTGGGAGGTTCTGGTTACCGCCCAAAGCCTGGGCTCCGCCGAGGCGGGGCGTTTCGGCGCGGGGCGCAGCGCATTCTTTGCGGGGCTCGCCGATGATCCTGCGGGAGCCCCCTTGGCGGCACGGCTTGCTGCGGCAGGCCGGCGCTGGGCACTTGCCGATGCGGCCGCGGGGGTTTCGGACCCGGCGGAGTGCGCCACGCTGGTCGCAGCCGGGCTGGCGGTGGAGCTGCCTGCAGGGCGGATTCCGCGCGCGCTGAGAGGGCTGGCGGTGCTCGAGGCCCTTGCCTTGCGCGGTCTCGCACGCGGCGGGCGGCCACTGATGGAAGGGCGGGGCGAATCGCTCGCCGCATTGCGGGCCGCTATCTTTCGCGCCTGATTACGTGTATTTACCGATGCGCTGATGGCTTCGAGAGGGGGGCAGACCCTTGCGACAGGCGGTGCTGGGAGTGCTGGGGGGCTTGGCCCTTGCCGGAGTGGGTGTGTTCTGGTGGCAGGGCCGCGCCGAAATCGAGCGCGGCGCCCCGCCGCCCGCAGTGGCCCCGGCCAAGCCCGATCCGATGAAGCTGCCGATCGCCGACCCCGGCAAAATGAAGGGCCCCGCGCCCCCGGAAATGACCGAGCTCGGCAAGGAGGAGCAGCGCTTCTTCCGCTATGACCGCAACCGCGACCGCGTCATCACCCGCGACGAGATGCTCTCGACCCGCACCGACAGCTTCCGCGCGCTCGACAAGGACGGGAACAACCTCCTCACCTTCGAGGAGTGGGCAGTGACGACGGTCGACCGGTTCGCAGGCGCCGACAAGGACGGCAACGGCCAGCTTACCCCGCGCGAATTTGCCGCGACCGCGCCCAAGCCGGCAGCGAAGAAACCCGCCTGCAAGTGCTGAGCGCCTAGGCCGGCACAACCTCGCGGTTGGCGGCAATCCAGCGCGCAAGGTCTTCCTTGGCGCGCGCGGTGTAGGCTTCCTTGCGGACCTTCTTGCCAACCTCGTGGAGCGGCGGGAAGAGGCCGAAATTGACGTTCATGGGCTGGAAGGTCTCGGCCTCGGCATCGCCGGTTATGTGGCTGAGGAGCGCCCCCAAAGCCGTGGTGGCTGGGAGCGGCTGCCACGCCCGGCCCGCCAGTTCGGCGGCGGTCATCAGCCCGGCAACGAGGCCAATCGCGGCGCTCTCGACATAGCCCTCGCAGCCCGTCACCTGCCCGGCAAAGCGGATATGTGGCGCAGCCTTCAGACGCAGCTGACGGTCGAGCACCTCGGGCGAGTTGAGGAAGGTGTTGCGGTGCAGCCCGCCCAATCGCGCAAATTCGGCGTTCTCCAGCCCCGGGATGGTACGGAACAGCTCGATCTGCGCGGCATATTTGAGCTTGGTCTGGAAGCCGACCATGTTCCACAGCGTGCCGAGCTTGTTGTCCTGGCGAAGCTGCACCACCGCATAGGGCCAGCGGCCTTGCGGAAATTCCGGCGTCACATCGAAGGGATTGTCGAGGCCGACGCCCTTCATCGGGCCATAGCGCAGGGTATCGACCCCGCGCTCGGCCATGACCTCGATCGGCATGCAGCCGTCGAAATAGGGCGTGTCCTTCTCCCACTGCTTGAACTCGGTCTTCTCGCCTTCCATCAGCCCGCGATGGAAGGCCCGGTACTGCTCCTCGTTCAGCGGGCAGTTGATGTAGTCGCCGCCCTCGTTGCTGGCCTCGGTCCGCTTGTTCCAGCGCGACTGGATCCAAACCTTGCTCATGTCGATCGAATCGAAGTGGACGATCGGCGCGATCGCATCGAAGAAGGCGAGCCGTTCGGAGCCGGTGGCGCGGACGATGCTTCCCGCAAGCGCCTCGGCGGTGAGCGGCCCGGTGGCGACGATGGTGAGGCCCGCTTGCGGCAGTTCGTCGACCCGCTCGCGCACGATGGTGACGTTGGGGTGCTCGCGAAGCGCCTTCTCCACCTCGGCCGAGAACACATCGCGATCGACCGCCATGGCGCTCCCCGCCGGCACCCGCGCGACGTGCCCGGCGCGCATCACGAGGCTGTCCAGCTGCCGCATCTCGTGATGGAGCAGCCCGACTGCGTTCTTCGTGTCGTCGTCCGAGCGGAAAGAGTTGGAGCACACCAGCTCGGCAAGGCCATCGGTCTGGTGCGCCGGTGTCATCTCGCCCGACCCGCGCATTTCCGACAGGCGCACCCTGGCGCCCGCCTGAGCGAGCTGCCACGCCGCCTCGCTCCCGGCGAGGCCGCCGCCGATGATGTGAACGTCGTGCAAAGGTTCGGACCTGATCATGGCGGGGCAGGTAATTGCGTGATAGCTCCCCCGCAAGCCCTATGGGCTGGAGGCAGGACGGGAGTGGCATGGCAAAGCGCGCGTTGATCGAACAGAGGCCGTGGCTGCTGGCGAGCATTGCCGTTTCGGTCGCCTATTATTTCCTGCGCGACAATCCGGTGGGCGAGGGCACCTGGGGCCTTGCGCTCAAGGGGGCGAGCGTCGGCCTGCTGGCGCTCTATATCGCCTTACGCGTGCCCGAGGGCAAGCACCGGGCGGACGGCTTCCTGCTGGTCGGCGCGCTTGCGCTGGCGGCCTGCGGCGATGTCGCGATCGAGCTCGACTTCGTCACCGGCGGAGCATTCTTTGCCGCAGCCCATGTGGTGGCTGTGGGGCTCTACTTCAGGAACCTGCACAAGCGCCCCTCGCCGGTGCAGAAGCTGATCGGGGCGGCATTGCTGATTGGCACGCCGCTGGTGAGCTGGCTGCTGAGCGGGGAAAGCCAGATCGCGGTCTATGCCGCCTTCCTCGGCGCGATGGCGAGCGCGGCATGGATGAGCCACTACCCGCGCTACCGCGTGGGGACGGGGGCGGTGCTGTTCGTGCTGAGCGACTGGCTGATCTTCGCGCGGATGGGCCCGCTCGACCTCGAGCCCGCCAACACGATCCTGATCTGGCCGCTTTACTACGCGGCGCAGATCATGATCGCGACGGGTATCATCCAGTGTTTGCGCGGAGAGCAGCCCGTCAGGTGACGGGCGTCTCCACCGCATCCTCGCCCGCTTCGTCTTCGCCCGCATCATCGATCAGCGCGGCGCCGACGATGTGCTCGCCCTTGGCGACATCGAAGATGCGCACGCCCGACGAGCCGCGGCCCGAGATCGAGAAGCCCTTGAGGTTCTCGAACCCGCCCTCGATGAGGTGGCGGAAATCGATCCCGAGCCGGATCAGCTTGGCCTGATCGGTCACCAGCATCAGCTGCGAGCCGTGCCTGACCGGGAAGCTCGCCACCACCGGGCCGTTGCGCTCGGGATTGCTCTCGGGCGTGCCGATATTGGTGATCCCTTGCCCCCCGCGCGCGGTGGTGCGGTATTCGTAGGCCGAGGAGATCTTGCCATAGCCGTTGGCGGTGATGGTGAGGATGAACTCCTCCGCCTCGGCCATCGCCGCTTGCTTATCGGCGGGGAGAGTGGGCTCCGCCCCGTTGTTCTTCCACGCCGCCGCGCGCAGATAGGCCTCGCGGGTTTCCATGTCGGCGGTGAGCGGATCGACCACCGCCATGCTCACGACCTTGCCGCCCTTCTTGAGGCTCATCCCGCGCACGCCGATGCCGGTGCGGCTCTTGGTCTCGCGCGCGTCGGTGGCCGAGAAGCGGATCGCCTTGCCGGCGTCGCTGGCGAGGAAGATTTCCTGTTCCTCGGTGAGCAATTGCACCCCGATCAGCCGGTCGCCCGAGCCTTCGACGAATCCCATCGCATATTTGCCCGCGGTGGGGATGTTGGCGAAGGCGTCCATCGAATTGCGGCGGACCATGCCCTGTTCGGTGGCGAAAACGATGTTGAGATTGGCCCAGGTCGCCTCGTCCTCGGGGAGGGGGAGGACGTTGGTGACGCGCTCCTCGTCGCCAAGCGGCAGGAGGTTGACCATCGGGCGGCCCTTGGTCTGCGGGCCGCCTTCGGGCAGCTTCCACACCTTCATGCGATAGACGCGGCCGGTGTTGGTGAAGAACAGGACGGGGTTGTGGGTGCTGGTGACGAACAGCTCGACCACCGCATCCTCGTCCTTGGTGGCCATCCCTGAGCGGCCCTTGCCGCCGCGGGCCTGAGCGCGGAAGGCATCGAGCGGCGTGCGCTTGATGTAGCCGCCGTGGGTGACGGTGACGACCATGTCCTCGCGCTCGATCAGGTCCTCGTCCTCGAGGCCATCCCATGCGGGGGCGATCTCGGAGAGGCGCGGGGTGGCGTAGGTGGCGCGGATTTCTTCGAGCTCGGTGCGCATCACGCCGTAGAGCTTCACGCGGTCGGCGAGGATCGAGAGATATTCCTCGATCGAGAGCGCCAGTTCCTTGAGTTCATCCCCGATCTCGTCGCGGCCGAGCGCGGTCAACCGGTGCAGGCGCAGCTCGAGGATGGCCTTCACCTGCCGCTCGGACAGCTTGTAGGTGCCGCCGCTTTCCTCGGCATTGGGCTCGATCGCCTCGACCAGACGGATATATTGCGCGATCTCGCCGATCGGCCACTCCTTGGCGAGCAGCTTGCCGCGCGCCTCGGCCGGGTTGCGGGCGCTGCGGATCATCGCCACGACCTCGTCGAGGTTCGAGACCGCGACCACCAGACCCAGCAACAGATGCGCCCGCTCGCGCGCCTTGTTGAGCTCGAACTTGGTGCGCCGCGTGATGACTTCTTCGCGGAAGGCGATGAAGCTCTGCACGATATCGCGCAGGGTGAGCACTTCGGGTCGCCCGCCGCGGATCGCCAGCATGTTGGCGGGGAAGCTCGATTGCGCGGGCGTGTGGCGCCAGATCTGGTTGAGCACCACTTCGGGCGTCGCGTCGCGCTTCAGGTCGATCACCACGCGCACACCTTCGCGCGAGGATTCGTCGCGGATGTCGCTGATGCCCTCGATGCGCTTGTCCTTGGCCGCCTCGGCGATCTTCTCGACCAGCGCGGATTTGCCGACCTGATAGGGGATCGAGGTGAAGACGATGCTCTCGCGCCCCTCGCTCTTCGCGCCGCGGGTGCTTTCGATCTCGTGGCGGCAGCGCATCAGGATCGAGCCGCGACCGGTGGTGTAGGCCATCCGCGCGCCGTGGGTGCCGAGGATCAGCGGAGCGGTGGGGAAATCGGGGCCGGGGATGAACTTGATGAGCTCGTCCGAGGTGATGTGCGGGTTCTCGATGAAGGCAAGGCAGCCGTCGATCACTTCGCCGAGGTTGTGCGGCGGCACATTGGTCGCCATGCCGACCGCGATCCCGCCCGCGCCGTTGACCAGCAGGTTGGGGAAGCGCGCGGGCAGCACCGTCGGCTCCTTGCGGCTGCCGTCATAGTTGTCGGTGAAGTCGACCGTGTCCTTGTCGAGATCGTCGAGCAGGCTGTTCGCCACCCGCGCCAACCGCGCTTCGGTGTAGCGCATAGAGGCCGGCGGATCGGGATCCATCGAGCCGAAATTGCCCTGACCGTCGATCAGCGGCACGCGCATCGACCAGTCCTGCGTCATGCGCGCGAGGGCATCGTAGATCGCAGAGTCGCCGTGCGGGTGGTAGTTGCCCATCACGTCGCCAACGATCTTGGCGCTCTTGCGATAGGGACGCCCGGCGACGAAGCCGCCTTCCTGGCTCGCATAAAGGATGCGGCGGTGAACCGGCTTCAGCCCGTCGCGCACATCGGGCAGCGCGCGGCTGACGATCACGCTCATCGCATAGTCGAGATAGCTCGACTTCATCTCGTCGACGATGTCGATGCGATCAAAGCCGCCCATCGGGCTTGCGGGGGAATCGATGATGTCGCTGTCGTCGCTCAAGATCGGGGCCGTTTCTGTGTGTGTTGGGGTGCCGTATCGGGCAGGCCGGCCATAGCAGGGCCAGCAGGTTCCCCCATTTAGGCACAACCCCGGGGTTTCGCCACCGCAGCGCCGGAACACACAGGGAACGACGCCCTTTTTTCCACACTTGCAGGTAGCCGCGCGGGGAGTGGGTACGTCGCGGCATTCAAAGCCCGTTCAGCACGGCACGCCTAGCGGCAATTGCAAATCCCGCGCGAGCCGTTCAAAGGCTGGCACGGACGTTCGCCGCAGTCCCGGCTTCCCCGTGCGGGCAGGGCCTGCGCTTCTTGTGGAGGATGCAGTGACCAATATGTCTTCGACCCGTCGCCCGGCACGGATCGCGCGCCAGCTTGCTCTTGCCTTGGCGCTTGCCGGTGGCACGGCGGTGCTCGCCGTGCCCGGCTTTGCCGATGCGGCCTATGCGCAGAAGAAAAAGAAGAAGGGCGAGGAAGAGGCTGCCGCTGAAGCCGGCAAGCCGGTCTACACGCCCGCTTTCGTGAAGGCCTATCAGGCTGTGGAAGTCAAGCTCAAGGCCCCCGGCGCCGACGCTGCGGCGCTGAAGCCCGAGGTCGAGGCGCTCGTTCCGCTCGCAGCGACCCCGGACGACAAGATGGCGCTGGGCGGCCTGCTGCTCAACGCGGGCATCAACAGCAAGGATGTGTCGCTCCAGCTCCGGGGCGCGGAAACGATGCTCGCGAGCGGCAAGATCAAGCCCGAGGAATTGGGGCGCTACAATGTCGTTGCCTTCCAGCTCGCGAATGATCTCAAGCAGTACGAAAAGGCCCGCGGCTTTCTCCAGAAGGCGATCGATCTGGGCTACACCGCCCCGAACCTCACCGTGACGGACCTGCAGATCAACATGGCCGAGCTGTTCTTCATCGAGAACCGCAACGAGGAAGGCCTCAAGTATCTGAGCGACGCCATCGCCGCGCGCAAGGCCGCCGGCCAGCCGGTCGAAGCCAAGCTCTACCGGCGCGGCGTCACGGTCGCCTACCAGAACGAGATCGTGCCGCAGATCTATGACTTCGTCGAAGGCTGGGTGGCAGACTACCCGACGCCCGAGAACTGGCGCGATGCGGTCAACCTGACCCGAAACCTCAACGATTTCGAAGGTCCGGTGCTGCTCGATCTGCTGCGCCTCGGCAAGAAGGTCGGGACGCTCAAGGAGAAGAACGACTACATCTACTACGTCGAAGCGGCCGATCCGCGCCGGCTGCCGGCCGAGGTAAAGTCTATTATCGATGATGCCTATGCCTCGGGCGCGATCCCCAAGGGGAGCGACAGCTGGGTGGAGGAGCAGTACAAGTCCGCCTCCGGTCTCGTCGCGGCGGACAAGGCCGCCCTCCCGACGCTCGAGCGCGATGCCAATGCACCGACCGCCAAGCTGCGCACCATCATGGCCGCCGGCGACACGTTCCTGAGCTATGGCGAATATGCCAAGGCTGCGGGCTTCTACGAGAAGAGTCTCACGCTTCCCGATGCGGACCGCGACACCTCGCTCACCAGGCTCGGCATCGCGCAGATCGGCGCGGGCAATTACGAGGCGGCGCGGGCGGCCTTCGAAAAGGTTTCCGGCCTGCGCGTCCCGATCGCGCGGCTGTGGACCGCCTATGCCGAGCAGCAGGCCAAGCCCGCCGCGGCGGGCGCGGCGACCGGAAGCTGATCTTCAGAACCCAAACGGTGAATAGCAGGAGCGCCGGGCGGACATCCGCTCCGGCGCTCCTTTTTCGTCAGGCAACGTGAGGCAATTGCAACCGGCACTGTGCTTGCGGCGGGGCGCACAGGCGCCTAAATGGCACCCATGAACGACCTCTCCCGCCCGCCGCAGCCGAGCGCTCCCGAAGACCGGCCCGCCCGTCAGCGCAAGCCCGACTGGATCCGCGTGCGCGCGCCGGTGAGCGAGGGCTACAACGAGACGCGCAAGCTGATGCGCGAGCTCAATCTCCACACCGTGTGCGAGGAAGCGGCCTGCCCCAACATCGGCGAGTGCTGGACCAAGAAGCACGCCACGGTGATGATCCTCGGCGATGTCTGCACCCGGGCCTGCGCCTTCTGCAACGTCAAGACCGGGATGCCGCGCGCGGTCGACCCCTTCGAGCCCGAGAACACCGCGATCGCCGCGGCCAAGATGGGGCTCGAGCACATCGTCATCACCTCGGTCGACCGTGACGACCTGCCCGATGGCGGCGCGATGCAGTTCGTCAAGGTGATCGAGGCGCTGCGGCGCACCACGCCGAACACCACGATCGAGATCCTCACCCCCGATTTCCGCGGCAAGATGCGCCGCGCGGTCGAGATGATCTGCGAGGCGGGGCCGGACGTCTACAACCACAACCTCGAGACCGTCCCGCGGCTCTACCCCACGATCCGCCCGGGCGCACGCTACTATGCCTCGCTGCGCCTGCTGGAGGAGGTCAAGGCGCACAATCCGCTGATCTTCACCAAGTCGGGGATCATGCTGGGGCTGGGCGAGCAGCGGCTCGAGGTGCACCAGGTGATGGACGACATGCGCTCGGCCGAGGTCGATTTCATCACCATGGGGCAATATCTCCAGCCGACCCCCAAGCACGCGGCGGTCGAGGAATTCGTCACCCCCAAGGCGTTTGCCGCCTATGGCGCGATCGCCCGGGCCAAGGGCTTCCTGCAGGTCGCCTCCTCGCCGCTGACCCGCTCGAGCTACCACGCGGGCGACGATTTCGCGAAGATGCGCGCCGCGCGCGAGGAAAAGCTCGCGCGGGGTGGAGCCAAGGGTCAGCTCTAGTGCCCGGAATCCGCGAAACCCGCCGCCTGCCCTACAGCGCCGAGCAGATGTTCGATCTGGTGGCGGACGTCGCACGCTACGGCGAATTCCTGCCCTGGGTGATCGCGACCCGCGTGCGCTCGAACAGCGAGACCGAAATGGTCGCGGACATGGTGGTCGGCTTCAAGGCGATCCGCGAAAGCTTCACCAGCCGGGTTTCCAAGACGAGGCCGAAGGAGATCGACGTCCATTATGTCGATGGCCCCTTGAGCGACCTCGACAATGTGTGGACCTTCCGGGCGGTCGACGATCATACCTGCGAGATCGACTTCCTCGTCGACTTCACCTTCAAGAACCGCCTGTTCGAACGGATCGCGGGGCAATATTTCGACAAGGCCTTCCGCAAGATGGTCGAGGCCTTCGAGGCCCGCGCGGCGCAGCTTTACGGCAGCAGCAGTTCGAGCGCGCAGAGCGTCGCCTGACGCCGGATCTCGGCGCGCCCGCCGGGGCCCTCGCCGCCGTCGAAGAACCTGAGTTCGCCCTCGGGCTCGCCTGTCTCCCCGCGCACCACGCGCGCGAATACCACGGTGCCGACCGGTTTCTGCGGCGAGCCGCCGCCGGGGCCAGCCACGCCGCTGATCGACACTGCGACATCGGCTTTCGAACGGTCGAGCGCGCCTCTGGCCATCGCCCAGGCGCAGGCGATCGAGACAGCGCCGAAGGTTTCGATGATGTCGGAGGGGACGCCGAGCATCTCCATCTTGGCCTCGTTCGAATAGGTCACGAAGCCGCGGTCGAGCACCGCCGAGGAGCCGGCAATCTCGGTGATCGCGCCCGCTACCAGCCCGCCGGTGCAGCTTTCGGCCGTCGCGATCTTGCGGCCCGCCGCGGCGTTCTCGGACACGACGCGGGCGGCAAGGGCGGCGATGTCGTCGGGGAGCAACGAAAGGGGCGCGACCGTCATGGGGCGGCCTACTTCTTCGTCGCGGCCGCGCCGCAAACCGGCGGGTTCTTGATCTCGGCCAGTTCGACGACAAAGGCGACCAGCCCGCCGAGATTGTCGCTCGGCAGCGGGCTCAGAAGCTCGAGGCCGCGTTCGATCTTGCCGCAGCTGTCGGGCTTGATCTCGCCGGCGATCGCTTGGCCGACGAGGGCATCGACGAAGGGACGCAGCGCGTCTTCGGGCAGGGAAGCGATCATCGCCGCCATCTCGGCGTCCTTGCCGCCCTCGGGCCCACCGTCCTGTTCCATGAAGGTCTTGAGGAAGCGCAAGGCGCCCGGCCAGGCCTTGTCCTGCCCTTCGCGGAACGGCGCGATCCAGGCGTCGCCGTCGCGCGCGATGAAGCCGCTCGCGGCGAAGCGGTTGGCGCAGGCGGTGCGCGCGGCGTCATAGGCGACAGGCATGACATAGACGACCGCATCGGCAAGGTCGGCAGGCTGGACGCACGGCGTCTGCTGCGCCTGCGCAGCCGTGACCGAGGCCAATGCGGTGAAGGCGAGGGCAGGGGCGATGATGCGGCGGGTCATGGCAGGTCTCCTCAAGCGATGCGGGTGACAAGAACGATGGCCTGCGCGGCGATACCTTCGCCGCGGCCGGTGAAACCGAGTTTCTCGGTGGTGGTGGCCTTGATGCTCACCGCGCCCTCATCGAGCCCCATAAACCGCGCGACTTCGGCGCGCATGGCGGGGCGGTGCGGACCGATCTTGGGGGCCTCGCAGATCAGGGTCAGGTCGACATTGGCGATGGTGTAGCCGGCCGCGCGGGCAAGGCTGACAGCGTGCTCGAGGAAGCGCCCCGAGCGCGCCCCGCGCCATTGCGGGTCGCTGGGCGGGAAGTGCGTGCCGATGTCGCCCTCGCCGACCGCGCCGAGCACCGCATCGGTGATCGCGTGGAGCGCGACGTCGGCATCCGAATGGCCCGCGAGCCCCTTGTCGTGCGGGATCAGCACCCCGCCGAGCCACAGCTCCTCGCCCGCTTCGAGGCGGTGGACGTCGAAACCCTGGCCGATGCGGAAGGCGGGTGTGGCGGCTTGGTCCATCAGGTCCTCGGCAAAGGTGATCTTCTTCAGGCGTTCGTCCCCATCGACCAGCGCGACTGAACCGCCGCTGGCCATCAGCACCTGCGCATCGTCGCCCGCGTCCGGCGCGCCCTGCCAGTCGCGGTGGGCGGCGAGGATGTCCGGGTAGCGGAAGGCCTGCGGGGTCTGGACGCGGCGCAGCGCCTCGCGCTCGGCCTTGCCGGTCATCACCCCGGCGTCGCCCGCCACGGCGAGGCTATCGACGACCGGGAGAACGGGGATCGCGCCGGGGTGCTCTTCCAGCGCGGCGAGCAGCCGGGCGATCACTGCGCGGGGAAGATCGGGGCGGGCGGCGTCGTGGATCAGCACGCGCTCCGGCGCGTCGCCTGCCAGCGCCTCGAGCCCGGCGCGCACCGACTCCTGCCGGGTCGCGCCGCCATGGACGAAGCGCAGTCCAACAACCCCCGCAAGTGCCGCCCTCGCGTCCGCTTCGGCATCGGGGCTTACCACCGCTGTGATCACATCGGCACCCGCGTGTGCGAGTTCCTCGACCGACCAGCGGATCAGGGGTTTACCCCGTAACATCCTGAATTGTTTAGGTGTATCTCCGCCCACGCGCAGGCCTTTGCCCGCGGCCACCACAATCGCGGCAAACGGGGGGAGGGGGGCGTCGGGGTCCATCGCGGCCCTCGCTTAGGCACTGGACGCGCTTTGGGCAATCCACTATGCGCTGCCCATATTTTAGGCATTGCTCCCGACATGACCACGCTTCCCCCTCCGCCGGCCCTGAAGCCGATCGCCATCGGCCCCGTCACGGTCGCCGAGCCGGTGATCCTCGCGCCGATGACCGGCGTCACCGACATGCCGTTCCGCACGCTGGTGCGCCGCTACGGCTCGGGCCTCAACGTCACCGAGATGGTTGCGAGCGAGGCGGCGATCCGCGAGACCCGGGTCAGCACCCAGAAGACTGCGTGGGACCGGATCGAGGAGCCGGTCTCGATGCAGCTGGTCGGCTGCGACCCCGCCTCGATGGCCGAAGCCGCCAAGATCCAGGAAGGCAACGGCGCGGCGATCATCGACATTAATTTCGGCTGCCCCGTCCGCAAGGTCGTCGGCCAGTTTGCCGGCTCCGCGCTCATGCGCGAAGTGCCGCTCGCAGTGCGGCTGATGGAAGCCACCGTCAAGGCGGTGAAGGTGCCCGTAACGGTCAAGATGCGCATGGGCTGGTGCCACGACAGCCTCAACGCCCCCGAGATGGCGCGCATCGCCGAGGACCTGGGCGTCAAGATGGTCACCGTCCACGGCCGCACCCGCAACCAGATGTACAAGGGCAGCGCCGACTGGGCCTTCGTCCGCAAGGTCAAGGACGCGGTGAACATCCCCGTCATCGTCAACGGCGACATCTGCACCATCGCAGACGCTGCCAAGGCCATGGAGCAATCGGGCGCGGACGGGCTGATGATCGGGCGCGGCGCCTATGGCAAGCCGTGGCTGCTCGGCCAGGTGATGCACTGGTGGCGCACCGGCGAGGCGCGCGCGACCCCGGGCATGAACGAGCAATATGCTCTCGTCGTCGAACACTACAACCGCATGCTCGACCATTACGGGCGCCATACGGGCGTGAAGATGGCGAGGAAGCACCTCGGGTGGTACACCAAGGGCCTCCACGGCTCGGCCGAGTTCCGCAACCGGGTCAATTTCATCGACGATGCCGATCAGGTGCTCGGCGAGATCGAGCGGTTCTATGCTCCCTTCCTGATGCAGCAGGCCGCCTGACCGTGGCGAGCATTCCCGCCGAACCGAAAGGCGTGTCCCGTCCCGATGCGCGCGCGCAGCTTTCGGGGCTGATCTTCGCGGTGGTGCTGATCGATGGCGAGGGAATCATCGCCGAGGTCAATCATGCCGCCGAGGATCTGCTCGGCACCAGCGCGGTGCGGCTGCTCGGCACGCGGCTCACCGACCGCATCGGGCCGCTGGACCCGCGGGTCGAGGCGCGGCTGCTCGCCAGCGAGGAGGCGTTGGTCGCGCGCGATCTGGCGATCCGGGTGGCTACGCAGGAGGTGCGGGTCAACCTCACCGCCTCGCCATTGGGCGGCTTTCCGGGCTGGCGGGTTGTGACGCTCTCGCAGATCGGCCACGATGATGCGGCAAACCCGGCCAATGGCGAAGCGATGCTCGGCGCGCCCGCGGTGCTGGCGCACGAGATCAAGAACCCGCTCGCGGCGATCCGCGGGGCGGGGCAGCTCGCGGCGCGCAAGCTGCCGCATGCCGACAAGAAGCTCGCCAAGATGATCACCGACGAGGTCGACCGTATCGCGCGGCTGATCGACCGGATGCAGCAATTGGGCAGCACGCGCACCGCCTCGGTCGATCCCTGCAATCCGCATGAGGCAATCCGCGCGGCGGTCGCGACCATGCGGGCGGCGGGAAGTGCGCTGGGCGAGATCGAGATCCGTGAGGAGTTCGATCCCTCGCTGCCCCCCGTGCTCGCCAACCGCGATGCTTTGGAGCAGGTGCTCATCAACCTCGTTTCCAACGCGCGCGACGCGGCGCTGGCGGCGGGCAGCAAGCAGGCCCTGATCATCGTCCAGACCCGCTTCGTCAGCGGCCTTGCCTTCAGCGCGATCCGCAACGGGCGCGCGGTGCCGCTGCCGATCGAGATCACCGTCTCCGACAATGGCCGCGGGATCGACCCGAGCTTGCGCGACCATGTGTTCGAGCCCTTCGTCTCCTCCAAGCCCTCGGGGCAGGGGCTGGGCCTCTCGCTGGTGCGCAAGCTGGTGCGCGACATGAACGGCAACGTCAGCCATGACCGCGACGCGCGCGCCGGGCTCACCCACTTCCGCCTGCACCTGCCGCAGGCACCGGACGCGGCCTGATGGCGGGCGCTCACGATCCGGTCCTGCTGGTCGAGGACGATATCGCCATCGCCACGGTGATCATCGCCGCGCTGGAGGACGAGGGCTTCGTTATCGCCCATTGCACCGGCATCGCCGCACGCGACAAGCTGCTCGCCACGCGGCGCTTTGCGGTGATGCTGACCGACGTGATCCTCGAGGATGGCGACGGGCTTGCCAGCCTTTCGGCCGTACGTGACCGCGCGCCCGACATGCCGGTGATTGTGCTTTCGGCGCAGAACACGCTCGATACCGCCGTGCGCGCGAGCGAGAGCGAGGCATTCGAATATTTCCCCAAGCCTTTCGACCTCGACGAGCTGGTCCATGCCGTGCGGCAGGCCGCGGGCGCTCGCTCGCCCTCGGCGGAGGACGCCAATGTCCCGATTCCGGGCGATGGCGAGCGCATGCCGCTGGTCGGGCGCAGCCCGGCGATGCAGGGCGTCTACCGCATGATCACGCGGGTGCTGCGCAATGATCTCACCGTCCTCGTCACCGGCGAGAGCGGCACCGGCAAGGAGCTGGTGGCCGAGGCGATCCACGAGCTTGGAAACCGCCGCACCGGGCCTTTCGTCGCGGTCAACACCGCTGCGATCCCCGCCGACCTCGTCGAAAGCGAGCTTTTCGGCCACGAAAAGGGCGCCTTCACCGGGGCCATCGCGCAGGCGATCGGGAAGTTCGAGCAGGCCAATGGCGGCACGCTGTTCCTCGACGAGATCGGCGACATGCCCGCCGAGGCCCAGACCCGCTTGCTGCGCGCGCTGCAATCGGGGCGCATCCGGCGGGTCGGCGGGCGGCAGGAGATTGCGGTCAATGTCCGCATCATCGCCGCCACCAATCGCGACCTCACCCCGATGATCGCCGCGGGCACCTTTCGCGAGGACCTGTTCTACCGCCTCAACGTCGTCCCCATCGTGCTGCCCCCCTTGCGCGAGCGGCGCGAGGATATTGCGGCGCTGGCTCAGCACTTCCTCGTGCTCGCCGCCGAGGACGGCTTGCCGCGCCGCGTGCTGACGCAGGAGGCAATCGAGCGGCTCGAGGCGAGGACCTGGCGCGGCAATGTGCGCGAGCTGCGTAATGTGGTCTACCGCCTCGCACTGATGGCGCGTGAGGAGCGGATCGATGCCGATGCGGTCAGCGACATCATCGGTCCCGAGATTGCGCCCGCCAGCGTGCCGCAGGACGCGGGGCAGGGCGGGTTCGGTGCGGCGCTGGCAGGCTGGCTGACCGCCGAGAGTCCACCGCTGGGCACGCTCTACCACCGCGCGCTCGCCGCCTTCGAGAAGCCGCTGATCGAATATGCGCTGGGCCGCACGGGGGGCAACCAGCTGCGGGCGGCGCAGCTGCTCGGCATCAACCGCAACACGCTGCGCAAGCGGATTGGCGAGCTGGGGCTGGAGCCCGAGCGCTTCTCGCCCTCCTGATCGGCGCGCGCCGGGCACGAAACGTCGCACAACTGCAACTTTTCGCGCGTCCCGGCTTGCAAATCGGCCACACCATTGTTGTAAAGCGGCAACGATGGCGGCTTCCCCACTCAGATCAACGCGCCCCGCGCTGCGCCAGCCTCCCCGCTGGTGGCGACGCGCGATGCTGGCCGCGCGCCGGGCCAATATCTTCGCCTGGCTCGAGGGCGCTGCCATCATCGCGCTGGGGGCGGCAATCGTGGCCACCTGGTCGACTTACGGGCGCTCGGGCGCCGCGGACGATCTGCTGCCGACCATGCAGTCCTCGGTGCTGCTGATGGCGACGCTGGTGCCGGCGATGGCGCTGCTGGTGCTGATCGGCCGTCGTCTCGCGCTGCGCCGCGCGGCGGGCTCGACCGCGAGGCTGCATGTGCGGCTTGTGTTCTTCTTCTCGATGGTCGCCGCGCTGCCGACGCTGCTGGTGGCGGGCTTTGCCGCCTTCCTGTTCCAGACCGGGGTCGACTTCTGGTTCTCCGACGAATCGCGCGGTTTGATGCAAAACGCCAATGCGCTCGCCCAGAGTTACTATGATTCCAACCAGCGCAACGTCGAACAGAACTCGATCATCATGGCCACCGACATGCGCAGCATCCTTGCGCGCGTGCCGATCACCGACCCCGATTTCCCCGATTTCTACGCCTATCAGGCACAGGGGCGCGAAATTTCCGAGAGCGCGGTGCTCCAGCGCATGGCTGACGGATCCTTCCGCACCGCAGCCGCGCTGAACCTCACCAAGGACAACAGCCCGCTCGAATTCAGCCGTCAGGCGCTTCCGCGACTGGATCGCGGCGAGCTGGCGGTGGTGGTCGGCAGCCCCGAGCGGATCGAGGCGCTGGTGCCGATCGACGCGCAGACCGGGGTCTATCTCTACAACGCGCGGACCACCGAGGAGACGATGTTCAAGTCGTGGTCGCAGGCGCAGTCGATCGTCGCCGCCTATGACCGGCTTACGGGGAGCGCGCGCGCGCTCCAGCTGCGCTTCAACATTGCGCTGGTCGCGGTGAGCCTGCTGTTGGTGGGCCTCGCGATCTGGTTCGCTCTGCGCTTTGCCGACCGGCAGGTCGAGCCCCTGACCGACCTCGTCGGCGCGGCGCGCAAGGTGGGGCAGGGCAACTTCGCCTTGAGGCTGGAAGGGCGCACCGGGGCGGACGAGATCGGGCTCCTCAACCGCGCCTTCAACCGCATGACCGCGCAGCTCGAAAAGCAGACCCAGGCGCTCGTCAGTGCCAACCGCCAGATCGACGACCGCCGCGCCTTCACCGAAGCCGTGCTAGAATCCGTCACCGCCGGGGTGGTCTCGGTCGACGCCGAAGCGCGGGTCACGCTGATGAACTCCTCGGCGCAGGCACTGCTCGCGCATGACGGCCTGCCCGCCGACCTTATCGGCCAATCGCTCGAAACCCTCGCCCCCGAACTCGCCCGCATTCTCGCCGACGGCAAGGAGCGCGCGATCGTCACCCATGCCAAGGGGACCGATCTGCTCACCCTCGCGGTCAAGGTCGCGCCGGGCACGGGGGAGGGGCACGTGATCACCTTCGAAGACATCACCCGCCAGCTGCTCGACCAGCGCCAGGCCGCATGGTCCGACGTCGCCCGGCGCATCGCCCACGAGATCAAGAACCCGCTCACTCCGATCCAGCTGGCCACCGAGCGCCTCAAGCGCCGCTACCGCAAGCAGGTGACCGACGAGGACCGCGAGCTGTTCGACGATCTCACCAATACCATCGTCCGGCAGGTCGGCGACCTCAGGACCATGGTCGACGAATTCTCCTCCTTCGCGCGGCTGCCCAAACCGGTGTTCCGCGACGAAGATGCGCTCGATCTGGTGCGGCAGGCGGTGTTTCTGCAGGAAGTGGCGCATTCGGGCATCGCCTTCAGCGTCGCCTCCTCCGAGCTGATCGACCGCGAGATCCGCTGCGACCGGCATCAGTTCGGCCAGGCGATGACCAATGTGCTCAAGAACGCGGTCGAGGCGGTCGAAGCGCGTGCGGCCGAGGCCAAGGGCGCCTTTGCCGGCGAGATCGCCGTCACCATGCGCGACGCGGGAGAGGCGATCACCGTCACCATCGAGGATAACGGCATCGGCCTTCCCGCCAATCCCGAAAGACTTACCCAGCCCTATGTCACCACCCGCGAGAAGGGCACCGGCCTCGGGCTCGCCATCGTCAACAAGATCGTCGACGAGCACGGCGGTGACATGAGCTTCGCCAGCGCGCCCGGCGGTGGCACCCGCGTCAGCCTCAGCTTCGCGCGCAATCCTGCTCCCATCGAGGATGGGTTGGCATGATTGCGTTTTCATTCCCCCCGAAACCAACCCGTAAAGGAGCCGCCTGATGGCGCTCGAAATCCTGATCGTCGACGATGAACGCGATATCCGCGACCTGGTGGCCGGCGTGCTCGGCGACGAGGGCTACGCCTGTCGCACCGCCGCCGACAGCACCGAGGCGCTCGCCGCGATCGACGAGCGCCGTCCCTCGCTTGTGCTGCTTGACGTGTGGCTGCACGGCAGCGCGATGGACGGGCTCGAACTGCTTGATGCGATCAAGGCGCGCGAGCCGAACCTGCCGGTCATCATCTTCTCGGGCCACGGCAATATCGACACCGCGGTCGCCGCGGTCGGGCGCGGGGCGATGGACTTCATCGAGAAGCCCTTCGAAGCCGAGCGCCTACTGCTCCTCGTCGAACGCGCGACCGAGACCGAGCGCCTGCGCCGCGAGAACAGCCGCCTGCGCGAAGGGAGCTGGGGCAGCGCCGAATTCACTGGAAACTCGCCCGCCATCAATGCCGTGCGCGCGACGGTGAAGCGGGTTGCTAGCACCGGCAGCCGGGTGCTCATTTCAGGGCCGGCCGGCGCGGGCAAGGAAGTCGCCGCGCGTCTGCTGCACGCCTGGAGCACGCGGGCAAACGGGGCCTTCGTCCTCGTCAACTCGGCGCGCATCACCCCCGAACGCTTCGAACAGGAGCTGTTCGGCGAGGAGGTCAATGGCAAGCAGGTGCGCCCGGGCCTGCTCGAGATGGCCGATGGCGGCACGCTCTATCTCGACGAGATCGCCGACATGCCATTGTCCACCCAGGCGCGCATTCTGCGGGTGCTGACTGACCAGAGCTTCGTGCGCGTCGGCGGCACCCGCCAGATCGGCGTCGACGTGCGGGTCGTGTCCTCGACCACCCGCGACCTCACCGTCGAAATGGCTGAGAAGCGGTTCCGCGAAGACCTGTTCTACCGACTCAACGTGGTGCCGGTGACGATCCCCTCGCTTGCCCAGCGGCGCGAGGATATCCCTGCGCTCGCGGAGCATTTCTTCACCCGCTATTCGAACGATCAGGGCCTTTCCCCGCCCGAGATTTCCACCGAGGCGATGGCGGCGCTCCAGGCCTATGACTGGCCCGGCAACGTCCGCCAGTTGCGCAATGTGGTCGAGCGCACGATCATCATGACCCCGCGCGAGAGGCTCGGCATGGTCGAACCCGACATGCTCCCGCCCGAGATCATTGGCGGCCAGATCGGCCTTGCCAGCGACAGCCTGACCGCGATCATGGGCGTGCCGCTGCGCGAGGCACGGGTCAGTTTCGAGCGCGAATATCTCTCGATCCAGATCCGCCGTTTCTCGGGCAATATCTCCAAGACCGCGAGCTTCATCGGCATGGAACGCTCGGCGCTGCACCGCAAACTGAAGCTGCTCGGCATGGCCGACCGGCGCGAGGAGGACGACTAGCCAAGCGCATCGCATAGCAATTCGTGGCAAAAACAAGCCTTGTCGCGCCGCCGTGCAAGCGCCATTAAGGGTTTATCGCGCCGCTGTGCCCAGCCCCTTTCGGCGCCGCGAACCCTGCGGACCGACAAATAGGCCGGCCGCCAAGAACAGGAGCCACGACCATGTCCAGCGGGCGAACGCTCTCCCCCCGTCCGGTTTCCCGCCCCGCGGCCCCCGCCGAAAGCGAAAGCAAGAGCGGCGGCGCCCCGGTCCGCCTCGGCGGCAACCTGCAGGACGCCTTCCTCAACCTGCTGCGCAAGCACAAGATCCCCGTCACCATGTTCCTGGTGAAGGGCGTGAAGCTGCAGGGCATCGTCACCTGGTTTGACAATTTCTCGATCCTGCTGCGCCGCGATGGCCAGTCGCAGCTGGTCTACAAGCATGCGATCAGCACGATCATGCCCGGCACCTCGCTCGATCCGGCGCAGTTCGGCAGCCAGGCCGGCGGCAAGAAGCAGAAGATGCTCCAGGACATCTTCCTCAGCCGCGTCGCCGAGGCCGAGGTGCAGGTTACCATGTTCCTCGTCAACGGCGTGATGCTGCAAGGCCGGATCGCCGCCTATGACCTGTTCTGCATGCTGCTCGAGCGCGACGGCGCAGTGCAGCTGGCCTACAAGCACGCCGTCTCGACCATCCAGCCCGCATCGCCCGTCGACCTCAGTGTCGATGACGACGATGACGGCGAAGACGACGGGATAGACGACTGAGCTTCGACAGCGAGTTTCAGGACGAGGTGACCCGCGGTGCGCGGGCCCTTGTCCTGTGTCCTGACATCCGCGCGATCCGCTACGATCTCGACCCGGCCGAGCGCCTGGCCGAGGCTGAGGGGCTGGCGCTCGCGATCGGCGTGGTGATCGCCCATTCCGCCGTGCTGCCGGTGCGCCAGATGCAGCCCAACACGCTGTTCGGCTCGGGGCAGGTCGAGAATATCGGCATCTGGTGCGCGCAGCACGAGGCCGAGCTGGTGATCGTCGACGGCGCGCTGACTCCGATCCAGCAGCGCAACCTCGAGGACCGGTTGAAGCGCAAGGTGATCGACCGGACGGGTCTGATCCTCGAGATCTTCGGCGAGCGCGCGGCAACGGCGGAAGGGCGCTTGCAGGTCGAGCTGGCGCATCTCGATTACCAGCAGAGCCGGTTGGTGAGGAGCTGGACCCACCTTGAGCGCCAGCGCGGCGGCTTCGGCTTCCTCGGCGGGCCGGGCGAAACCCAGATCGAGGCCGACCGCCGGATGATCCGCCAACGCATGGGCCGGCTTCGGCGCGACCTCGAACAGGTCAAGAAGACCCGCGCCTTGCACCGCGACCGGCGGGGGAGGGCGCCGTGGCCGGTGGTGGCGCTCGTGGGCTACACCAACGCGGGCAAGTCGACCCTGTTCAACCGCCTGACCGGTGCCGAGGTGATGGCCGAAGATTTGCTCTTCGCGACGCTCGATCCGACGATGCGTGCCATTGGCCTGCCGGGGGTCGAAAAGGCGATCCTCTCGGACACCGTGGGCTTCATCTCCGACCTTCCGACGCAGCTCGTCGCCGCCTTCCGTGCGACGCTGGAGGAGGTCACCGCGGCCGATGTCATCTGCCACGTGCGCGACATGGCCAATCCCTCGCACGCAGCCCAGAAGAAGCAGGTGCTGGACGTGCTCGCCGATCTCGGCGTGGTCGATGCAGAGACCGGGTCGAGCTCCATTCCGATCCTCGAAGTGTGGAACAAGTGTGACCTGTTGGATGCTGATTCGCTTGGAGAACTGCGCGAAGCGGCGGAAGGGCAGGGGGCGGTAATCCTCTCGGCGGCGACGGGGAAGGGGGTGGACCTGCTCGAGGCCGAACTCGCCCGGCTGCTGACCGGCGGGGCGCGAGAGGTGAGTTTCCTTCTGCCGGTGAGCGATGGCCGCCGCATCGCCTGGCTCCACGCGCATGGTGACGTGATCGCCGAGGATGACGGGGGCGAGAGCGAAGAGGGGCCGATGCGGCGCTTGACAGTGCGCTTGAATCCGAAGGAACTGGGCCAGTTTTCAAGCCTTTGAGGCGGCTTTCTCGGCCTTTTTGACAGCCTGCCACCAGGCTTCCTGGTCGTCGAGGGAGAGCGCGGCGAAGTCCTGTCCCGCTTCTGCCGCCAGCCGCTCCATTGCGCGGAAACGGCGTTCGAACTTGGCGTTGGCGGCGCGCAAGGCTTCCTCGGCATCGACTCCGTAACGGCGCACGATATTGACCGCGACGAACAGCACGTCGCCGGCCTCCATCAGCCGATCAGGCTCATCGGCTTCTTCGAGTTCCTGCAATTCTTCCAGCAGCTTGTCGCGCGGACCTTTCACGTCGTGCCACTCGAATCCGACCCGAGCAGCCCGCTTTTGCAGCTTCTCGGAGCGCAGCAGCGCCGGGAGAGCGCGGGCGACGCCGTCCATCGCGCTTGTCGCCCCGGCCGTGGCGCGTTCGCCGGCCTTGAGATCCTCCCAGCGGGCATTGTCCATAGTCCCGGTTTCGTCGCCGAAGATGTGCGGGTGCCGGGCTTCCATCTTGTCGGAGATGGCGGCGGCGACATCGTCGAAGCTGAACAGGCCGGCTTCCTCGGCCATGCGGGCGTGGAACACGACCTGGAGCAGCAGGTCGCCCAGTTCCGACTTGAGCTCGGCCATGTCGCCGCGCTCGATCGCGTCGGCGACTTCGTAGGCTTCCTCGATCGTATAGGGCGCGATGGTGGCGAAGTTCTGCGCAAGATCCCATCCGCAGCCGCGCTCGGGATCGCGCAGGCGGGCCATGATGGCGAGCAAGCGATCGATAGGGGGCTGATGGGGGGTGTCGCTCATCCCGATCCTTGTCTCTGCAATTTAGACAAGACACTATTTCCGCTAGATAGAGATGTCACTGCCTGATGCAGCGGGGGCTGCGCGGAACCCCTCCATTTCGTGCAGCGTAGCCCCCGCTGGTGCGCTGCCCTGGCGATCAAAAAACCCCGGACCCGCTGCGAAGGCAGCGGGCCCCCTCACATGCTCTCCAACTGGCGGCGCACCGCGTCGATCGGTGTGAGCCGGGGAAGGGGAGGCCGACCGCGCTTGCGCTTGATCGGTTCTCCTGCGGGCGGTTGCGGATCAGAGAACATGTGCGCGCCTTGCGATCGGCGGCTCGGCTCATTGAGGTTGCGTCTCCTCGGCGGCAACTGCTCCTGGATCAGCTTCGCCATCGCCAAGGCCGCATCGAGGTGCTTGTTCTCGACGATCGCCGCCTGGTTTACCTGCCGGATCTTGTCGAACACCCGATAGGGCAGAACGTCAACGCCGTACCGGATCTCCAGCCCGCCGTCAGGATACTCGCATACATCAACCCGCTTGCCCACCAGAGGCCGACTGACCTCGGTCGGATCGAGGATGATAAGCATCTTGTTGTAATGCAGCGTCAGGGCACGGGTCACAGTACGCTGCTCACGCCAGACCATCGCCGCCTTGAGATCCTCATGCAGGGCGAGGGGGCGATGCACATCGCGCGAGTCAAACGGAGCCTTGGCAAAGCGCTGATTATAGCGCGCCATATAGCCCGGCAGGAACGCATTGGCCTCGGCAATGGTGGAGATACCCTCGAGCCTCATCGCCTTGACCAGGCGATCCTGCAACGTGCCGTTGGCGCGTTCAACCCGTCCCTTGGCCTGCGGCGAGTGGGCGCAGATGATGTCGATGTTGAGCTTCTCCAGCGCCCGCCCAAAATGGGTCATGCCATCGCCATTGGCCGAAGCCGTGTTGTTGCGGAACACGCCGTGCTTGTCGGAATAAAGCGCCACCGGCTTGCCATGCGCCTCGATATAGGCGGCCATCGCATCCATGTACGCAAAGGTGCTCTCGCTCTCGACCATCCTCAGGTGCATCAGCTCGCTGGTCGCATCATCGATAAACACCAAGAGCGTGCTCTGCGGCCCGCGATCCTCGAACCACCAGTGCTTTGAACCATCAACCTGGATCAGCTCGCCGCGGCAGTCCCGCCGATAACGCGGCTGATAGGGTCGCGGCCGGCGCGCATCACGATCCTTCCAAAGGCCAGCCTGAATCATCAGCTGGCGAAGCGTCTCGCAGGAGACCGTTATCTCATGGCGTTCAATGAGATACTCGCGCGCCAAGGTGGGACCAAAGTCGTGGTAGTGCTCGCGTACGATCGCGATGATCTGTTCTCGAAAGGCGTCGCTATGGCGCCGGTTGCTTGGCCTGCCGCGCTTGCGAGACATCAAACCCGCAGCGCCATCGCTCCGCAGCCGGTCAAGCAGTCGGAAGACCTGACGACGCTTCAGCCCGAGCAACGCAGCCGCATCCTCAACCCGAAGTTCGCCGCGCTCGACCCGCATCAACGTATCAAAGCGTGAAAGCTCGCCATCGCTCATTGCCAGCACCGTCATAGAAGCGTTCTCCCATCCGCCGAGAGAACCATGCCACCGTTGCTCCGCTGGTAGACGCCCGAGGGTGTCATCTCTATCTAGCAGAGGGGTGTCATTTCTATTTAGCGCCTACAATCCTCAAGATGGATAATATATATTATGTAAAATCTACATCAACGAAGATGCGGAACCCTGCACATAGAGGAACCACTCCACGATCACGTAGATGCCGCCGAAGATCACCACCCAGCCGAGCGCCATCTTGACCAGCTGGCTCCATTGCAGCCGGTGCGAAGCAAGCGCGCTCATTGCCAGGATCAGCCAGCCGATGCTGGCCACCAGCGGCAGCACAAGTTCGCTGTTCATGCGATGATCTCCAGCCCGTCATAGCCCACAGTAACGAAGTCCGGGACTTCGGCGCACAGCGCAGCGTAATCCATGCTCTTGTCGAGATGGCTCAGCACCACGCGGCCAGCCTTGCAGCGTGTGCCCAGCTCGATCGCCATGCCGAGATGTGCATGGGTCGGATGCGGCTCGCGGCGCAGACAATCGCTCACGAGGATGTCGACCTTGTAGAAAAGGTCGACCATCTCGTCGGAAATTTCACTGAAATCCGTGGCATAACCAATGCTCTTGCCATCTGCTTCAAAGCGATACGCGGTGGTCTCGCCGGGCCCGTGTGCCATTTGGCACCAGTCCACGCCGAAACCGGCGATCATCCGCAGCCGGTCCAATGTGTCGATCGTGCAGATCGTCGGGTAACCGTCCTGACCGGCGAAGACATAGCCGAAGCGGTTGCGCAGCCGCCGCACGGTTTCGGCCGAAGCAAACCCCGGGATCGGCCCGCCGCGGCCGTAGCGCAGCACCCTCAGGTCATCGATGCCGTGACAGTGATCGGCATGGTCATGCGTCCAGAATACGGCGTCGATATGCCCGATGCGGTTGGCAAGCAGCTGCGCCCGGCAATCGCTCGAGGTGTCGACCAGCAGTCTTTTGCCTTCTTCGCTTTCGACGAGGATCGAAACCCGCGTGCGGCGGTTCCTCGGTTCTTCGGGATCGCAATCGCCCCAGTCGCCCGTGCCGTCCGGCCCGCCCAGCCGCGGCACCCCGGTCGAGGTGCCCGAGCCGAGCATCACCAGTTTCATGCGCGCGCCTTGCTGAAAAGGTTGAAGAAATTGGCGGTGGTAACCTGCTTGAGGTGTTCTACATCCGTTCCCCGCAGGCCCGCGACGAAGGCAGCAGTGTCCGCCACATAGGCCGGCTCGCACACCCTCCCCCGATGCGGAACCGGGGCGAGGAAGGGGCTGTCGGTTTCGACCAGGAGCTTGTCTTCAGGGATAATCTTGGCAACTTCCTGCAAGTCCTTGGCATTCTTGAAAGTCACGATGCCCGAGAGCGAGATCGTTAGCCCCAGCGCCAGCACCTTCTCTGCAAAATCGGCGGAGGCGGTGAAGCAGTGGATCAGCGCAGGGAAGGCCCCCTGCCCCATCTCCTCGGCGAGGATCGCGTGGGTGTCGTCCTCGGCGTCGCGGGTGTGGATGATGAGCGGCAGCTGCGTCTCGCGTGCGACGTCGATGTGCATGCGGAACAAGCGCTTCTGCGCCTCTCTGTCCGACTTGTCGTAATAGTAGTCGAGCCCGGTTTCGCCGATTGCGATGACCTTGGGGTGGCGAGTGGCATCCAGCAGTGCGGCGCGACCGAGGTCCTGATGCGCGTCGGCCTCGTGCGGGTGGATGCCGACGCTGGCGAAGACATCGGGTTCGCGCGCGGCGGTGCCGACGACCTGATCCCACTCGCTCTGACGGGTCGAGATATTGAGGAAGGCCCCCACGCCGGCCGCCCGTGCGCGCGCCAGCACCCCCTCACGATCCTCGACGAGGCCCTTGTACTCGAGGTGGCAGTGGCTATCGACCAGCATCACGCGGCCTCGTCGGCGGGCAGTTCGAGGCGGGGAAACAGCGGGGTCGGCGAAGTGACGGTGAAGCCGCTTGCGACGAGGCGGTTGAACCAATCGGTGTCAGCGAGTGCCGCATAGCTGCGCTCGCCCTCGGGGATGCCGAGCTGATCGAGCAGCGCCGCAGCCTTGCTCGGCACCACGGGCTGGATCGCGATGGCGAGATCGCGCAGCGCCACGAACAGGGATTGCAGCACGGCCTTCATCCGCGCAGGATCGGTCTTCTTGAGGCCCCAGGGCGCCTGTTCGTCGACATACTGGTTGCAGGCATAGACGGCGCGCATCCAGGCCTCGATCCCGGTGGAGAAGCTCAACGCATTGAATTCGCGTGGGAGCTCGGTTTCGCAAGCGATCTTCACCGTGGTCAGCAAGGTCACGTCCGGATCAGCCTGCTCAAAGGCTTCAAGCTTCCCATCCATGTTCTTCACGATCATCGACAGCGTCCGCTGCGCCAGATTGCCGAAGCTGTTCGCCAGTTCAGCATTCGCCCGCAGAACAATCGCCTCGGGCGAATAGCTGCCATCTTGTCCGAAGGCGACTTCACGCATCAGGAAGTAGCGCAAGGCGTCCACCCCGAAGCGGTCGGCCAGTTCCAGCGGGTCGGTGACATTGCCGAGCGACTTCGATTCCTTCTGCCCGCGATTGAGCAGGAACCCGTGGCCGAACACCTTCTGCGGCACCGGCAGCTTGGCGCTCATCAGGAAGGCCGGCCAGTAGATCGTGTGGAAGCGCACGATGTCCTTGCCGATCAGGTGCAGGCTGGCGGGCCACAGGTCGCCCATGTCGTCTGGATAGCCGAGGCCGGTCAGATAATTGGTGAGCGCATCGACCCACACATACATGACGTGCCCGTCGCTGCCCGGCACCTTCACCCCCCAGTCGAAGGAGGTGCGGCTGACCGAAAGATCGCGCAGCCCCTGCTCTACAAATGCGATCATCTCGTTGCGGCGGCTTGCCGGCTCGAGGAAGCCCGGGCTCTTCAGCAATTCAAGCAGTTGGTCCTGATACTTCGAGAGGCGGAAGAACCAGCTCTCTTCGACCGTCCACTCGACCGGCGTGCCCTGCGGGGAAAGCTTATCGCCCCCCTCGCCCTCGACCAGTTCGCTCTCGTCGTAATAGGCCTCGTCGCGGACCGAGTACCAGCCTTCGTAGCGATCGAGGTAGAGATCGCCATTGGCCTCCATCGCCTGCCAGATCGCCTGGCTGGCGCGGTGGTGATCGGGCTCCGAGGTGCGGATGAAACGGTCATAGGACACGTTGAGAGCGTCGCACATGGCACGGAAATAGCCCGACATTTCGTCTGCAAGGTCGGACGGAGTGCGGCTCTGCTCCTCGGCCTTGCGAGCCATCTTGAGCCCGTGCTCGTCCGTTCCGGTCTGGAACCTGACGCGGCGGCCGGAAAGGCGCTGGAAGCGCGCGATCACGTCGGCCGCGATCGCCTCGTAGGCGTGGCCGATATGCGGCTTCCCGTTGGGGTAGCTGATCGCGGTGGTGATGTAGAAGGGGGTCGTCTCAGCCATGGGCCGGTTCGCTAGCGGGGGCGGCGGCGACAAGCAAGCTGCCGATCTCGAAGGGGAGCAGGGAGGGATCGAAATTGGCCGTGGGCGCTTCGGCGGCGAGCTGGACGAGGGCCGCGTGGGTCTCGATCAGCCGCGCGCGGCGGGCCGGGTCCTCGGCGACACGCGCGGCGCGGGCGGCAAGGGACTGGGCAAGGTCGAACACCGCTTGCACTCGCTCGCGCGATGCGCGCGGGCCGATCAGCCGGGCCAGCTCGCCGCGCCCGGTCATCCCGTTGTCGCCGCTTGCGAGCAGCGTCGAGATGGCGCGGGCGATGGGTGCGAGGTCTTCCTCGGCAAAGCGCACCGCCGCGCCGAAGGAGCCCTCCGCTGCCGCGATCGCCTGCGGGTCCGAGGGAAGGCCGGCCGCGTGCAGCATCGCGCCCAGCTGGCTGTCGGTCAGCACCGGGAAGCGCAAAGTCCGGCAGCGCGAACGGATCGTCGGCAGCAGTCGCGCAGGGCGGTGGGTGACGAGCAGGAAGAAGGTCCCCGCGGGCGGTTCCTCAAGGCTCTTGAGCAGCGCGTTGGCGGCGTTGCGCTCCAGATCGTCGGCCGGGTCGATGATGATCGCGCGGCGGCTGCCCAAAGTGGGTCGGGTCGTCAGGCGGCGCTGCATCGCGCGGATCTGCTTGATGCGGATCGAGCGGGCGAGTTCAAAGGGCTTGCCCTCGGCCTGCGCTTTCTCGCCCTTGTCGTCCTTGGGGCCGTAGGTGAGGGTGATGATGTCGGGGTGCTCGCCTGCGGGCTGCGGCACGCCGGGTTCGGCCACCAACTCGCGCGCGGCGGCCATGGCGAAGTCGCGCTTGCCCAGCCCCGCCTTGCCCGCCAGCAGCCAGCCGTGATGCATCCGCTCGCCCGCCAGCGCATCGCGCCAGGCGCGCCAGGCTTCGGCGTGGTTGGGCCAGTCGGTCACGGGAGCAGGTCTCCCAATGCGGCGAGGATGCGGGCGTGGACCTCTTGCGGATCGCCGATGGCGTCGATCCTTGCGAAGCCCTGCGGGTCGGCTTCGGCGAGCCTGCGGAAGGCGGCGGCGACGGCGCGGTGGTATTCCGCCGGTCGGCCCTCGATGGCGTCGGCCGCCTCCCCCCGCGCGGCGAGCCTTCCGGCCAATGCTGCCTCGTCGCCTTCGAGCAGGATCACCCGGTCGGGCCGCAAGCCGTCGCTGCCGAAGGCGTGGAGCGCGGTGATGGCATCGTCCCCGAGCCCCCCCGCCCCGCCCTGATAGGCGCGGCTTGAATCGACGAAGCGGTCGCAGATCACCCATTCGCCGCGCGCGAGCGCCGGGCGGATCAGGTGGGCGACATGATCGGCACGCGCGGCGGCGAAGAGCAGGGCCTCGGCCTGCGGCGGCCAGCCCTCTCCGGGAGGCGCAAGCAGCAGCGCGCGGATCGCCTCGGCGCCCGGCGTGCCGCCCGGCTCGCGGGTGACGACCACGCCGAGCCCGCGCGCGCGCAGGGCCTCGGCCAGCAGCCGCGCCTGGGTGGACTTGCCCGCCCCCTCCCCGCCCTCGAAGGCGATGAAGCGGCCCGGCCCGCTCATGAGAACAGGCCCATGGCCGCGTTGACGATCCGGTCGAGCGGCCCGGCGGTGCCCACGCTTTCCGCCGCGTAGAGCGGGATGCGCGCCGGCGCGACGCCCTCGGCGGTGACTTCGAGCACGGCGACTTCCTGCCCGGCCGCGATCGGTGCCTTCAGCGGCCCCTCGTAGCGGATCGTTGCGGCAAGCGGGCTGTCGCTGCCCTTGGGCAGATTGATCGCGACCGGCCCGGCGGCCTTCAATGCCAGCGAGCGCGCGTCGCCATCCTGCACCCGCGCCTCGCCCACCACTGCCCCCGGCCCGAACAGCTGGCGGCGCTCGAAGGCGGAGAAGCCCCACTCGACATAGGCCCGCGCCACCCGCGCGCGCAGCCGCCCGTTGGGCACGCCCGCCAGCACCAGCACCAGCCGCTGGCCGTTACGCCGCGCGGTGCCGAGGTAGGAGAAGCCCGCTTCGTTGGTGAAGCCGGTCTTGATCCCGTCCGCCCCGGGCACCCGTCCGATCATCGGATCGTGGTTGACTTGCGCGATGCCTTTGTAATCAAACCCGGCGCGGCCGATGTAGTAGCCGAACTTGTCGGGATGCCGCGTGATCATTGCCCGGGCGAGCAGGGCGAGGTCGCTCGCGGTGGTGAAGGTGCGGCCCTCGTCGGGCCAGCCGTTGGGGCTGGCGAAGTGGCTCCCGGTCATCCCGATCCCGAGCGCGGTCTGGTTCATCATCGCGGTCCATGCCGCGACTGATCCGGCCTGACCTTCGGCGAGCACCGCCGCCCCGTCATTGGCCGAGACATTGGCGATGCCGAGCAGCAGGTCATCGACCTGCACCCGCTCGCCGCTATCCAGGAACATCGTCGATCCCACCCGCCGCCAGTCGCGTGCGATGGCGGGGCTCATGGTGAAGACCTGTGCGGGGTCCAGCCTTCGTTGCGCGATAAGCTCGAAGGCGAGGTAGAGCGTCATCACCTTGGTGACGGACGCCGGCATGAAGCGCGCATCGGGACGGCGCGCGTGGAGCACCTGTCCGCTCCCCAGATCGACCAGCAGCGCGACCGGCGCCTCGGCACTGGTGGGGACTGCGGGGAGTACCGGAGGGAGCATCGCGCCTGCATCGGGCATCACCGCGCGGGCGGGCACGCTCACGGCAAAGGCAAGCAGCGACAGGGCAAGCGGCAGCATTCGGAAGAGCATCACGCCCCGGCCTATATCGGCCCCCTTGCCCCTTGGCGAGGCGGGCGCGCGCATCAGTTCACGATTTCGTCAGCCAGCAACCCGACGCTCAAGGCATAATAGCTCGAGCAGTTGTATTCGAGGATCGCGCGGTAGTTGCCGGTGAGCAGCCAGGCGCGGGTGCCGGGACCGTCGGGCTGGAAAAACGCGGTCATCACATTGTCGCCGAGCGGACGCAGCGGCTCGATCCCCGCCGCGCGCCATTCGGCGACCGTCATCCAGCGGCTGAGCCTTTCATGCACGCGAGGGCAGACGGGCGAAACGAGCCGGGTGCGATAGGCCGAGACGTCGAAGCCCTGCGGCACTGCGGCGGGCACGCCCCACGGTTCGCCCTGGCGCCATCCCGCATCGCGGAAATAGTTGGCGATCGAAGCGAAGGTGTCGGCCCGGTTGGTGAAGATGTCGGCGCGCCCGTCCCCGTCGCCGTCGGTCGCAAGGCGCAGGTAGACGCTGGGCAGGAACTGCGGATTGCCGAAGGCCCCGGCGTAGGAGCCGACCAGTTGTTCGCGCGCGAAGCCCTTCTCGGCGATCTTCATCAGCGCCACGAACTCGCCCGCGAAGAGCTCGCGGCGACGGCCCTCCCAGGCGAGGGTGGCGAGGCTGCGGGCAAGGTCGAAGTCGCCCTTGACGCGGCCATAGCTGGTCTCGTGCCCGAAGATCGCGAGGATGATCGGCGCAGGCACGCCATAGCGCGCCTCGATCGCGGCAAGCGTGCTCCGGTTCTGGGCATAGACCGCCCTCCCGCCGCCGATCCGCGCGGCATCGACATGGGTGCGGATATAGTCCGACATCGGCGGATAGCCGCGCGTGGTGGCGCTGCCGGGCTGGTTGTTGTCGAGCGCGATCACCCGCGGATTGGGGGTGAGCCCGGCGGTCATCCGGTCCAGCGTATCCTCGCGCACGCCCTCCGCGCGGGCGCGGGCCTTGAGCAGCTCAAGATAGGCGTCGAAGGGAATCCCGTCGGTGCTCGCCTGCGCGGTCGCCGGCGCCGAGGCGGGCGGCGCGGCAAGCGCGGCAAGGGCGAGCGCGGCGGCAGGAAGGAGGCGGGGAATCATGCGGCTAGGGATGTCATACCTTGGATGAATTCCCAACAACCGTATCGCCTTTCTCCCCCTTGGCGGACCGAAGAGTGATGACAACACCGCCGTTCGGCGCTAGCCGCTTGCGGCGTAGGACAGGTGGCCGAGTGGTTTAAGGCAGCGGTCTTGGAGTCGGAGGCGCGACAAGCGCCGGAGACGTCACCGCAGGTGACAATACCGCCGTTCGGCGCTAGCCGATTTCGGCATAGGACAGGTGGCCGAGTGGTTTAAGGCAGCGGTCTTGAAAACCGCCGTAGGTGCAAGCCTACCGTGGGTTCGAATCCCACCCTGTCCGCCAATATGCGGCGCGCGATGAAGTGGTATCGGGTGGCAGGTGGCCTGTCCGCACCATCGCTCTCCTCACCCCCCACCCCGGCGAACCACTTATCCGGCGCTTAGCTGCCAGCTTACCGCGCATCGCTAGGGCCAGCACCATTGGCTTTAAGGTCTGCGCGGTCTGCGCGCAGGGCCGGTGAGGGGCAGCGAACCCATGGTGCGAGACAACCCGGCCGCAGGGTCGTTCATGCAGCGGCTGCTGCGGGACACGGCGGCCAACACGCTGGCGCTCACGGCTGCGGCGATGTTGCCGCTCCTTGCTCTCGTCGGCGGCGGTATCGATGCCGGGCGCTATTATGCGGCTACGGCCCGGCTTCAGGCAGCGTGCGATTCGGGTGCTCTGGCTGCACGTCAGGCGATGCTGACCGATACCTTCACCGCCGCCCACCGCCAGACCGCGTTTGCCTTCTTCGACCAGAACTTCGAGGACGGCATGTTCGGCACCACAGGCCGGACACGCGAATATACGGCCAACAGCAGCGGGATCGTCTCGGGCACAGCCAGCGCGACCTTGCCGACATCGATCATGCAGGTGTTCGGCTTCACCAGTTTCTCGCTGCAGGTCTCGTGCAGTTCGGAAGTCAACATCGCCAACACCGATGTGATGTTCGTGCTCGACGTGACCGGCTCGATGGCGGATTGCCCCAATAATACAGCATGCGGGGGCGGCGCTGGCTCCAAGATCGTGGGGCTTCGATCGGCGGTGATGAGCTTCTATGATGCGGTGCAGGCCGCCAGCTCGCCTGCCGCGCAGCTGCGCTACGGGATCGTGCCCTATTCGCAGCAGGCCAATGTCGGCTTTTCGATCCCGCGCGAATACATGACGCAGAACCACAGCTACCAGTCGCGCGTGGCGCGGTTCAATGCAGCCCGATATCCCAACAACTCGGCCGGCGATGTGGTTGTCGTGTCGGACCAGACAGAGTGGTTGCCGCGCCTTGTAACGAACCTCAATTCGCCGACCACCGATCACTACCGCTACCGGACCGACGGGGCCGAAGGGACCACGGCGCGCAGCGTGTGCACCACCTATCCCGGCAGCTACACGGTGAGCGTGGACGGTGCGAACGAGACCTGGCAGGTCTTCGCGGCGACCGAATTCGTCCTCAACCAGTGGCCGGACAACGGGGACGCCAACAACCGTGCCGGTTGCCGCGCCCGGGTCCGCAAGACACGGCCGCTGACCGAAGCCGATGTGACCGCCAGCTTCCGCGACTGGGTCTACTGCCAGGTCACCACCGGGACGAGCGCGCCCTGCGGCATCACCAATCCGGCGCGTTCGCCCGCTGGCTGGGAAAGCGTGACCTTCGCCAGCATCTACACCAACAATTCGATCAATCTGCCGCTCGGCACCAACGGCGCCATGACCTCGGTCAGCTGGGGCGGCTGCGTCGAAGAGCCCAATACGGTGCAGACCGACGTCTACAACCCGATCCCCTCGGGCGCCTACGATCTCGACATCAATCTCGTGCCGGACACGGAGGCCGAACGCTGGCGGCCGGCGCTGATCGGCGCGACATGGCTGCGCTATGCCAATGGTGCCTGGACCCGCTCGGCAGTTGCCACCACCGATCCGGGCTTTCCGCGGCCCAATTTCGTCTGCCCTCCGGCGGCGCGCAAGCTTGCGCCGATCACGCGTTCGCAATTGCAGGCCTATGTCGACGGGCTGACGCCCCAGGGGCAGACCTATCACGACATCGGCATGATATGGGGCGCCCGCTTCCTCTCGCCGCGCGGCATGTTTGCTGCCGAAAACACCACGGCGCCCAACGGCGATCCGATTGCGCGCCATCTCGTGTTCATGACCGATGGTGCGCAGGTGAACGACATCTTCAACTATTCGAGCCACGGCATCGAAGGGTGGGACCGGCGCATAACCGGGAACGGCAGCGGCACCACGGAATTCAACCGTCGCGCCGCGCGCCTTCAGGCGATCTGCAACGCTGCCAAGCAGGAGAACATCACCGTGTGGGTGGTCGCCTTCGGGACCACGCTGACGCAGAACCTGATCGATTGCGCCTCCTCCGGTCGTGCCTTCCAGGCGAGTGACAGCGCGGCGCTCACCGCCCGCTTTCAGGAGATCGCCCAGAAGATCGCGGCGCTGCGGCTCACCTCCTGACCCGCTCCGGCCAGTGCCGGGTGCGGGACAGAGCGAGCGAAAAATGTGGCAGTTTGCTCCATATCGCATAGGCCTCTATTGTGTTGATTGCGTAACTACCGATACGCACAGGCCTTAAGACGACGAGCGAGAACCCGCCATTCTGTTTCCTCTCCCGGTGACATCGTTGCCCTTCGCCCGTCTGGCCCTGTCCGGACTGGGCGCCCTGTTGCTCGCCGGTTGCTCGGCCGACGCAGCCAAGGATTCGCGCCCGAAAGGTCCGCCCGAAGTCGGCTATGTCGTCGTCCAGACGTCCGACGTTCCGGTTGCGGTCGAGCTTGCCGGGCGGATCGCGGCTTTCGAGATGTCCGAGGTACGCCCGCAGGTCACCGGGCTGATCCGTCGTCGCCTCTTCACCGAGGGCGCAGTGGTGCGCGCGGGCCAGACCCTCTACGAGATCGACACCCGCCTCTACCGCGCGGCCAGCAACGAGGCCCGCGCGAACCTCGCCAGCGCGGTCGCCAGTGCCGAGGCGACGCGCATCCGGGCCGAACGGCTGAAGCCGCTGGCCGAGGCGCAGGCGGTGGCGATGCAGGACTATACCGACGCTGCCGCCGCCGCGCGGCAGGCGGCGGCCGCCGTGCAGCAGGCACGCGCGCGGTTGCAGACCGCCGACGTCAACCTGCAGTTCACCCGTGTGCCCGCTCCGATCAGCGGGCGCATCGGGCGATCGCTGTTCACTGTCGGCGCGCTGGTCACCGGCAACCAGGCCGAACCGCTGGCGGTGATCCAGGGGGTCGATCCGGTGTTCGTCGACATCCAGCAATCGAGCGCCGAACTGCTCGCGCTGCGCCGCGCGCTCGCGCAGGGCGGCGCGGTGCCGGGCAGCGCCTCGGTCGCCCTCGTGCTCGAGGACGGTAGCGAATACCCCCAGCGCGGCCAGGTGCAGTTTTCCGAAGTGATGGTCGATGCCGGGACCGGCACGGTGACATTGCGCGCGCGCTTCCCCAACCCGCAAGGCCTGCTGCTGCCCGGCATGTTCGTGCGCGCCCGCTTCGAGCAGGCGGTGGACAGGGGCGCGATCCTCGTCCCCCAGCCCGCCCTCACCCGCAACGCGCGGGGCGAGGCGAGCGTCTTCGTGGTCGATGCCGGGAACAAGGCGGCCGAGCGCAAGGTCACCGCCGCGCGCGCGCTCGGCAGCGACTGGGTGGTGACCGCGGGATTGAAGCCCGGCGACAAGGTTATCGTGCAGGGCCTCGCCAAGCTCAAGCCCGGTGCGCCGATCAAGCCGGTGCCTGCCGCCAAGCCGCAGGTGATCGCGGCCTCGAAGCCCGGGTCCGCGCCCGCCGGCAAGCCCTGAGGCGCGGGCGATGTCGCGCATCTTCATCGAACGGCCGATCTTTGCCTGGGTGCTGGCGATCATCACGATGCTGGCCGGGCTCGGTTCGATCTATCTCCTGCCGGTCGCGCAATATCCCGACGTCGCCCCGCCGCAGGTCAATATCCGCGCGACCTTCCCCGGCGCATCGGCCGAAACGCTCGAGAATTCGGTCACCCAGATCATCGAACAGCAGCTGACCGGGATCGACGGCCTGCTCTATTTCAGCTCCAGCTCCACCGCGCGCGGGCAAGTCAACATCAGCGCCACCTTCGCCAAGGGGACCGATCCCGACATCGCGCAGGTGCAGGTCCAGAACCAGGTCCAGCAGGCGCTCGCCCGGCTGCCGCAGCAGGTGCAGCAGCAGGGGTTGCGCGTCACCAAGTCGAACCCCGATTTCCTGATGATCGTCGGCATCTATGACGAGACCGACCGGTCGACCAATATCGACATCTCCGACTTCCTCGTCTCCAACCTCCAGGACGAACTCGCGCGGATCGAGGGCGTGGGCGAGACCAACGTGTTCGGTTCGCAATATGCGATGCGCGTGTGGCTCGATCCAAACAAGCTCGCCGCGGTCGGCCTGATGCCGGGTGACATCATCGCCGCGATCCGCAACCAGAACACCGAAATCGCCGCGGGCGAAGTCGGCGGCCTGCCGCAGCCCGAGACCAACCGCCTCAACGCCGTCGTCACCGCGCAGTCGCGGCTGCGCACCGTCGACGAATTCAAGGCGATCATCCTCAAGGCCGACCAGAGCGGCGCGGTGGTGCGGCTCGGCGATGTGGCGCGGGTCGAGCTTGGGGCGGAAAATTACGCTGCCTCCAGCCGCATCAACGGCCATCCCGGCGCGGGCCTTGCGATCAGCCTTGCGCCCGGTGCCGACGCCCTTGCCACCGCCGATCTGGTCAAGGCCGCGGTCGAGGAGGCCAAGGCCGGCTTCCCGCCGGGCTACAACGTCGCCTACGCCAACGACACGACCGCCTTCATCCGCCTCTCCATCGAGGAAGTGGTGCAGACCCTGATCGAGGCGATCCTGCTGGTGGTCCTCGTGATGTTCGTGTTCCTGCAAAGCTGGCGCGCGACGCTGATCCCGGCGATCGCGGTGCCGGTGGTGCTGCTGGGCACCTTCGCGGTATTCTACATGGCGGGCTTCACCATCAACACGCTGACCCTGTTCGGGCTGGTGCTCGCCATCGGCCTCCTCGTCGACGATGCGATCGTGGTGGTCGAGAATGTCGAGCGCCTGCTCGAGGAAAACCCCGAGATGACGCCCAAGGAAGCGACGATCCAGTCGATGGGCGAAATCCAGGTGGCGCTGGTGGCGATCGCGGTGGTGCTGTCGGCGGTGTTCCTGCCGATGGCGTTCTTCGGCGGATCAACGGGGGTGATCTACCGCCAGTTCTCGATCACGATCATTGCGGCGATGGTGCTTTCGGCGCTGGTGGCCCTGATCCTCAGCCCGGCGCTCACCGCCTCGCTGCTCAGGCAGAAGCGGCACGGCGAGGCCGCCGAGGCGGGAGGGCTGGAACGTCGCTGGCCGTGGGGCGCACGGCAGCTGGCACGGGCGCAAAGCGGGTTCAACCGCGCTTTCGCGCGCGGCACCGATCGTTACGTCGGTGCCGTGTCGCGGGTGGTGGACCGCAAGTGGCTGTTCCTTGCGATCTACGCGATTGTCGTGGTGCTGCTGGCGCTGATGTTCGTGCGCCTGCCGACCGGCTTTCTTCCGACCGAGGATCAGGGCGCGGCCCAGCTCCAGATCCGTCTGCCCGCCGGCGCCACGCAGGGCCGCACCCGCGAGGTGCAGCTGGCGGTCGAGAAATACATGCTCACCGACGAGGCCCGCAACATCGCGGTGATGTTCAGCGTGGCGGGCGGCGGACAGGGCGCTGCGGGGCAGAACACCGGCCAGGGCTTCGTCAACTTCGTCGACTGGTCCGAACGCACCGGGGCCGAAAACAGCGCCGGTGCGATCACTCAGCGTGCGACCAAGGCCTTCGGAGCGTTCCGTGATGCGCAGGTGAACGTGCTCGTCCCCCCGGCGATCCGCGGTCTGGGGCAGAGCAACGGCTTCACGCTCCAGCTGCAGAACACCAGCGGGATGACCCGCGAGGAATTCATCGCCGCGCGCGACAAGCTGCTCGAGGCAGCCTCGGGAGATCCGGTGCTGGCGGGCGTGCGGCTGAGCGAACTTCCCGATGCGCAGACCCTGAGGGTCGATATCGATCAGCAGCGCCTGGCCGCGCTCGGACTCAATCAGGCGGACGTCAACACCACGCTTTCGGCTGCGTGGGGCGGGCAATACGTCAACGACTTCATCGACCGCGGGCGGGTGAAGCGGGTCTTCGTGCAGGCCGATGCCCCCTACCGCGCGACGCCCGACGATATCGGGCAGTGGTTCGTGCGCGGCAACAACGGCCAGATGGCTCCTTTCAGTGCCTTTGCCGCCAGCCAGTGGTCGACCACGCCGACCACGCTCTCGCGCTTCCAGGGCTACCCGAGCTTCCAGTTCGACGGGCAGGCCGCGCCGGGCCGCAGTTCGGGCGAGGCGATGGATCGGATCGAGGCCTTGGCGAAGGAGATTCCCGGGGTCGGCGTCGCTTGGGCAGGCCTGTCGTTCCAGGAGCGCCTGTCCTCGGGTCAAGCCCCGCTGCTCTACGGGCTGTCGCTGCTGGTGGTGTTCCTGTGCCTTGCGGCGCTCTACGAAAGCTGGACGATCCCGGTGGCGGTGATGCTGGTGATCCCCCTGGGGCTGGTCGGCGCGGTTTTCGCGGTGACGCTGCGGGGGCTGGAGAACGACGTCTATCTCCAGATCGGTCTGCTGACCACGATGGGCCTTGCCGCCAAGAACGCGATCCTCGTGATCGAATTCGCCGAGCAGGCCGAGAAACGCGGGAGCCGGGTGATCGATGCCGCGCTCGAGGCTGCGCGGCTGCGCCTGCGCCCGATCCTGATGACCAGCCTCGCCTTCATCTTCGGCGTGCTGCCGCTGGCGCTGTCGAGCGGCGCGGGGGCGAACAGCCGCATCGCGATCGGCACCTCGGTGATCGGCGGGATGCTGACCGCGACGGTGCTAGCGATCTTCTTCATCCCGCTGTTCTTCGTGATCGTGCGCCGCACCACGCGCGATACGCTGAAGAAGCTGCACCTCGGCCCCAAGGCGCCGGAGAGCGCGGCATGATGCGGCGCGGGGTCCCTGCCTTCGCGCTAGCCGCGCTGACGCTGGCGCTGGTGCCGGGCTGCTCGATGGCGCCCAAATATGTCCAGCCCGACCTGCCGGTGCCCGTCTCGTGGCCGGTCGGCGATGCCTATCTCGCCGAGACCGAGGCCGCGCTGCCGGTGCTGAGCTACCGCGAAGTCTTCGCCGATCCCCGGCTCGTCCGGCTCATCGAACTGGCGCTTGCCAATAACCGCGATCTGCGGATCGCCGCCGCCAATATCGAGGCCGCGCGCGCACAATACCGGATCCAGAGCGCCGCCCAACTCCCGCGCATCGATGCCGCAGCGGGGCGCACCCAGTTCGATAACGGCACCGCCAACCAGAACCGCAATCAGGACATCGACATCGGCAACAACCCGTCGGCGAGTCCCTCTACCGCGGGGCGGCGCTACACCGCCGATCTCAGCACCACCGCCTTCGAGATCGATCTGTTCGGACGGCTGCGTTCGCTTTCCGATGCCTCGCTGAACCGCTTTTTCGGGACCGAGGCCGCCGCGCGCGCGACACGCCTGACGCTGATCGGCGACATTGCCGATGCCTGGCTGACCCACGCCGCCGATGCCTCGCTGCTCAAGCTGGCCGAGGACACCGCCGCCAACGCGCGCGAGCAGGTCAAGCTCACCCGGCTGCGGCTCGATGGCGGGATCGCCCCGCGCACGGACCTGCGTCAGGCCGAACAGGTGCTCGCCACCGCCGAGGCCGATATCGCCCGCCAGAAGACCGCGCTCGCGCAGGATGTGAACGCGCTGCAACTGCTGGTCGGCGCGCCGATCGATGTGGGCCTGCTGCCGCAGTCCTTGGGCGAGGCCGATGACGCCGTGCGCGCTCTGCCCGCGGGCGTCGACTCCGCGATCCTGCTGCGCCGCCCCGACGTGCTCCAGGCCGAGTACGAGCTGCGCGCCGCCAATGCCGATATCGGTGCGGCGCGCGCGGCGCTGTTCCCGCGGATCACGCTGACGGGGCTGGCGGGGCTTTCGAGCAATGTGCTCTCCAACCTCTTCACCGGCGCGGCGTTCAACTACAATGCCGGCGCCAACGTGCGATATTCGCTCTTCGCGGGCGGCGCGGCGCAAGCGGGTGTGGCCCAGACCGAAGCCCGGCGCGATGCTGCCGTGGCGGGTTACGAGCGCGCGATCCAGACCGCCTTCCGCGAAGTCGCCGACGCGCTCGCCCGGCGCGGCACGATCACCGAGCAGCTGCGCGCCGACCGCGCGCTCGTCGATGCGGCCGAGGACACCTTCAGCCTTGCCGACATGCGCTATCGTGGCGGGGTCGAGAGCTTTCTCGCCAGCCTCGATGCGCAACGCGCAGCCTATCAGGCACAGCGCACGCTGCTGGCGACCCGGCTCGTCGAGGCGAGCAACCGCGTCACCCTCTACCGCGCGCTCGGCGGAGAGACCGCTCAGCCCGCCACGACGAGCCCCGCGCCCGAGCGTTGACCGGGGAGCGGGCGCGCACACTCCGACAATGCCCGAATTGTCGCCAAACCGCTTGGGCAATCGACAAACGGTCGATGCGCACGATTGAAATGTCTCCGTTTCCCCGCCACCCTTCGCGCGTGCTGCAAGGCCAACGCAGCTGTTCACAGGGGAATTTCATGCACCGGGTCGTCCATCGCTCACTTCGCCGCGTTTCCGTTCTCGCGCTTGCCAGTGCCCTTTGCCTCACCGCAGCGCCTGCGGTGCTGGCGCAGGATACCGCAGCCGCGCCCGCTGCCGCACCGGCCGCCGCACAGGGCGGCGTGCCTGCCTGGAACATCCCCAGCGCCGATTTCCCCGCCGATCCCGCCGTCACCTTCGGCGTGCTTCCCAACGGCATGCGTTATGCCATCATGCGCAACGCCAACCCCAAGGGCGAAGCCGCCGTCCGCTTCTCGATCGCCGCGGGCGCGCGTGAGGAGACCGATGCCGAGAACGGCGCGGCGCACTTTGTCGAGCACATGGCCTTCAACGGATCGAAGAACATTCCCGAAGGCCAGCTGCTGCCGATGCTCGAGAAGCTCGGCCTTGCCTTCGGCGCGGACACAAACGCCTCGACCGGGCTCGATTACACCACCTACATGCTCTCGCTGCCGCGCACCGATGACGAGACGGTGGACACGGCCCTGAAGGTCATCCGCGACATGGCAGGCGAGCTCACGATTGCCCCTGCCGCGGTCGAACGCGAGCGCGGCATCATCCTTAGCGAAGCGCAGGTGCGCAACGATCCCGCTCGGCGGCGCATCGCCAACTATCTCCAGGCCGCCCTGCCCGGCTCGCGTGTCGGCGAGCGAGTGCGGGCCGACCCCGAACGGATCAAGGGCATCACGGCGCAGCAGCTGCGCGGTTTCTACGAGGGGTATTACCGCCCTGAGCGCGCTACGCTGGTGATCGTCGGCGATTTCGATGTCGCAGCGATGGAAGCGAAGATCAAGGCGACCTTCTCCGACTGGCGCGGCAAGGGCAAGGCGCGCGCGCCATACCAGAGCCCTATGCCTGCCGACGGCGCCGCTCCGGCGATCGCCAACTTCGTCGACCCCGCGATTCCCGAGATTGTCGAGCTGCAGCGCTTCTCGCCGTGGGCGCCAGCGGTCAATACGGCCGAGGCCGCGCGCGACGACATTCTGCGGGCCGTCGCCACCACCGCGCTCAGCAACCGGATCAACGCGCTGGCCCGGACTGCGGATTCGCCGCTGCTGGGCGCGCAGTCGGGGGACCAGAAGCTGTTCCGCACCGCCCGCTCCTTCGGCCTGCTGGCAGTCGCCAAGGACGGCAAGTGGGCCGAAACGCTGGCTCTGGCTGAACAGGAAGTCCGGCGCGCGGCGCAGTTCGGCTTCACCGATGGCGAAATCGCCGAGGCCAAGGCCAATATCGCAACCGCACTCGACAACGCGGTGAAGCAGGCGGCCGGCCGCCCCAGCAGCGGCTTGGCCGACGCGCTCGTGACGAGCAGCCTCGAAAACGCATTGTTTCTCTCGCCCGAGGTGGACCTTGCCTTCTACAAGGCGATCGAGCCGAGCATGACAGCCGAGGCGGTCAGCAACGCCTTCCGCGCGGGCTGGCAGAACGGGCCGACGCTGGTGCACGTGTCGACCAAGCAGCCGATCGAAGGCGGCAAGGACGCGATCGCCGCGGTGCTCGATCGCAGCACCGCCGTAGCCGTCACTGCGCCCGCCGCGGAGGCACAGGTCACGTTCGCCTACAGCGATTGGGGAACGCCCGGAAAGGTCGTCTCCGACACTACCATCGCCGATCTCGGCATCCGTACGGTGCGCTTTGCCAACGGGCTGCAGCTGAACCTCAAGCAGACGCAGTTCGAGCCCGGCAAGATCGCCTTCTCGCTGCGCGCCGGGAACGGCTTTGCGGGCTTCCCCGCGGACAAGCCGGGCCTGCGCGAATCGCTGCCGGTGCTCGCCAGCATCGATGGCCTGAAGGCCCATAATGTCGACGAGCTGCGCCGGGTGCTGGCCGGCAAGGCGGTCAGCGTCAGCCTCGGGGCCGAGGAAGATGCACTGCTCGCCAATGGCGAGACCACGCCGGCCGATCTCGAGCTGCAGCTCGATCTGCTCGGCGCCCGGCTGACGGCGACCGGATGGCGTCCGGAAACGGCGGCGCAATGGGCGGGGATCGCCCCGATCATCGCGCAGAACATCCGCGCCAATGCGGCGCAGGTGTTGCAGGTTTCGCTGGGCGGGGTTCTGGCCGGTAATGATGCGCGTCTGGGGATGACCGACATTGCCGGGTTCAGCTCGGTGACGATGGATGACCTGCGCAACGTGGTCGCCCCGCAGCTGGCCGAGGGGCCACTCGCGCTCGGGCTCGTCGGGGACTTCGATCCCGATGCGGCGATCAAGGCCGTTGGCGAGACGCTCGGCGCGCTGCCGCCGCGGGCCGCGCGCAGCGAAACGGTGACAAATGCCGCGCCGGTCAATTTCGTCGCCGACCGCTCGATCAGGACGCTCACCCATGCCGGGCCGGCGGATCAGGGCGCGATCACGCTGAGCTGGGCGACCACCGACGGCCGCGATCTCAAGAGCGATCTGACCCGCGACGTGCTCGCCGCGGTGATGGGCCTGCGCCTTACCGAAAAGCTGCGCGAGGAACTGGGCGCAACCTATTCGCCCCAGGCCTTCAGCTATGCGCCGCTCGCCTACAAGGGCTTCGGCCATATCACCGCCTTCATGACCGTGCCGCCCGAGACGATGGACAGCACGGCGGCGGCGGTCCGCGCCATCGCGGCCGAACTTGCCGCCGCGCCGGTGAGCACCGACCTCTTCGACCGCGCCCGCAACCCGATCACCGCCGGGCTGGAGCGCAGCGAGACGCAGAACAGCGGATGGCTGTCGCTTGTCGCCGAGGCGCAGAGCGATCCCGCGCTGCTCGAACGGCGGCGCAAGCGGCGCGCGGTTCTTGCAGCGATCACCCCGGCAGATGTGCAAGCCGCGGCGAAGCGCTACCTCGCTGCGCAGCCGGTCGAAATTCGGGTGGTGCCCGAGAAGAAGTGATGACCGGACGGGGCGTCGCCATCCGGTACGCCCCCTCCCCCCGCCATGCCAATCGCAAGGGTCCGCGCCTTGAATCCCATTCTGGAAATTCGCCATCTGGTGAAGCGTTTCGACCAGTTGCTTGCGGTCGATGATCTGTCCTTTTCAGTCGAGGCGGGGGAGATCTTCGGCTTCCTCGGCGGCAACGGTGCCGGCAAGACCACGACCTTGCGCATGGTGCTCGACATCCTGCGCCCGACCTCCGGCGACATCGCGCTATTCGGCGAAGCGCCCAGCCGCCGGGTGGCCAGCCGGATCGGCTTCCTCCCCGAAGAACGCGGGCTCTATTCGGGGATGAGCGCGATCGAGACGATCGTCTATTTCGGGCGGCTCAAGGGGCTGGACGAGGGACTTGCCCGGCGGCGCGGACTCGATCTGCTCGAACGTTTCGAACTGGCCGAACGTGCCAAGAGCAAGATCGGCGACATGTCCAAGGGCATGGCGCAGAAGGTGCAGCTGGCGACCGCGCTGGTGAACGAGCCAGATCTGCTGATGCTCGACGAGCCGTTCTCGGGCCTCGATCCGGTCAACCAGGGCCTGCTCGAAGAGGAAATCCTGAGCGCCTCGCGCCGGGGAGCGGCGGTGATCTTCTCGACCCATGTGATGCAGCATGCCGAGCGCCTGTGCGACCGGCTGCTGCTGCTGCGCAAGGGCCGCAAGCGCTTCGAAGGCACGATCGACGAGGCGCGCGCGCAGCTGCCCGCGCGGCTGAGCGCGGTCGCCAAGGCTGACCTGTCGGGCCTTCCGGGGGTATCTGGGGCGACCAGCACGCCCTCGGCCGACCCCGAATGGCGCGAATGGTCGATGCAATTCGCCCCGGGCTTCGATCCGGCCGAGGTGCTCGAACACTGCACCGCCAACGGAATTGCCCTGCGCCGCTGGGACCATCATCAGGCCAGCCTCCACGACGTGTTCGTCCAGCTGGTGGGCCCCGAGGAGATCAAGCCATGATGCTCGCCAACGTACTCCTCGTCGCCAGGCGCGAGATGCTCCAGATCTTGAAGCTGCGCAGCTTCTGGCTGACGCTGCTGATCCTCCCCGTCGCCCTCGCGCTCGGCCCGCTGCTGGGCGAGACGCTGGAGAACCGCGATCCGACCCGCGTGACGATCGTCGACCGGTCGGGCGGCGCGCGGGCCGCAACGATCGAGGCGCAGTTCGCCTTCGACGAGAAGCGGCGCCTGATGAGCCTGCTGTCGCGCTATGTGCGGCGCCACGACCTGCAGAGCGCGGACCCCGCTGCGCCATGGGCGAAGGAAAGCTACTGGTACGGCCCCGCCGAGGTTGCGGCCTTCGACGCTGCCGGCGGCCTCAAGGCGGCGCTGGCCAGGATCGCCCGCGTGCGCCCGGGAGGCGTGCCGGACTTCGAGGCTCCCAAACCCGATTACACTTTCATCGCGCCCCCGCGCGCCCTCGCCGATGCGCCCGAGGCATCCTTCGAACAGACCGCCCGGCCGATGCTTGCCAAGGGCAAGTCCGGCACTGCGCCCGAGATCATCGTGCTGATCCCTCAGGCCTACCCGTCCGATACCCGGATCATCATTTTCTCCTCTGATGACGTTCGGACATCCTTCGTGAGCAAGCTGCAGGAGGTGCTGACCTCCGGCCTGCGCATGGACCTGCTGGCGCAATCGGGCGTGACGGGGGAGCGTGCTGTGCTGGTCCAGACCATCGCGCCCGCCATCGCCATCGACACCCCTCCCCCCGGCGGCGGGGCGAGTGAGCGGATGCTGGTGCGCTCGATCGTGCCCCTCGCGCTCGCCTACATCCTGATGATGAGCCTGATGCTGTCGGGCAGCTGGATGTTGCAGGGTTCGGTCGAGGAACGCTCGAACAAGCTGATCGAAAGCCTGCTCGCCTGCATCAGCCCGGAAGAGCTGATGTATGGCAAGCTTCTGGGCGGCCTTGCCGTGGGATTGATGATGATCACGGTGTGGGCCGGATGCGCCGGGGTGGCCGCCTTCGCCACCCAAGGTACGATCGCGGACTTCATCCGGCCCGCGCTCGAACCGGTGTCCTCGCCCGGCATCATTGCGGCGATCCTGTTCTTCTTCATTGCCGGCTACATCGCCATTTCGGCGATCTTCGTGGCGATCGGATCGATGGCGGATTCGATGAGCGAGGCGCAGGGCTTCATGATGCCGGTGCTGCTGCTGATCCTGCTGCCGATCACCTTCCTGCTTCAGGCAATCATCGCCGGTAACACCGGGCCGATCGTCCAGATCCTCACATGGGTCCCGCTGTGGACCCCCTTTGCGGTGCTCGCACGGCTCGGACAGGGCATTGCCACATGGGAGCTGATCGGCACCGGCGCGCTGCTGGTCGTGTCGATCACCATCGAGCTCGTCATGATCGCGCGGCTGTTCCGGGCGAGCCTGCTGGCGACGGGGCAGCGGCCGACACTCGCCAAGGTTCTGCAACGGATGCGGGGAACGGGGGCCTCTGTCTGACCACGGCAAGTGGCGGACGGGGAAGAGGAATGTCGGAAATCAGCGATTGACGGGTGATAGTGCGACTGCCACCCGTGCGCGGCAAGTGGTTGGCGGCCATCCGGGGACCGCTTGAGACGGGAATGGAGCGAGGGGTCGGGTGAGCCTGCGTCGACAGCTGAAGTCCATCGTGCCTGCGCCGCTCGATCTTGCGCAAAGGAGCGTGCGTTCGGCTGTCCACCGACTCGGGCTGTGGCGTGGTCTGCTCGCCGAATGTCGCGGGGCGACCCCGGCCGACCAGGCGGTGCTGATGCGTTCGCTGCGGGCCGGTCTGCCTGGGCTGTTCACCGAGCCCGGGGCCTGGCGCGAGCCGAAGCTTGTTTCGGACGCGACGCTCGTGGTGGAGGAGGGCTTCACCTTCTTCATCCTCGCCAACACCGATGATTGCGGCCACATCCGCCAGACCACGCACCGCCCCCTGCTCGACGCCGTAGCACCCTATCTGCCGGCCGGCGGCACGGCAATCGATGCGGGCGCCAACATCGGCATCTTCACCGCCAACTTCGCGCGCATGGCGGGGCCCGAGGGACGCGTCGTCGCCGTCGAGATGATGCCCGCCACCGCGCGCTCCCTGCGGCAGACCATCGCGCTCAACGGCCTTGCCAATGTCGCGCTGGTCGAGAACGCGCTGAGCGATGCGGCGGGGCAGACCATCGATGTCGCCATGCCCGATGACAGCCACTTCGGTCAGGCCTCGATCATCCGCCACAATGCCGCCGGACATGGCGTTTCGGTCAGCGTCACGACCACCACGCTCGACGACATCACCGCCGGGATGGAGCGGGTCCATGTCATGAAGATGGACCTCGAGGGCGCCGAGGCGGTGGCCCTGAGGGGCGCCGCGCGGACCCTGAGCATCACCGATGCGATCCTCTTCGAAACCGCGCGGGGTGAGGACGGCATCGAAGCGGTGCTGGAGGCGAACGGCTTTCGCATCCGCCCCATAGACGGGCTCAACAAGCTCGCCTTCCGCCCAGGCCGACCCTAGCCACGGGCGCAACGCCCGGCAGCGCAAGCGAACGGTGCCGGGCAGCCTTACCCCTCAGAAGTGCAGCGCCCGCCCGTAGGCGTCGAGCACGCTTTCATGCATCATCTCGGACAGGGTCGGGTGCGGGAAGATGGTCTGCATCAGTTCCGCCTCGGTGGTCTCGAGCACCTTGCCGACGGTGTAGCCCTGGATCAGCTCGGTCACTTCCGCGCCGACCATGTGCGCACCCAGCAGCTCGCCTGTCTTGGCGTCGAACACGGTCTTCACGAAGCCCTCGACCTCGCCCAAAGCGATGGCCTTGCCGTTGCCGATGAAGGGGAAGCTGCCGACGCGGACCTCGTAGCCCGCCTCCTTCGCCTTGGCCTCGGTCATCCCGACGCTCGCGATCTGCGGGTGGCAGTAGGTGCAGCCGGGGATCGCAGAGCGGTTCAGGGGGTGCGGGTGGACGTCGGTGTTGCCCAGCTCCTGCGCAATCGCCTCGGCGGCGGTGACGCCTTCGTGGCTCGCCTTGTGCGCCAGCCATGGCCCCGGAGTGCAGTCGCCGATCGCCCACAGGCCCTTCGACTTCGTTCGGCCATAGGGATCGATCTGGATGAAGCCGCGGTCCATCTCGACTAGCCCGTCGAGCCCGATGCCTTCGGTGTTGGGCACGATGCCGATGGCGACGATCACATGGGTGAAGTCGCTGGTGGCGCTCGCCCCCGCCTTGTCCTTGATGGTGGCGGTGATGCCCTTGTCGGTGACCTTGATCGCTTCGACCCCGGCGCCGGTCATGATGGTGATGCCCTGCTTCTTGAGGCTCTTCTCGAGGAAGGTCGAGACATCGGCGTCCTCCACCGGCACGATCCGGTCGAGCATCTCCACCACCGTCACTTCGCTGCCGAGGTCGTTGTAGAAGCTGGCAAATTCGATGCCGATCGCGCCCGATCCGATCACCAGCAGCTTGGCCGGAAGCTCGCCGGGGGTCATGGCGTGGCGATAGGTCCACACGCGCTTGCCATCCGCGGGTGCGAAGGGCAGGTCGCGGGCGCGCGCGCCGGTGGCGACGATCACGTGCTTGGCAGTGAGCTGCTCCTCGCCCTTCTCGCCCTTCACGGTGAGGCTGGTCGGGCCAGTCAGCGTGCCGGTTCCCATGTGCACCGTGATCTTGTTCTTCTTCATCAGATGCGTAACGCCCTGATTGAGCTGTTTCGCCACCCCGCGGCTGCGCTTGACGATGGCGGCGAGGTCCGCCTCGATCCCCTGCGCGACGAGGCCATAGTCGCCCGCGTGCTGCATGTAGTGGAAGATCTCGGCCGAGCGCAGCATCGCCTTGGTCGGGATGCAGCCCCAGTTCAAACAGATGCCGCCGAGGCTTTCGCGTTCGACGATGGCGGTCTTGAGCCCGAGCTGCGCGCAGCGGATCGCCGCGACATAGCCGCCGGGGCCGGAACCGAGCACGATCACGTCATAGGAGGCCGACATTCAGATGATCCCTTCCGAAGCTGAATGATGAGACACATGAGACACTGTACAAGGGCAGAAAACCTGCCCCGACGCAGCTGTCCTGCAAAACGTTGTGCGAGACACGCGAAGAGAGGCTGTGGCGGATCATGTCGGGCATGATGTCAGAGCCGATACGTGTAGGAAAATGTTTCATGCCGCCGTGCCGCTTTGCGCAATCGCCCGCGGGCGGCCGTCCTTGCCGATCAGGACGAACTTGAAGGTTCCGCGCGCGACGGTCTGGGTCGCCTCGCCGTTACGCTCGCGCGCGACGGCCTCGGCGGCGATGGTGAGCGAGGTGGTGCCGGTGGCGAGGAGGTCGCAATAGACGCTGAGCTCGTCGCCCACCGCCATCGCGCCCGGAAAGGCAAAGTCGGTCGCCGAGACGACCACGGCCTTGCCCTGCCCCACGCGGCTCGCGAGGCTGCCCGCGCCCAATGCCATCTGCGCCATCAGCCACCCGCCGAACACCCCGCCATAGGGGTTGGTGTCGGCGGGCATGGCGGTCACGCGGATGAGGGGAGAGCGGGTGGTCATGTCCCCTCTCCTTCCCACCGCTGCGCGGCGGGCCCCTTCCTCTCCCGCAGGGGGAGAGGAGATTGAGAGTGATCGCGCGTCAAAGCCCCTCTCCCCTTGTGGGAGAGGGGTTGGGGAGAGGGGGCTGCGCTGCGTCGAGAATGACGCGCGCTACACCCTCGGGGTTCTCGAGAATATCGTTGTTCCAGAACCGCAAAACGCGAAACCCCTGAGCCTTCAACCACTCATCCCGAACCGCATCGCCCGCACTTTCGGCGTGTTGCGAGCCGTCAGCCTCGACAATCAGCCGCGACCTGAAGCATACGAAATCGACGATGTAGTCGCCCAGCTGCTCCTGGCGCTTGAATTTCAGCTCGCCAAGGCGTCCGGCCCTCAGCACCGACCACAGCTTGGCTTCGGCTTCGGTCGGTTCGCGCCGCATCTTCTTGGCCAGAGGCAAGAGGTTGCGCGTGCCCCCTCTCCTTCCCACCGCTGCGCGGCGGGCCCCTTCCTCTCCCGCGAGGGGAGAGGAGGATTGCGCGGCGGTCTCGAATATTTGGGGGGAGCGGTCAGTCATTTGCCGGGGACCGTCCCATCCTCGCGCACAACACCAACCACACTATCGCCGTAGCAATGCCGGACGCCGCGCCAATAAGTCCAACAGTAAATATTTGTTCAAAAATGAATATAAGCGCGATTGCTCCGACGATACCCGACGTGATCAAGACAACGGCCGTTCGGCTTTCACGACGGCTTAGTATCCGCTTTGAAAGGTGGTAAGCCGGTAGGATGACCATGAAGCTACCCATTAGCGTGAATGGTAGGACGAAAAGAACAGTATAGTAGGCAAGACCGAGCGGATTGTCCCATTTCCAACCATCAAAGATGGAAAGAACAACTGCGATCAGGATCGCCGCTGTTGGAGCAGTGACTGCTGATACCAGAAGGCTATTTGGCCGCATTCGCAATCACACCACCAGCCCCATCGGATTCTCGACGAGGTTCTTGAGCGCCTCCATCAGCTGCGCGCCGTCCGCGCCGTCGATGGCGCGGTGGTCGAAACTGCCGCTCGCGTGGAGCACCGTCGCGACCTCGATCGCGCCGTTCACCACATAGGGCGCCTGCTGCCCTGCGCCGACCGCGAGGATCATGCCCTGCGGCGGGTTGATCACCGCGTCGAACTGCTTGATCCCGTACATGCCGAGGTTGGAGAGGCTCGCGGTTCCGCCCTGGTATTCGTGCGGCATCAGCTTGCCGTCGCGCGCCTTGCCCGCGAGCGCCTTCATCTCGGTCGAGATCGCGGCGAGGCCCTTGGTGTCGGCGCTGGTGATGACCGGGGTGATCAGGCCCGAGGGCGCGGCCACCGCCACCGAGATGTCGGCGCGGCTGTAACGCCGCAGCGTGTCGCCGTGGTAGCTGACATTGCACTGCGGCACACGGATCAGCGCGCGGGCGAGCGCCTTGATGAGGAGGTCGTTCACCGACAGCTTCACGCCATCGGGCTCGAGCGATTTGTTCAGCTCCGCGCGCAGCTTCAGCAGCGGATCCAGGCGGATGTCGATGGTGAGGTAGAAGTGCGGGACGGTCTGCTTGCTCTCGGTGAGGCGGCGGGCGATGACCTTGCGCACGCCCGAAAGCTTTTCTTCCGCGAAGGGCGCGCCACCCTCGACTGCGGGAGCCGGTGCAGGGGTCGCCGCAGGGGCCGGCGCGCTCGCGGCGGGGGCCGGAGCCGGAGCGGCAGCAGGCGCAGCGGCAGCGCTCGGCGTGAAGTTCTCGACGTCCTCCTTGACGATCCGCCCATTGGGGCCGGTGCCCTTGACCTGCGCGAGATCGATCCCCTTGTCCGCCGCGATCCGCTTGGCGAGCGGCGAGGCGATGACGCGGTTGCCCGAGGCGGCAGGAGCAGCAGCAGCGGGCGCTGCGGAGGGTGCCGGTGCGGCAGGCGGAGGGGTTCCGCCGCCCTTGGCAATCGCGGCCTCGACATCCTCCTTGGTGATCTTGCCCTTGGGGCCGGTGCCGGTGATGCCCGCAAGATCGATCCCGGCCTGCCCGGCCATCTTCCGCGCGGTCGGCGTGGCGGCGGGGCCATCGGCGGCGGGGGCTTCCTCGGCCGGCGCAGGTGCAGCCGCAGGCGCCGCTGCCTCGCCCTCGACCGCAAGCCGCGCGATCACCGCGCCGACCTTCACGCCTTCGGTCCCCGCCTCGATCAGGATCTCGGCAATCACGCCCTCGTCGACCGCCTCGAACTCCATCGTCGCCTTGTCGGTCTCGATCTCGGCCATCACGTCACCCGAGGAGACCGTGTCCCCCACCTTCACCAGCCACTTGGCAAGCGTGCCCTCTTCCATGGTGGGCGACAAAGCCGGCATCTTGATGTCGAGGGCCATGATCAGCTGTAACTCCCGTGTACGATCCTGCGGGTTTCTCTGGCCAATTCCCTAGCGTCGGGCAAGGCCCAGAATGGCAGTTGGCCGCTGCCCCTTGCCAATCCATACGAATGCATTGATACCCCGGGGCCTAACGGGGCCGAGACGATGCGCACATTTCTGGTCATCATCGACGAGAGCGAGGAGGCGACCGCCGCGCTGCGCTATGCCGCGAGGCGGGCCGTGGCGGTCGGCGGCGCGGTGCACCTGCTCGCACTGGTGCCGCAGCAGAACTTCTCCGCCTTCGGTGCGGTGCAGGCGACGATCGAGGCCGAGGCGCGCGACCGGGCGGAGATGCTGGCGCACGGGGTGGCGGGCAGTCTGCTGGCGGAGAGCGGGATCATGCCCACGATCTCGGTCAAGATCGGCCAGGGCCAGAAGATCGTCAGCGAATTCCTTGCCGAGCATGCCGAGGTCGCCGCCCTGGTGCTGGGCGCGGCCAAGGGCGCCGCGCCGGGGCCGCTGGTGACGCATTTCTCGGCCGCGGCAGGCTCGCTCCCCTGCCCGCTCTACGTCATCCCCGCCGATTACGACGAGACCAAGAGCGACCACGTTCCCTGACGGGGCGCTACTTCTTGCGACCCTGATGGCGGATATTGCCCGGCCGCCCGCGCTTGCCGACCATGAACTTGCCGGCTGTCTTGGGGCCGCTGCCCGGTGAGCGACGTCGTTCCTGGGGGCGATTGCCGCGCGGCTCGATTTTCCCGGTGTCGGCATCGGGGAGGACGAACTTCAAGGATCCGGTCAGCGGATTGGCCTCGGCGAGCTTGAGCTTCAGCCGGTCGCCGGTGGCATAGGTCGTGCCGCTGTCGGTGCCGACCAACGCCTTGGCCGCCTCGTCATGGCGGAAATACTCGCCGCCGAGGGTGGAGACCGGCAGGAGACCATCCC
>NZ_LSKQ01000268.1 GCF_001557115.1 Erythrobacter sp. CCH5-A1
CACCGGATTCTCATCTTGATTGTCGCGCATTCTCATTCTGATTGTCGCGCGACAGCCGAGTATGGCGGCAAGCCCTATTCGGGCGTGATCTATGTGTTCCGTGCCAAGCGTGCCGACCGGATCAAGCTCATCTGGTGGGACGGAACAGGTCTGTGCCTGATGGCCAAGAGGCTGGAGCAAGGCAGCTTCCGATGGCCCCGGATCCAGGAAGGCGTGATGCGTCTGACCGCTGCCCAACTGGGTGCTTTGCTCGAGGGTCTGGACTGGCGCCGCGTGC
>NZ_LSKQ01000269.1 GCF_001557115.1 Erythrobacter sp. CCH5-A1
GGTGGGGAGGCGGGGCGGGTGGTCTGCGCCACCGAAGGTGGCTAGAATCAGATCGGATTGCCGTCCTTGTCGCGGTAGATCTCGCGGCGGCCGACGTGGTTTGCCGGGCCGACGAAGCCGTCTTCCTCCATCCGTTCGATCCACTTGGCCGCGGTGTTGTAGCCCACGCCCATCTGGCGCTGGAGCCAGCTGCCGGAGGCCTTCTGGTTCTCGAACACGATCTGGCAGGCCTGGCGGTACTTGCGCTCTTCGGGGTTGTCCGAGGCGGTGAATTCGTCCTCGAAGCCGAATCCGCCGAAACCTTCCTCGGGCTCCTCGGTGACGGCGTCGACATAGGTCGGCGCCCCTTGCGCGCGCCAGTGATCGGCGACCGCCTCGACCTCCTCGTCCGAGACGAAGGGCCCGTGCACGCGCACCATCGCCCCGGTGTTGGGCTTGTAGAGCATGTCGCCCTTGCCCAGCAGCTGCTCGGCCCCCTGCTCGCCGAGGATCGTGCGGCTGTCGATCCGGCTGGTCACCTTGAAGCTGATACGGGTCGGCAGGTTGGCCTTGATGACGCCGGTGATGACGTCCACCGAAGGCCGCTGCGTCGCCATGATGAGGTGGATGCCCGCCGCACGCGATTTCTGCGAAAGGCGCTGGATCAGCACCTCGATTTCCTTGCCGACGGTGACCATCAGGTCCGCAAGCTCGTCGACGATCAGGACGATCTGCGGGAGCGGCTGGTAATCGAGCTGTTCTTCCTCGAACAGTTCGTCACCGGTTTCCGGATCGAAGCCGCTGCGCACCCGCCGCCCCAGGGGCTTGCCCTTGGCGATCGCGGCGCTGACCTTCTCGTTGAAGGAGTTGATGTTGCGCGAGCTGATCGCGCTCATCATCCGGTAGCGCCGCTCCATCTCCTCGACCGCCCACTTCAGCGCGCGCACCGACTTTGCCGGCTCGGTCACCACCGGCGAGAGCAGGTGCGGGATATCGTCGTAGGTCTTGAGCTCGAGCACCTTGGGGTCGATCAGGATCAGGCGCAGCTCTGTCGGCGTGAAGCGGTAGAGCAGCGAGAGCAGGATGACGTTGAGGCCCACCGATTTACCGCTGCCGGTGGTCCCCGCCACCAGCAGGTGCGGCATCGCGGCGAGGTCGGCGATGATCGGCTCGCCCGCGATGTCCTTGCCGAGGATCACCGGCAGGTTGCCCTTGGCGTCCACGAAGGCGGCGGCCGCGGCGAGCTCCTTCAGCATCACCACCTGGCGGTCCTGGTTGGGCAGCTCGATACCCATCACCGTGCGGCCCGGAATCGGCGAGACGCGCGCGGAGATGGCGCTCATGTTGCGGGCGATGTCTTCGGCAAGGCCGACCACGCGGCTCGCCTTGATGCCGGGGGCGGGCTCCAATTCGTACATGGTGACCACCGGGCCGGTGCGCACCGCAGTGATCTCGCCCTTGACGTTGAAATCGTCGAGCACGTTTTCGAGCAGGCGGGCGTTGCGTTCCAGCGCCAGCTTGTCGAGCTTGGGGCCCTTGTCCGCCGGGGGCTCGACGAGAAGGTCGAGGCTCGGCAGGCTGAAGGGCGCGAACATGTCGGTCTGCGCGGTCTTGCCGGCCACTGCGCGCTTGGGCGGAGCGGAAGGGTCGGAGATTTCGGGCGCGCGGCGCGGGCGCTCCTCGGCGAGTGGGGACGACGCGGCATCACCCTTAGAGGCGCGGCGCGGGCGGGTGGGGGCTTCCTCGTCATCATCCGCGTCGATGTCGCCCGCAAAGGCGAGCGCGCCTTGCGGCTTGCGTCCGGGCA
>NZ_LSKQ01000270.1 GCF_001557115.1 Erythrobacter sp. CCH5-A1
CCCGCCTGCCGCAACCCTGACGCCCGCCACCACGCAGCCCACCCCCGCGCCGGCGACGGCCACCACGCGGCCCGCCGTCCAGACCCCGCCCAAGCCCGCCACCACCGCGCCGGTAGCGACCGCCGTCGCCACGCCCAGCCCCTCGCGTCTCGCCGCGGTGCAGGCGATCGCCAAGCCGCAGACGGCCGACGCGGGCGATGACGAATATTCCTACGGCTTCCGTCTCTGGAACGCCGGGTTCTACCCCGAAGCGCGCCAGCAGCTCACCAAGTATGTCGAGCAATATCCGACGCACTCGAAGATCAGCTACGGGCGCAACCTCTTGGGCCGCGCCTTCCTCGACGACAGGATGCCCGAGGACGCGGCGCGCTGGTTCCTCAAGAACTACCAGGCCAACAAGGCCGGCGAGCGCGCGCCCGACAGCCTGCTCTATCTCGGCGCCTCGATGGTGGCGATGAAGGACACCAAGCGCGCCTGCATCGCGCTCGCCGAATTCGCCGAGACCTATCCGCTGGTCGCCGCGGGCCGCCTCGCGACCGAATACCAGACCACCCGCGCGAAGGTGAAGTGCAGCTGAGCGATCACGGGCTGCGCTTTGCCGCCGACCTTGCGGGCCTGTGGCCCGAGGACGCGCGCGAAGGGCGGGCGCTGGGGCTGGCGGTGTCGGGCGGGGCGGACAGCCTCGCGCTACTGCTGCTCGCCCATGCGGCGCTCCCCGGGCGCATCGCGGTCGCCAGCGTCGACCACGGCCTGCGTCCCGAAGCGGCCGGAGAGGTCGCGCTGGTGGGGCGGATCGCGCAGGAGCGGGGCATTCCCTTCACGCCGCTTAAGGTCGACGTCGCCCCGGGCAATCTTCAGGCCGAAGCGCGCTCGGCCCGCTACGCGGCCCTCGCGCGCTGGGTGGGCGAGGCGGGGCTGGGTGCCGTCGCCACCGCACACCATGCCGACGACCAGGCCGAGACCCTGCTGATGCGCCTCAACCGCGGGAGCGGGCTGGCGGGGCTTGCAGGAGTGCGTCCGTCCACGCGGATCGAGGGGACCGACGTCACCCTGCTGCGCCCGCTGCTCGGCTGGCGCAAGGCGGAGCTGGCGGCGGTCGTCGCGGCGGCGGGGATCGTGGCGGTCGAGGACCCCTCCAACACCAACCCCGCCTTCGACCGCGCCCGGATGCGCGCGCAGCTTGCCGCCGCCGACTGGCTCGATCCCGTGCAGATCGCTGCCAGCGCGGCGCATATCGCGGAAGGCTGGCAGGCGCTCCAATGGTATGCCGAGCTCGACTGGCACGAGATGGTGCTGCGCGAGGACAGCGACACCGGCACCCCCGGCTTCAGCTATTGCGCCAATGTGCCGCGCGTCATCGCGATCGAGACGATCCTGCGCATCATCCGCGAACTCGGCGGCCACGCCACCCGCGCCGAAGCCGCCCGCGCATGGGAGCGGCTGTGGGCGGGCGAGAACGCCTCGCTGGGCGGCGTGCTCGCGGTGCCGGGAGTGGAGCGGGTCGAGAAGGTCGGCGTGATGATGCGCGTCTGGCGGTTCCGGCCCGAACCGGCGCGGGGCAGCGTGAATTGAGTCCTTGTTTGCGGTCGCGCTAGCGCGCGACGCAGACCACCCG